>NZ_JAWIRR010000029.1:0-43182 GCF_036320065.1 Stenotrophomonas sp. SMYL8
TGACAGCCTCGAGAGTCTGGAGGCTGGGCTGGTGGAATACATCCAGTACTACAACGAAGAGCGCATCAAACTGAAACTGAAAGGTCTGAGCCCGGTAAAGTACCGGGAGCAGGCCCAATCGGCCGCCTGACCCCGTCCAAGTCTCGGGGGTCACTTCACCCTGGGGGCTTGGCAGCCGCATCCATGCGGCTGACACTCCCGCCACCGGACCCACCCCGCCTTCGACAGATTTCCGCGATCTACAGGAACGGCACTGGGTCGGATCCCGTTGCTGCGCAACGGGCTCTGACCCCAATTTGACTATCGATATCTGACAGATTTCATCCACGCATGGCGTGGATCTACCCGATCGCGGGGATCTGTCAGAGGTGGGGCGGTGTCGGATTGCGGGGTGTCAGCCGCATGGATGCGGCTGCCAAGCCTACAAGGACGTACTTGCGGCGTCCCCGCACTCCGACACCGCCCCGCCCCCCCACGGAATGCCAGCTTTTGCTGTTGCTGTTGCCTTGGCTTGAAGGCTTCGGCAGGTGCAGGGCTGCAAGCCCTGCCGAACAACCTTTACCTCAACTGGCTGTCCTTGCTGCCACGCCGGTTGTAGCCGGCATGCGCCTGCGCTTCGTCGTCATGCGCCTGCTGGCACGCCACGCACAGCCGTACCCCGGGCACGGCCTGGCGCCGCGCCAACGGGATCGGCGCGTCGCATTCCTCACAATGTTCCAGACCAGGACCCTCGCGCAGCTGGCGCCGCGCGCGGGCGATCGCATCGTCGACGGTGGCGTCGATCTGGTCCTGGACCGCGCCGTCTCCCGCCCAACCGGTGGCCATGGCCATCCTCCGCAGGTGTGTCGCCTGATATGGGGACAATACACCGCGCAGTAAACGGTAGCGCCGAGCCATGACCGGCAGGCCTTCAGCAAGCTGAGCAGAAGGCAGACGGGCCGGAGCAGGCCATTTGCGGCTTAATCCCCTCCGTCCCCTTTTTGGCTTACCAGACCAGGTCGTCCGGCACCTGGAACTGCGCGTAGTAGGCGTCGTCCTCGGCATTGCCGGTGGAGATCTCGGCGGTCGAGCCCGGCTGGCCGTGGTCGACGATGATCGCCTCCGGGGCGCGTTCACGCACTTTTTCGGCAGCGGCGCGCGGCAGCAGGGCGTAGCCCTCGCCGTGGGCAACGATGACCAGCACGCCCACCGACAGCGCCTTGCGCAGCTTGGGGTCGATCAGCAGGGTGCGGATCGCCGCGCCATCGCTGAAGCGGTACTCGTCGTCGCCCTTGTGAGGCACGGCATGGGCCGTGATGATCTGCCGGGCCTGGGCCTTCTGTTCAGCCTGCCTGGCCTGGGCATTGCGCTCGGCGGCCAGTGCGCGGTCGCGCTCGACCTTCTCGGCGCGGGCCCGTTCAGCCTCGCGCTGGACATCGGCCGAGGTCGATTCGGCCTTGCCCTGCCGGGCCTTGGCCTGCGCGCTCGCGGCAGCGCTGGCCTGCGACTTCTTGGCCAGGCCGGCCTTGAGCAATTGTTCCTGCAGCGCGTTGGGCTTTGCCATGGTCGATGCGTACCGCGTGTAATCTTGGATGCCCCATTCTACCGACGCCCCGCCGCCCCTGCATGGCAGTCCTGAAGTACCTCACCGGCTATCCCGAACCCCTGGTCGCCCAGGTCAGTGAACTACTGGCGCAGGGCAAGCTCGGCCCCTGGCTGCAGCAGCGCTATCCCGATCCGCACGAGGTGCGCAGCGACCGCCAGCTGTACGACTACACGCAGGAGCTGAAGGACCGCTACCTGCGCAAGTCGGTGCCGCTCAACAAGGTCTGCTACGACAACACGCTGGAAGTGATCAAGCATGCGCTGGGCACCCATACCGCCATCTCCCGCGTGCACGGCGGTCGCCTCAGGGCCAGCCGCGAGATCCGCATCGCCACCGTGTTCCGCCAGGCACCAGCGGCGTTCCTGCGCATGATCGTGGTGCATGAACTGGCCCACCTGAAGGAAGCCGATCACAACAAGGCCTTCTACCAGCTGTGCCAGCACATGGAGCCGGAGTACCTGCAGCTGGAGTTCGATACCCGCCTGTACCTGACCGAGCTGGCCAACCGCGGCCAGCGCTGACCGGCCGCAGCGGCTACACTGCGCGCCCCCTGCCTGACCTTTCCGCCATGGAACCGATCCGCCTCGACAAACGCCTGTCCGCCCTGCTCGGCATCCCGCGCGGTGAAGCGCGGCGCTACATCGAAGGCGGCTGGGTCAGCGTCAATGGCGAGGTGGTCGAGCAGCCGCAGCGCCCGGTCGATGACAGCGCGGTGATCGTCGTGGCCGAGCAGGCCAGCGATGAAAAGGCCGAGCGGGTCAGCATGCTGCTGCACAAGCCGGCAGGCGTTGCCGCTGAAACCCTGTGTGCGCTGGTCAGCAGTGACAGCCGCAGCGAACTTGATGCCAGCGACATCCGCCCGCTGCAGCGTCACTTCCACGGCCTGCAGCTGGCCGCCTCGCTTCCGGCCAGCGACAGCGGGCTGGTGGTGGTCAGCCAGGACCCGGCCACGCTGGCCTACCTGCAGCGCAACCTGGGCCGCACCGAGCAGGAATACCTGATCGAAGTGGCCGAAGGCGGTCCCGAGCGCGGCCCCTGGCTGATGGCGCGGCTGCAGCAGGAATCGGGCCGCGCCAAGGTCAGCTGGCAGAGCGAGCAGCGCCTGCGCTTCGCCGGCAAGGGCCTGACGGCCAAGGGCCTGCGCGTGGCGGTCACCGCTGCCGGCCTGCAGGTCGCGGCCGTGCGTCGGCTGCGGATTGGCCGCGTGGCACTGGGACCGCTGCCTGCGGGGCAGTGGCGTTACCTGGGCAGCGACGAGCGCTTCTGACCGCGAAGTCCCTGTCATCCACGCATGGCGTGGATCTACTGCAGCGGGTCTATTGGCTTTCATCCACGCATGGCGTGGATCTACCATCGGGGCATGAGCCTGCCCAAGCCCCTGTGGCGACGCCTGCCGCGCGTCGCTGCGATCATCCTCGCCGCGTTGTTGCTGCTGGTCCTGTCCGGGCTGCTGCTGGCCGACCACCTCACCCCGCAGGCACAGGGCGCACCCTCGCATGTGCTGCCACTGCAGCCGGCGCAGACCCGCATCGACCAGCAGATCGTGCCGCTGCAGGACGCACACCCCGGGCAGTCCGGCGTGGCGTTCCTCAGTGATGGCATGGATGCCTTCGCCGCGCGCGCGATGATCACCGCGCATGCAGGCCGCAGCCTGGACCTGCAGTACTACATCTGGCACGACGACCTGATCGGCCATCTGATGGCCAAGGCGCTGTACGACGCCGCCGAGCGCGGCGTGCGCGTGCGCATCCTGCTTGACGACATGAACGCCAAGGACAAGGACGCGTTGATGATGGCACTCGATGCGCATCCGAACATCGAGATCCGCCTGTACAACCCGTTCCGCAACCGGACCGGCATCCTGCGCATGGTGGAGATGGTGCAGCGCTTCTTCAGCGTGAACCACCGCATGCACAACAAGAGCTGGATCGCCGATGGCCGCGTCGCGATCGTCGGTGGCCGCAACATCGGCGAGGAGTATTTCAGCGCGCGCACCGATGTGAACTTCCAGGATCTGGACCTGCTGGTCGCCGGCCCCGCCGTGGAGCAGGCCAACCGCATCTTCGACGACTACTGGAACAGCGAAACCGCCATTCCGGTATCCGCGCTTGCCTTCCATACCGACGCACAACTGCGCCTGCTGGTGCGCGAATCGGACCATGAGGCGCAGCGGGACGTGGCCCTGCCGTACCTGGCGCGCGTGGCCGAATCGCGCAAGCGCCAGCGCCCGAGCCCCGAGCCGCTGCGCTGGAGCGGTGCAGTGCGCATCGTGTCCGACCCGCCGATGAAGCACCGCAAGGACGATCGCGCTGCCTGGCTGGTGTCGACCCTGATCAGCGAGCTGCAGGCCGCCAGGCACAAGGCCCTGTTGATCTCGCCCTACTTCGTTCCCGGCAACGAGGGCCTGGATGGCTTTTCGGCCATGTCCGGGCGGGGCGTGCAGGTCGGCGTGGTCACCAACTCACTGGCCGCCAATGACGTCGCCGCCGTACATGGTGGCTACATGGGCTACCGCGTGCCGTTGCTTGAAGCCGGCGTCCACCTTTACGAACTGAAGGCACAAGGGCAGTCCGGCGATGCCGGCGTGTTCGGCAGCAGCGGCGCCAGCCTGCATACCAAGGCGTTCCTGGTCGATGACCGCCGCGGTTTTGTCGGTTCGTTCAACCTCGACCCGCGCTCGGCCTATCTGAACACCGAGATGGGCGTGCTGTTCGACGATCCGGTGCTGGGCGCACAGCTGCGGGACGAGTACCTGCGCCTGGCTGATCCCAGGCACAGCTGGTGGCTGGCGCTGGATGACCGTCGCCGGTTGCGCTGGCTGGAGCGCGAACCGCCACCGCACTGGGTGGAGGCCGAGCCGGGGGCAACGGCGCGCAAACGCTGGTTGTCGCGGGTGATCAGCTGGCTGCCGGTGGAATCGCAGCTGTAGCGCTCAGGGCGCAGGATCCGCCTCTTCCTGTCCGGCGTCATCCCGTGTTTCCACGCTGCGCCCATGCAGGCGCCGCCAGATCCAGCGCAGCGCATGCGGCGGCGCCGAAGGCAACTGTTCAAGCAGGGCCAGCATGCGACTCTGGCTGGCATGTCCGTGCCGGCACAGCAGGCTGGCCGCTGCGGCCGCGCTGGCCAGGCGCAGGCTGTCGGCCAGCGGGCCATCCGCCTCGGGCGCCAGCGCCTGGTGCACCGGCTCGGGCAGCTCCCAGGCCGCGGCCACGCGTTGCGCCAACGGCAGTGACCACTGCTGGAGCAGCTGCAGCGCCAGCGCCGGCTCCACCGTTTCATCGCGTGCCTGCGCTTCCTGCAGCAGCTGGCGCATCACCAGCGCGGCCCCCAGCCCCTGTACCAGGCCCAGCCACTGGGCGGCGAAGGCATCGCCGAAAGTGACCGTGCGCGCGTGGTCAGCGGCTGCGCGCGAGGCCAGCAGTGCGTGCTCCCAGATGATCGTGCTGAACTGCGGAAACACCTCGCACTGCACCTGCATCACCGGCTGCACCAGAACTGCGCTGATGATCTGTCGCACGCCTTCGGTACCGACCAGCGTCACCGCCCGCTGCAGGCTTTCCACCGGGCGCTCGTGCACCTTGTAGGCCGGGCTGTTGGCGATGCGCAGCAGGTTGCCGGTCAGCACCGGGTCCTGGCCGATGATCGCCGCCATCACCCGCGCCGACGCAGCATCGTCGTTGACCGTCTGGATCAGCTGCGGCAGCAGTTGCGGGCGGCGCGGCAGCTGACGGGCCGCCCAGTCCCGGTCCTGCAGCGCGCGCGCCACCGCCTCGCCCAACCCCGCAGCCTGCACCGCTGTGGATTCACCGGCCAGGCGCGGGTACAGGGCCAGCGCATGCAGGCCACGCTGCAGATGTGCAGCGATCTCGGCCGAAGGCAGAGCCTCGCCCTGCAGGCTGGCCGCAGCCGCCGCCACCGCCTGCCGCGACGCCGCCGCCAACCGGGACGGTGCCGTCCCGGTCGAGCGCGCCAGCCAGCCACGCAGTGATCGCCACCAGGCCGGCGTCATCGCCGCCCGCCCTGTCGTTGTGGTGCCCTTGCCGTCACTGACCGCCCTGCCTCTTCACGCGAATCCGGCCACCCGCCGTCGTCGCAGCATCGGCCGAACTTTCATCTTCTTTAACCGGAAGGCCACCGATGTCGGCGGCACCGGCCGGGGGAATGGACTAGAATGGCGCCGCGCGACCCGTCCCCCTGCACCGACGACGTCGCTTTTTTTGTTTTGGGACCCTACCGTTCACTGGCCGTTCGCTGCAGTTCGCCGCTGATCGCGCCATCGGAGACGCCATGCTATTCGAAACCCTCGCCACCACCGGCCACGAACAGGTGGTGTTCTGCCACAACCACGACGCCGGCCTGAAGGCGATCATCGCCATCCACAACACCACCCTCGGCCCGGCCCTGGGCGGCGTGCGCATGCGCCCCTACGCCAGCACCGACGAGGCGCTGGCCGATGCGCTGCGGCTGAGCCGGACGATGACCTACAAGAATGCACTGGCCGGCCTCAACGTGGGTGGCGGCAAGGCGGTGATCATCGGCGACCCCAAAGTGGACAAGACCGAGGTGCTGTTCCGTGCCTTCGGCCGCTATGTCGATTCGCTGGGCGGGCGCTACATCACCGCCGAGGACGTCGGAACCGACGTCAACGACATGGAGAACATCTACCTGGAAAGCCAGTTCGTGACCGGCGTGCACCAGGTCCATGGTGGCTCCGGCGATCCCGCCCCGTTCACCGCCTACGGTGCGCTGCAGGCACTGATGGCGTCGATGCGCTTCAAGTTCGGCCATGAGGAAGTGGGCAAGACCAGCATCGCCGTGCAGGGCCTGGGCCACATCGGCATGGAACTGGTGAAGCTGCTGCGCGACCGCGGTGCCAAGCTGTACGTCACCGACCTGGACAGCGCGCTGGTTGATCGCGCGGTCAGCGATTTCGGCGCCGAAGCAGTCAAGCCGGATGAGATCCACGAGGTGAACGCCGACGTGTTCGCACCGTGCGCGCTGGAAGGTGCGATCAACGCCGACACGCTGCCGCGGATCAAGGCGAAGATCATCTGCGGCACCGCCAACAACCAGCTGTCGAGCCTGGAAATCGGCGACGAGCTGCATGCGCGCGGCATCCTGTATGCGCCGGACTATGCAGTCAACGCCGGTGGCGTGATGAACGTGTCGCTGGAGATCGACGGTTACAACCGTGAACGCGCAATGCGCCTGATCCGCAGCATCTACCACAACCTCACCCGCATCTTCGAACTGTCGCAGCGCGAGAACATCGCGCCGCAGCGTGCCGCCGACCGCATCGCCGAAAGCCGCATCCTGTCGATCGGCAAGCTGAAGATGCCGCTGGGCCGCAGCACCCCGCGCCTGGGCAACCTGCGCGGCGGTTGAACCTGCCGATGTCGCGCCGGGCATGACCCGGCGCGAGCCGTCCTTCAGAAGCCGGTGCTGTAGCGCAAGGCGGCCTGCCGCGCATCTTCGCCACCAACGCGCTGGTCGAAGCCCAGGCTCAGGCGCCCATTGCGGCCCCACCACGATTCCAGCGCCACGCCGATCAGCGCACTGCCGCGCGGCGCGTTCCAGCCCGCCAACGGCGCCCAGGCATCGACGCCGACGAAGCTGGCCTGCCAGTCCGCATCCGCACCATCAAGCCGTTGCTGCCATTCGGCATGCCCACGCAGCGTCCAACGCCCCCAGCCGCGCTCGCCGCGGATACCGGCCAGCATCTGGCTGCGCTGCACGCGGTTGGCATCGCCCCGCAGGCCGAAACCAAAGCCGCCGAGTTCATTGAAGGCGTCGGTCTCCACACGCGTGGTGCTGGCACCGACGTAGGGCGTCATCGATGCGCCCGCACGCCCCAGCCGGTACCCGCCCTCCACGCTGGCACTGCTGAAACGGCCGCCGTACCGCGCGGAGACACCATAGGCACCCGCACCGAGCAGCAGCTGACGATCCAGCGCGCGGGTGAACTGTCCGCTCCCCACCTGGGCCAGCGCGTAGCCACGTCCCAGATTCCAGCCGGCATACAACTGTGCCTGCGCCTGGCGATCACGCCCACGATCACCGCCGAAACTGCTGCCACCATTGCTGCGGGTCTCACCAAACGCCACGCCCATCAGGCCGTTGCTGCCCAGTGGCAGATCCTGGCCGGCCATCCAGCCCCGGCTGTCGGCAGCGTTGCCGGCAAAGCTGCCCTGCCCCGCCTCACCCAGCGCGCTCTGCCAGCTCCCGCGCAGGCGCGGTGCGGCCTGTACACGATCAAAGCGCTCGGCGATCGCACGCCGCGACATGTCGATGCTGTCGAAGGTCGCTGCTTCGGCTCGCGCATGCGCTTGACCGGACAGGCTCTGCAGGCTGGCGGCCAGGCCCTGCGGGCCACCGCCGGTCCACTGCAGGGCACCGGCCGCTGCACCAAAGGCCGATCCCTGCAGGCCTGCGTTTTTGTCCAGCGCTGCGAATGCACCTTCCAGGCGCTGTGCTGCCGCCTGGGCGGACGCCCCCAGGCCGCTGGCCGCTGCGGTGACGCTGACCTGGGTCAGGTTCAACCACGCGTTGTTGCTGTCATAGCCGTAGCTGCTCTGCAGCAATGACAGCCCCTGCAGGCCACTGGAGGTAGCCGGCGTACTGAAGGTGCCGCTGAGTCCGCCTGCCGCATGGATCAGGTCCTGCCGGCTGCCGTTCTGTGGCACGTAGCCGGAAACGAAGCCATGCACGCGCACGCCACCGTCGATCGCGGCATTGCCGGTGACCTGCAGCGCATTGGCGCCCAGTGCGATCATCAACTGTGCGCCGGCCTGCTGGGTGTAGTTGCCCTCGATGGTGCCAGTGGTGTTGCCGGTGGTGAGGAATACGCTGCTGCCGTTGACCACATTGCCGATCACGCGGGGCGTGCCGCCATTGAACTGCAGGCCGGTCGAATCCGGATCGGACTGGCCGAGGATGGTCACGTTGGAACGGATCACGCCACCGTTCTGCAGCGACAGGATGCCGCGTTCGATGCGGGTGGCACCGGTGTAGCTGTTGTTGCCGGCCAGCACCAGGGTGCCCCCGCCCTGCTTGACCAGCCCGCCGCTGCCGACGATATCGTTGCGCCACGCCGAGCCGGTCGAGGCCAGATCCACGTTGGCGACCACATCACCCCAGTCGAAACGACCCGGACCGTTGATCGCACGACCGATGTCGAGCAGGCCGTAGCCGAACACCGGATCCACGCCCGGCGCACCGATGTCCTTGGCGGTACCCAGCAGGGTCTGCCGCACCAGATCGTTGCTGAAGTACGGGAAGCGCTCCCAGACCAGCGCCGCCGCACCGGAAATCAAGGGCGCCGCGAATGACGTGCCGTAGTTCCAGTAGTAGCTGCCACCGTTGGCATCGGGGTAGACCGCGCTGCCGGGCGCCGCCAGGCAGTAGCGGGCCGCCTGGCCACAGGCATTGGCATAGCTGGCCAGCGTACCGGGCGCATACGGATCCACGGCGGTGGCCACCAGCCAGCCGCGCTCCAGGTCGGCAGCCGGCAGCGTGCCGGCCACGCCCTGCTGGCTGGGCAGTGCGGCCAGGCTGCTCGGCTCGCTGCGGCCATCATTGCCCGCGGCGAACACCACCAGCCCGCCATGGTTGATCACGAAGGGGCGATATTCGGCGGCCACCTGCGCGGTGGTCGGCAGGTCGGTCCAGTACAGGCCGCCCCACGAATTGTTCATCACCTTCACGTTGTAGCTGATCAGGTCCTGGTGGACCTGGGCCACGCCCAGCGGGCCGCTGAAAGAATTGCCCTTGCCGCTGCCGTCATCGACGGGCGGCTTGTCGGCAATGATCCGTGCCGACACGATCTGCGCCTTTGGCGCGATGCCACCCGGCCAGGAGCCCGTTGCCGCGCCGGCGGCGAGGCTGGCCACGGCGGTGCCGTGGCCGACCACATCATCGACACCCAGATTGTTCCTGGCCGGATCGATGTAGTTGAGGTTGGCCAGCACCCGGCCATTCAACGCCACCGCATTGCGCTGCACGCCGGAGTCGACGATGCCGATGCGCACGTTCTGGCCGGTCAGGCCGGCAGCCTGCGCGGCGCGCGCATTGGTGACTGACAGATGCGCGTCGAAGGCCGGCTCCTGCGGTTTGACCGGGGGCGGCGTCGTCGGTGGCGGGGTAGTCGGTGGCGGCGGTGGTGGCGGGGTATCGATGCGCACGTTGCCGCCCCCGCCACCTCCACCACAGGCCGTCAGCGCTACCGCCAGCGCGGTTCCCAGGACAGACCTCACCATCATCGTGCGTTCCATCGATTCCTTCCCATGAACGTTGTCCTGCCTTCATCCCGGCAGGCGTGCGGCCGCGCCCAGCGGCGGCCCTCCCCGACCCTCTATACTTGGGTCGACCCCCACGCAGTCTGCCGGGAAACCGGGGCACATCCAACGGCCCCCGGTCTCCTTTCCGAACATTGCTTACGCATCAACGAGATTGCCATGTCCAACATCGTCATCGCCGCCGCCAAGCGCACCGCCATCGGCTCCTTCCTCGGCCAGTTCAACGGCGTGCCGACCCCGACCCTCGGCGCGGCCGCCATCGCTGCCGCCCTGGAACAGTCGGGCATCCCGGCCAGCGACGTTTCCGAAGTCCTCATGGGCTGCGTGCTGCCGGCCAACCTCGGCCAGGCGCCCGCCCGCCAGGCGGCGATCGCTGCCGGCATCCCGCTGTCTACCGGTGCCACCACGCTGAACAAGGTGTGCGGCTCGGGCATGAAGACCATCATGCTCGGTCATGACCTGATCAAGGCCGGTTCGGCCAGCATCGTTGTCGCCGGCGGCATGGAATCGATGTCCAACGCGCCGCACATGCTGCCGAACTCGCGCACCGGCAACCGCTTCGGCAACTTCCAGGCGGTCGATCACATGGCCCACGATGGCCTGGTCAACGCTTATGACGGCAAGGCGATGGGTGAATTCGCCGAATGCGCCGTGGACAAATACCAGTTCAGCCGCGAAGAGCAGGACGCCTACGCCATCGAATCGGTCAAGCGCGCGCAGGCGGCGCAGGCCAACGGTGCGTTCGCCGATGAAATCGTCGCGGTGAAGGTCGCCACCCGCAAGGGCGAGATCGAGGTCGCCACCGACGAGCAGCCGGGCCGCTCGGACATCGCCAAGATCCCGACCCTGCGCCCGGCCTTCAAGAAGGACGGCAGCGTCACCGCCGCCAGTTCCTCCAGCATCTCCGACGGCGCTGCTGCAGTGGTCCTGCTGACCGAGGAAGATGCAGCCGCTCGCGGCATCACCCCGCTGGCCCGCATCGTCGGCCACGCGACCCATTCGCAGGAACCGGAGTGGTTCACCACCGCCCCAATCGGCGCGCTGCACAAACTGCTGGACAAGACCGGCTGGTCGCTGGACCAGGTCGATCTGTTCGAGATCAATGAAGCCTTCGCCGTGGTGGCGATGGCGCCGATGCGCGAACTGGGCATTCCGCACGACAAGCTCAACGTGAATGGTGGCGCCTGCGCGCTGGGCCATCCGATCGGTGCCTCCGGTGCACGCCTGGTGGTGACCTTGGTCAACGCCCTGCGCACGCGCGGTGGCAAGCGCGGCATTGCCACCCTGTGCATCGGCGGCGGCGAAGCAACCGCAATCGCCATCGAATTGATTTAAAAAGATTTAACGATGATTTCGCAAAAATGAATGCGGGATCGCTTGACACCCAATCTTGGCTTGTCATCATGTTGTCGGCGCGCAGCATGCGCGTTGCCTAATTCTAACGACGAGGATTCACACAATGAGCATCAACAAGCTGCTGGTCGCGATGTCCCTGGCTCTGGCCCTGGCCGCCTGCTCGAAGCAGGAAGCTGCCCAGGACGCCGCTGCTTCGGCCAACGAAGCCGCCACCGAAGCCCAGGCTGCTGCCGACCAGGCCGCCGCTGCTGGCGCCCAGACCGCCGACGCTGCCCAGCAGGCCGCTGACACCGCCGCCACCGCTGCTGACGCTTCGGTTGACGCTGCTGCCCAGGCTGGCGCTGCTGCCACCGACGCCGCTGCCGGCGCCGCTGCTGACGCTGCCAAGGCTGCTGAAGGCACCGCTGAGAAGGCCAAGGACGCTGCTGAAGAAGCCAAGAAGTAATAACTTCTTTCTTCACGCTGTTCTGGAAAAGCCGCTGGTTCGCCAGCGGCTTTTTCTTTTTTCGAATGCGCGCGACTGAGCCGCTGCATCGCGACCCCGTCTTCACAACGGCATGAATAGGCTGGCGTCCCCATCCATTGCAGTACCGGAGACCGCCATGAAGATTCGTCCGATCACCACCACCCTGCTGGCCGCCTCCCTGCTGCTGGCCCTGGCCGCCTGCAAGGGCCCCGAAGCCGAACAGGCCAAGCAGGACGCACAGCAGGCTGCCGACAGCGCAGGCGCTGCCGCCCGTGACGCCGTGGACAAGGCCGCCGAAGCCACCCGCGACGCCGCCGACAAGACCGCTGCCGCGTCCGAGCAGGCCGCCGCCGATACCCAGCAGGCGCTGGACAAGGCTGCAGACGCCACCGCCAACGCCGCCGACAAGGCCAAGGACGCCGCAACCGATGCCGCCGCACATGCCAGCGACGCCACTGCGAACGCCGCACAGAAGGTCGCCGACAAGGCCCGCGATGTCGCCAATGACGCCAAGGCCAACGCCGCCAAGGAAGAAGCCAAGCACTAACGGTTCGTTCGCCGGGCATGGCCCGGCGCTACCGACCAGCCGAGCATCGGCTCGGCTGCACAGGAAAAGCCGCGGCACTGCCGCGGCTTTTCTGCTTTTCGCTCTCTGCTCTTTCTGTTGATTCCGTGGTGGACGCGTACGGAAAGTGTCCACGGACGCGCGGGTAGGTTGCGCAGGGGCGTAAGCGCCATGGATGGCGCGCCCGAGCTTACATGGACGTACTTGCAGCGCCCCCTGCGCGATCTACCGGCGCGGCCCACCCATCAGTATCAGCGCCCACCACGAGGGGCTCCGTCGTTGGCCGCCTCCTACGGCAGCGCGCGCGCCAGCATCGCCGTCAGCTCCACCCCCGCCGGCAGCGTCCCGAACGCCAGCCCGTGCTCCCCTTCCAGCCGGCTACGCACGAATGCCTCCGCCATCGGGCTGCGCGCACGCAGCAGCAGCGCCGCCTGCAGCAGCAGCGCAGTGCGCTCGCAGAACAGCCGCGCCTGCGCTTCCTCCGGTGGCGGTGCCGCTGCCCAACGCTGCAATGCCGCTGCATAGCGCCCATCACGGTCAGCCACCGATGCCAGCTCACCGCGCAGCGCTGCCATCGCCTCCGGTTCACGCGCCAGCGCACGCAACACATCCAGGCACTGGATGTTGCCGCTGCCCTCCCAGATCGAATTCAACGGTGCCTGCCGGTACAGGCGCGGCAGCATCGACTCCTCCACGTAGCCCGCACCGCCCAGGCATTCCTGCGCTTCATTGACGAAGGCGGGCGCGCGCTTGCACAGCCAGTACTTGCCCAGTGCCGTCCCCAACCGCGCCATCGCGGCTTCATTGGCATCCACACCGGCGCGATCCACCGCGCGCGCGATCCGCATCGCCAACACCGTGGCCGCTTCCGACTCCAGCGCCAGATCAGCCAGCACGTTGGTCATCAGCGGGTGCTCGACCAGCAGCTTGCCGAAGGTACGTCGATGACGTGCGTGGTGCAGCGCCTGCGCCAGCGCCATGCGCATCTCCGCCGCTGCACCCAGCATGCAGTCCAGGCGGGTCATCATCACCATGCCGATGATGGTGGCCACGCCGCGCCCCTCTTCGCCCACGCGCCATGCCTGTGCGCCGCAGAACTCGACCTCACTGGAAGCGTTGGCCCAATCGCCGAGCTTGTCCTTCAGCCGCATCAACCGGAACGCATTGCGGTCACCATCGGCCAGCCGGCGCGGCATCAGCAGGCAGGTCAGGCCTCCCGGCGCCTGCGCCAGCACCAGGAAGCCATCGCACATCGGTGCGGAAAAGAACCACTTGTGGCCGACCAGACGGTAACGCTCGCCATCGATCGGTTCGGCGCGCGTACTGTTGGCACGGACATCCGAGCCGCCCTGCTTCTCGGTCATGCCCATGCCCAGGGTGATGCCGGCCTTGTCCGCCACCGGCACGTCGCGCGGATCATAGACCGGCGCAGCGGCCTTGCGCGCCCACTCGGCCAGATGCGGCTGCGAATGCAGTACCGCCACTGCCGCATGGGTCATGGTCAACGGGCAGCTGGTGCCCGCCTCGGCCTGGTGATGCAGGTAGCTCAACACCGCACGTGCCACGTGCGCGCCAGGCTGCGGCTCATGCCAGGACAATCCAGCGACACCGTGCGATTCTGCCGTGTCCATCAACTGGTGATAGGCCGGATGGAACTCCACGATGTCGATGCGATGGCCCTGTGCATCATGCGTGCGCAGCCGCGGACGATCACGGTTGGCATCGAAGCCGAGCCGGTACAGTTCATCACCGGCGAGTGCACCATAGACACCCAGTCGCGGCGCGAAGCTGGCGGCGCCTTCGCGCTGTACGGCCTCCATCAGCGCCACGTCGTCGGTCCACAACTGTCGCCCTGCGAACGGCGGCGGCTGGTTCAACACCACATGGGTTTCATACGGTGCGTTGCTGCTGAAGCTGGGTCCACTCATCCGGTCCATCCTGGCGGCAAGAGGTCTGCGGCCCGATTGTGCCGCATCGCCTGCCAAGCCCGTGTTCAGGCCGGTTCTCACCCTCTGCACGAGACGCAGGCCACAGTGACCGCATGGCAGGCAACGACGATCTGGTGGTGCTGCGCCCGGAGGGGCTGTACTGCGCCGCCGGCGATTTCCATATCGACCCGTGGCGACCGGTAGCGCGCGCGGTCATCACCCATGGCCACGGCGACCATGCCCGCCCGGGCATGGGGGAGTACCACTGCAGCGAAGGCAGCCTGCCGATCCTGCGCTGGCGTCTGGGTGACGTGCCGGTGCAGGGGCATGCCGAGGGTGTGCCGTTCCGCCTCGGGCAGGTGCAGGTATCGCTGCATCCGGCCGGCCACGTGCTCGGTTCGTCACAGGTACGCATCGACGACGGGCAGCAGGTATGGGTAGCCTCCGGCGACTACAAGCGACAGCCTGATCCGACCTGCACACCGTTCGAAGTGGTGCCCTGCGATACCTTCATCACTGAAGCTACGTTCGCACTGCCGATCTACCGCTGGCCGGACACGCCGGCGGTGGCTGCAGAGATCGTGGCGTGGCGCCGCGAATGCGAACAACGTGGCGAAGCCGCGATCCTGCTGTGCTACGCATTGGGCAAGGCACAGCGGGTGCTGGCCGAGCTGCTGCCGCTGGACGATCGACCAGCCTGGCTGCACGGCGCCATCGCCAATGGCGTGGCGGTGTACCGGCAGGCCGGGGTGCCGATGCTGGAGACGCTCACCGTGGCCGAGCAGGGCCGCCAGCCTGATGCCGCCGGCCAGCTGATCCTCGCGCCGCCGTCGGCTGCGGGTACGCCCTGGATGCGCCGCTTCGGCCGCCACCAGCTGGGCTTCGCATCCGGCTGGATGCAGCTGCGCGGCAATCGGCGGCGCCGCAATGTCGATCGCGGTTTCGTCATTTCCGATCACGCCGATTGGCCAGCACTGCTGCAGACCATCGAACAGACGGGCGCGCAGCGGGTGATCGCTACCCATGGCAATACCGATGCGTTGATTCCGTTCCTGCGCGAGCGCGGCGTGGCTGCCGAAGCCTTCCGCACCGATTTCGGGAGCGAGGAATGAAGGCCTTCGCTGCGCTCTACCAGCGCCTGGACCGCAGCACGGCTACGCTGGACAAGCGTGCAGCCCTGGTCGACTACTTCCGCCAAGCGCGCGCGCACGATGCGGCATGGGCGATGTACCTGCTCAGCGGTGGCAAGGTGGGCGGCGCACGCCGGAAGATCGCCGCCAGCGGCGAACTGCGCGGCTGGATTGCCGAAGAATCCGGCTTGCCCCCCTGGTTGGTGGAAGACAGCTATGCACAGGTGGGTGACCTGGCCGAAACGCTGACCCTGCTGCTGGATGATCCATCGCAGCCAGCCGCCGACCGCCCGTTGGCTGATTGGATCGAACAGCATCTGCTGGCCGTGGCCAACCAACCCGAGACAGTACGCCGCGCTGCGGTCGTCGCCGGGTGGCGGCAGCTGTGCAGCAGCGAACGCCTGGTGTTCAACAAGCTGCTGACCGGCGCCCTGCGCGTTGGCGTTTCGCAGCGACTGGTACAGCAGGCACTGGCGGAATGGTCCAGCCTGGACATCGCACGCATCGCCCAGCGCATGCTCGGCGAGTGGGTCCCCTCGCCCGGGCTGCTGGCTCAACTGCTGTCACCGGACGAGCTGCCGTCCGACCGCCAGCAGCCCTACCCCTTCTTCCTCGCCTCCCCTCTGGAAGGCGATCCTGCCGAACGCCTCGGCGCGATCGACGACTGGCTGCTGGAATGGAAATGGGATGGCATACGCCTGCAGCTGCTGCGCCGGCGTGGCGAAGTCGCGCTGTGGTCCCGTGGCGAGGAACGACTGGATGGCCGCTTCCCCGAGATCGAGCACGCCGCGATGGCGTTGCCGGAGGGCTGCGTGCTGGACGGAGAGCTGCTGGCCTGGGACGAAACCGCCAACCTGCCGCGCGCATTCACCGCCCTGCAGACCCGCATCCAGCGTCGCAAGCCAGGAGCAGCGACTCTGCGCAACACGCCGGTACGCGTGCTCGCCTATGACCTGCTGGAGCACGATGGCGCGGATCTGCGTGAGCTGCCGTTGCAGGAACGGCGTACGCGGCTTGCCGCGGTCATCGGCGCATTGGACGATGTGCGGATCCAGCTGTCGCCCGACGTTGCCGCCGTCGACTGGGCGCAGGCGGCGGCGATGCGCGATATGGCACGCGAACGTGGCGTGGAAGGGCTGATGCTGAAACGACGCGGCTCACCCTACCTGGCTGGGCGACGCCGCGGTGACTGGTGGAAATGGAAGGTCGATCCGCTCACCATCGATGCGGTGCTCCTGTACGCACAGGCTGGCCATGGGCGGCGCAGCACGCTGTACACCGACTACACCTTCGGCGTCTGGGACGGCGACACGCTGGTGCCGGTGGCCAAGGCGTATTCGGGCTTGGACGACAAGGAGATCCTCGCGCTTGACCGCTGGATCCGCGCCAACACCCGCGAGCGTTTCGGGCCGGTGCGCAGCGTACGCGCCGAACAGGTGTTCGAACTGGGTTTCGAAGCGGTCAACCGCAGCAGCCGGCACAAGTCGGGGATCGCCGTGCGCTTTCCGCGCATCCTGCGCTGGCGCCACGACAAGCCTGCCAGCGAGGCCGATCAGCTGGCCAGCCTGCAGGCGCTGGCGCGATGACACGCAGCCAGGCACTGCGCCGGCTGGAAGACTGGTTCGCGGCACGCGGCTGGCGCTCACTGCCTTTCCAGCGCGCGATGTGGCGGCATTACCTGGCCGGCGAATCCGGGTTGCTGCATACGCCCACGGGCAGCGGCAAGACGCTGGCGATGTTCGGCGGGCCGTTGCTGCAGGCGCTGATCGATCCACCGCCCTCGCCCCGCCGCGCCAGTGCGGTGCGCCCATTGCAGGTGCTGTGGGTAACGCCCTTGCGCGCGTTGGGCAGTGATACCGCACGCGCGCTCCAGGCCGTCGTCGACGGCTTGGGACTGGGATGGCGTGTCGGCCTGCGCAGCGGTGACGCCAGCAACCGCGAGCGGCGCCAGGCCCGCGAAGGCCGCATCGACGTACTGGTCACCACGCCCGAATCACTGGCGCTGCTGCTGAGCTATCCGGATACGTTGCCGCGCATGCGCCAGCTGCGCTGCGTGGTGGTGGACGAATGGCATGAGCTGCTGGGCAACAAGCGCGGTGTGCTGCTGCAGTTGAACCTGGCGGTGTTGCGCGATGCTGCGCCTGCAGTGCAGCTGTGGGGGCTTTCGGCCACGCTGGGCAACCTGGATGAGGCGCGCGACGTGCTGCTGCCCGGACAGCCCGACGCGCCGATCGTGCAGGGCGTGCGCCCGCGCGCGATCAGCGTGCGCAGCCTGCTGCCGGAACCCGGCGAACGTTTTCCGTGGGCCGGGCATCTGGGCCTGGCGCAGCTGCCGCGGGTGCTGGACGCGTTGATGCGGGCACGCAGCAGCCTGTTGTTCACCAACACCCGTGCGCAGGCAGAACTGTGGCATCAGGCGCTGGCCGCGGTCTGGCCGGAAGCCCCGGACACGCTTGCGCTGCACCACGGCTCGCTGGATCCAGCGCTGCGCCAGCAGGTCGAGGATGGCCTGCGCGCGGGCGCGCTGCGCTGCGTGGTTGCCACCTCCAGCCTCGACCTCGGCGTGGACTTCCCCGAGGTTGAGCAGGTACTGCAGCTGGGCAGCCCGAAGGGCGTGGCGCGCCTGCGCCAACGCGCCGGACGCGCACGCCACCGTCCGGGTGCCAGCGGCTCGATCCTGTGCGTCCCCAGCCATGCGCTGGAGCTGGCCGAGTACGCCGCGGTGCGCCGTGCATTGGCCGAAGGCGTGGTCGAAGCACGCAGGCCACCGACGCTTTCGCTGGATGTGCTGGCCCAGCATGCGGTCAGCCGCGCTCTGGCTGGCGGCTTCGACAGCGCCGCGCTGCTGGCGCAGGTACGGCGTACCCATGCTTTCGCGTCTCTCGGCGACGATCAATGGCAGGCCGTGCTCACGTTCATCGTGCAGGGCGGCCAGGCGCTGGCCCAGTACCCCGATTTCCACAAGGTCGTGCGTGATGCCGATGGGCAGTACCGCATGCACGACCGTCGCCAGGCGCTGCGCCATCGGCTATCGATCGGCACCATCAGCAGCGATGGCAGCGTGCGCGTGCAGTTCCTGCGCGGCGGTAGCCTGGGCGCCGTGGAAGAACAGTTCGCCAGCCGCCTGCGCCGTGGCGATCGCTTCCAGTTCGCCGGACGCCTGCTGGAGCTGGTGCAGCTGCGCGACATGACCGCCTTCGTGCGGTTGGCACGAGGGCGCGGTGACGGTGTCGTGCCACGCTGGCAGGGCGGCCAGCTGCCGCTGTCGATGCCGCTCGGCCGCGAGCTGGAGTGGGTCCTGTCCGGGGCCGACGACAGTGCCGAATCACGCTGGCTGTCACCCCTGCTGGCACTGCAGCAGCAGTTGTCGTCGCTTCCCGGCCCTGGCCACCTTCTGGTGGAAGAGGTGCGACGCCGCGAAGGCCAGTTCCTGTTCGTCTATCCCTTTGCCGGCCGCCACGTGCATGAGGCGCTGGCCGCCCTGCTGGCGCTGCGCTGCACCCGTCAGCAGCGCAATAGCATCGGCTATGCCGTCAATGACCATGGCCTGGTGCTGGCACCGGCACAGGCAATCGATCTGGACGCGACGCAATGGCGTGCGCTGTTCAGCCCCGATCAGCTGCTCGACGATCTGCGTGCCGCGGTGAACCTGGGCGAGCTGGCGCGCCGCCAGTTCCGTGGCATCGCACGGGTAGCTGGCCTGCTGGTACCCAGCCTGCCCGGCGGCATGCCGCGATCACTGCGCCAGCTGCAGGCCTCGGCGGGCCTGCTCTTCGACGTGCTGCGCGAGCACGATCCTGACCACCTGCTGCTGGCGCTGGCCGAGCACGAGGTGCTGCACGACAGCCTCGACCTGCCCGGGTTACAGCAGGTACTGGCAAGGATCGGCACGCAGATCCTCTCGATGCAGCGTCCGTCGTCACTTACACCACTGGGCTTCCCGTTGTGGGCCGAACGCCTGCGTGGGCAGTTCAGCAACGAGGACTGGCGTACCCGCGTGCAACGCGCGGCCCAGCAGCTGGAGCGCCGCCATGGCCGATGAACTGCCGCTGCTGCGCGCGGGCGAATCGCTGAGTCTGCTTGGCGCGCGTGCGCTGTACTGGCCCGCGCGGCAGGCGCTGTTGATCGCCGACCTGCACCTGGGCAAGGCCGATGTGTTCCGCCGCGCCGGCATCGCACTGCCCAGTGGCGGCACTGGCGAAGACCTGCAACGCCTGCAGGAACTGCTGGACCGGCATGCCTGCCGCGAGCTGTGGATCCTGGGCGACATCCTGCATGGACCGGCGCATCGCGCCGCGTGGTACCAGCAATGGCTGGGATGGCGCGAACGCAATACCGCACTGGACGTGCACGTCCTGCGCGGGAATCACGATCACCAGCTGCCACATGCCCAGCTGCAGGTACAGGTCCACGACGAAGTGCGGCTGCAGCCGTTCCTGCTTCGCCATGAGCCGACGCCCGATGCGGAGCTGCATGTGATCGCCGGGCATCTGCATCCGCAGGTCGCCTTGGCGCCGTTGCGACGGCGCTTCCCCGCATTCTGGCTGCGCGAGAGGATGACGGTCCTTCCGGCCTTTTCCGCGTTCACCGCCGGAATCGTGCCTGTTCCCGCTCTCGGCGAACAGATGGTCGCCTGCGTGGAAAACGGCCTGGTGGAACTGCCAGTGGTTTGAATCAGGCCGGACCAATGCCCAACTGCGGCATCAACTGGAACTCGGGCGTGTCATCTTCGCGTCGCCGCGGCAGGGCCTGGGTTGCCGCCAGCATCTCCTGCGCGCAGGCACGGATGCGTGCGTGGTGCTCCGGCGATGCATGACTGATCAGGCTGCCCACATGGAATTCAAACACGTCCTCCAGTACGTCGGGCTGGTCCTCGTGCAGCATCTGCAACAGTCCGCGCAGCTTGCAGATTTCCGATTCCAGCTCCTCGACCGCGAACAACATGGCGTCCTCCTCTTCAACAACAGGCGGCACGTCCGGGCCGCAACAGGCCGCAACGGCAGCGCCGCCCGGGCCACGCGCGATGTTGATCACGGAAATGAAAACGGGCGACGCGCAATCGCGTGCAATCTACTTCTCGCATATCCACGGTGAGGCAACCGTTAATTCACGTGACGGCGTGCTTCACGCCGTTGCCGCGGCCACGTGCGCGCGAGGTGGTTCGGCGGCTCTGGCCAGCGCGTCGATGAATGCCGGATCCAGCGCAAGCGAACCGAACCAGCCGTGCTGGGTGCCACTGAGCACGCGCAGCATGTGGCCACGGCCACCGGGCAGGCGCCCCATCGGGCCCAGCAGCACGTCACGCGCCTTCGCCCAGGCGTCGCGGTCGGACTGGAACAGCGGCGTCAGCCAACGACTCCAGCGCTGGTACACCGCAACGTGTGCCCTGCGTTGCGCCTGGTAGGCCTGCAGCGCGACCGTGCTGCCGCCGTAGGTGCGCACCGCATCGCGCAGCGCCAGCGCATCGAGCAGCGCCATGTTCACGCCCTGCCCCAGCTGCGGGCTCATCGCATGCGCGGCATCACCGGCCAGCACCATGCGGCCGTGGTGCCAGCGCGTCATCACCGCATCACGGTAGACCGCGCGCGCCAACTGGCCGGCATCACGCAGATGGGCGAAGCGCGCACTGGCCTGCGGCCACAGTGCATGCAGTTCATCCAGCCAGGGCGTCATGCCATCGGCCTGCCAGCGTTCGAAGTCGGCGCGTGGCAGGCTCCAGAAGAAACTCAGGCGCGGCGTGTCATCACCGGGGCGCGTGCCGACCGGCAGCAGTCCGATCATCTTGCGCGCGGCCACGTAACGCTGCCGCAGCTCCTGCACGTGCGGCCAGTCCTCGGCCGGCAGCAGGCACCACAGCGCCCCCCACGGATACACGCGGTCCAGCCCGGCACCGCCGGCGATCGTGCCGCGCAGCGTCGACGCGGCGCCATCGGCGACCACTACCAGGTCGAACGGGCCATGCGTGCGCCCGTCGCTGTCGCGCAGACGGCCGTGTTCGGCATCCACCTCGGTAATGTTGGTACCGGCATGCAGCTGGCCCTCGCCTGCACGCGCCTCGTCCAACAGCGAGAACAAAGCCCCGCGCTGCATGCCCAGGCCGTGCAGGCGCGCATCCAGTCCCTCGTAGCGCATGTCCATCACCGCGCGCTCGCACGGCGTGTCGCCATACAGGCGGTGCACCGGCGCGGCATGTGCGCGCACGGAATCAAGCAGGCCCATCTGCCACAGTACCTGCAGGCCGCTGGGCTGCAGCAGGAAACCGGCACCCACCGGCCCCGGCGTGGGCACGCGTTCGAAGATCTCCACCTCGTGGCCGTCACGGGTGAGCAGGATGGACACTGCCTGTCCAGCGGTACCGTAGCCGATCACGGCGATGCGCAGTCGTTCCGTCATGGCCGCATTGTGCCCGAGGCGGGTGGATCGCGAGCGGGTCGCGGGCAATCCGCGCAAAAAAAACCCCGCCGAAGCGGGGTTTTCAACGCACTGTCGAGTGGATCACTCGGCCGGCGTGATGTTCGAAGCCTGGGCACCCTTCGGGCCCTGGGTCACGTCATAGGTGACACGCTGGCCTTCCTGCAGGCTGCGGAAGCCCTTGGTGTTGATGGCGGAGAAGTGCGCGAACACGTCGGCGCTGCCATCCTCCGGCGAGATGAAGCCAAATCCCTTGGCGTCGTTGAACCACTTGACGGTACCGTTCGGCATGGTGATGCGAGACCTTATGCAATGAATGGGTGGTGTACGCTGAACCCGCGCACAAGCTGAGTATGCAAAGCTTGCTCGGGGAAGACAATCACCCCCGTGCCAATTCGCCCACCAGTTCCGGAAGTCCGTTGCCGGCCGCCTGCACGTTGGCCAGCACTTCGGCCATCGTGATCTCCTCGCCATCACCACAGCCGGCAGCCCAGTTGGCGATGATCGCCAGGCAGGCGTAATCCAGCCCCAGCTCGCGTGCCAGGGCGGCTTCCGGCATGCCGGTCATGCCCACCAGATCGCAGCCGTCGCGGCGCATACGGGCGATTTCAGCGATGGTTTCCAGGCGCGGCCCCTGCGTTGCGCCGTAGCAGCCACCGTCATGGACCGTGACGCCGGTCACTTTGGCCGCCGCCAGGATCTTGCTGCGCAGCATTGGTGTGTACGGGTGGCCGAAATCAACGTGGACCACGTCGGTGCCTTCTTCCTCACAGATCGTGCTGATGCGGCCCCAGGTGTAGTCGATGATCTGGTCCGGGCAGGCCAGCACGCGCGGACCAAAGTGTTCGGTGATGCCCCCCACCGTGTTCAACGCCAGCACGCGCTGCGCGCCCAGCTGCTGCAGCGCGGCCAGGTTGGCGCGGTAGTTGATCTTGTGCGGCGGCAGCGAATGGCCTTCGCCATGCCGCGCCAGGAACGCCACGCGATGGCCGAGCAGCGTACCAACGCGCACCGGGCCCGACGGACGGCCGAAGCGGGTGTCGACCTCGTGGGTCTGCACGTCGTCAAGCTTGGCCAGGTTATAGACACCGGTACCGCCGATCACGGCCAGGGCGATCTGTTGCATTCGAAGCACTCCATGAAAAGACGAACGCCGGCACCCGAGGATGCCGGCGGCAGAAGAAGACGCGCCGCGGGCGGCTGCGCCGTTATTCCTTCATCGCGTAGATGGCCGGCACGCAGCGCAGGGTTTCGTTGACGTCCATGCCGAAGCCGAACACGTAACGGTCCGGCAGTTCGATGCCGGCGTAGTCGGCAGTCACGTCCGGCAGCGCGCGGTCGTGCTTCTTCACCGTCATCGCGGCGATGCGCACGTCGGTCGCGCCCTGTTCCAGGCACCAGGTGCGCACGCCCTGCAGGGTGTAACCCTCGTCGAGGATATCGTCGACCAGCAGCACGCGGCGACCGAACAGCGAGGTGGCCGGTTTGTGCTTCCAGACCAGGTCGCCGCCGGTGGTTTCACCGCGGTAACGGGTGGCGTGCAGGTAATCGAACTGCACGTCCTGGCCGCGCGCGCCCAGTTCCAGCGCCAGCTGGCCGGCGAACGGCAGCGCACCGTGCATGATGGACAGGAACAGCGGCACCTCGCCCTTGTAATCGCGCGCGATGGCGTCGGCGATACCAGCGATGGCCTTGTCGATGGTGGGGCGGTCGACCAGCAGGTCAGCCTGGGCCAGGGCCTGGGAAATGGTGAGGTTGGGCATCAGACGGTTCTTCCAAGGGTTTCAAGCAGACGGGATTGGGTGTCGCCATGGCGGGCATCGGCCAGCAGGCCGTCCCAGCCGAGCGCGCCGCGGCCCAGCAGGCCCAGCAGCGCAGCAGTATTGAGGGCGCGTCCCTGCACCGCGTGCAGGGCTTCATCGACCAGTTCCGGGTGGCAGACCAGCACCACGTCGCAGCCGGCATCCAGATGCGCGTGCACGCGCGCCGGCACGCCGCCCGCACTGTGCGAGGCGGCCATGCCGATGTCATCGGAGAACACCACGCCGCGGAAGCCGAGCTCGCCGCGCAGGATGTCCTGGATCCAGCGCGGCGAATAGCCGGCCGGTTCCGGTGCCACCTGCGGATAGATCACGTGCGCCATCATCACCGCGTCGGCACCGGCGGCGATGCCGGCCTGGAACGGGACCAGGTCCTGCGCGCGCAGCTCGTCCAGCGCACGCGGGTCGATCGCGGTATCCACGTGGGTATCTTCCAGCACGGTGCCATGGCCGGGGAAATGCTTGAGCGTGGCGGCCATGCCGACCGCATGCATGCCGCGCACGTAGGCGGCGGTGAACGCGGCCACCACCTGCGGGTCTTCACTGAAGGCGCGGTTGCCAATGGCGCGGTTGCCACGGCCAAGGTCGACCACCGGCGCGAAGCTCAGGTCCAGGCCACTGGCGCGCACTTCGCTGGCCATCAGCCAGGCGTGCTGCTCGGCCAGCGTCAGCGCCTGCTGCGGATCGGTGGCGTACAGCGCCCCGATGTCCTGCAGCGGCGGCAGCTCGCTGTAGCCCTCGCGGAAGCGCTGCACGCGGCCGCCTTCCTGGTCCACGCAGATCAGCTGCGGGCGCGGCGCGGCAGCGCGGATCGCCGCGCTCAGATCGGTCACCTGCTGGCGCGAGGCGAAGTTGCGCTTGAACAGCACCACCCCGGCCACGGCATCGTGCTGCAGCCAGTCACGTTCCTGGGCGGTCAGTTCGGTGCCGGCAACGCCGATCAGCAGCATGGTCGATCTCCACAACGCGCGCCCGCATGGCGCAGTGCCGCATTGTCGCAGAACCGGCCGACAGGCGCAGTGGTCAGAAAAAGGGGACGGAGGGGATTAAGCCGCAATCGGCCCCTACGGGCTGGATACGTCTTAATTCCCTCCGTCCCCTTTTCGGATCCGGTCAGACCTTGCAGCCGTCCGGGCCGCAGGCCTCGTCGCCGTCAGCCGGGGCCGCAGGCGCGCCCTGCTCGGCGGCGATCTGGCGCAGGGCGTTGGCGAAGGCCTCGGGGGGCTGCGCCCCGGAAATGGCCCACTTCCCATCGATGACGAAGGTCGGCACCGAAGAAACGCCCAATGCATGAGCCTGCGCCAGCTTGGCTTCGACCTCGGCCAGGCCGCGGTCGGAGGCCAGCATCTGCGTGATTTCACCCGCGTCGAGGCCGCCTGCCGCGCCCGCCTTGATCAGCACCGAGGGGTCCGCCAGGTTCTGACCGTGCTCGAAGTGGGCGCGGAACAGTGCTTCGCCCACCGCATCCTGCACGCCGTGCTCGCCCGCCAGCCACAACACCCGGTGCGCCGGCAGCGTGGTCACCCGCACCTGGCCCTGGCTGAAGTCCATCGGCAGGCCCTCGGCCCGCGCGGTGGTCTGGGTCTGGCCGAGGATCTGTTCGGTACGCTCAACGCCGCCGAACTTGCGCACATAGGCCTCGCGCAGCGGCACCGGGGTGTCGTCCGCGTCCGGGTCCAGCTGGAACGGCTGCCAGTGGATATCGAGTTCAGGCGCGTTGGCGCCCAGCAACTGCACGCCCTGCTGGAAACGATGCTTGCCGATCCAGCACCAGGGGCAGACCACGTCGGAGTAGATGTCGATTCTCATCCTTTCCACATGGGGGCCGACACCCTCGATAAAAGGGGACGGAGGGGATTAAGTCGTTTCCCGCACAGATGGGGTAAAGACGACTTAATCCCCTCCGTCCCCTTTTGGGCGGCTTCACCACTCTGAATACGGGTGGCTGGCCAGGGCAACGTTGTAGTAGCGGGCATCATCGGTGACTTCGGCACCCACCCAGTCCGGCAGGTCGATGGCCTGGTCAGCGCTGTCCAGCTCAACCTCAGCCACTACCAGGCCGGCGTTGTCGCCGAGGAACTCGTCCACCTCCCAGGTCAGGCCGGCGTGTTCGACCAGATGGCGGCGCTTGTCGATCAGGCCGCCCACGCACAGCGCCAGCAGTGCGCGCGCATCGTCCACCGGGATCGGATAGTCGAACTCCTGGCGGGTGTGGCCGATGGTGCGCGACTTCAGGTTCAGCGCGGCGTGGTCGCCCTCGATGCGCACGCGCACCGAGGCGTTCTGGGTGCCGCGGTCGAGCGCGCCCATGTCGTTGATGTAGCCCTGCGCCATCGGGATCACCCGGTGCGCGGCGGTGCGCCAGCCATCACTGCTGACGAGGAATTTGCGTTCGATTTCGATGCCCATCGCGCCATTATGCGCGATGGGCATGACAGCCGATCAGCGCTTCTCGAATACCGCGATGCTTTCCACGTGTGCGGTGTGCGGGAACATGTCCATGGCACCGGCACTGACCAGGGTGAAGCCCTGTTCGTTGACCAGATAGCCGGCATCGCGTGCCAGCGAACCCGGGTGGCAGCTGACGTAGACGATGCGCTTGAACTGCTTCAGCGGCAGCTGCTGCAGCACTTCGATCGCGCCCGAGCGCGGCGGATCCAAGAGCAGCTTGTCGAAGCCCTGGCGCATCCACGGCGTGCTGCGCTGGTCCTGGGTGAGGTCGGCGCTGAAGAACTGGGCGTTGGTCAGGCCGTTGCGCTCGGCATTCTCACGGGCCCGCGCGACGAGGCCAGCATCGCCTTCCACACCGACCACTTCGCGCACGCGGCGCGCCAGCGGCAGGGTGAAGTTGCCCAGGCCGCAGAACAGGTCCAGCACACGCTCGTCCTCACCCGGCTCCAGCAGGTCCAGGGCGTGGGCGATCATCTTCTCATTGAGCTTGGCGTTGACCTGGATGAAGTCCAACGGACGGAACGCCAGCTCCACGTCCCACGGCGCCAGCCGGAACGACAGCGGCACGCCCTGCCCGTCCAGCGGCTGCACGGTATCCACGCCACCGGACTGCAGGTAGATCACGAAACTATGCTGCTGGCCGAAGGCGGCCCAGGCCGCACGATCGGCGTCGCTGAGCGGCTGCAGGTGGCGCACGGTCAGGACCACGGCCTGGTCGCCAGCGATGAATTCGATCTGCGGGATGTCACGCTTGCCATCGAGCGATTCGATGAAGCTGGACAGCGCCTCGACCTTGGTGCCGATCTCGGGGATCACGGTCAGGCACTGGCTGAGGTCGGCGACGAATCGCGGATCCTGTTCACGGAAGCCGACCAGGGTCTTGTCCTTCTTTTCGACCCGGCGCACGGAGAAGCGACCCTTGCGCCGGTAGCCCCAGCTCTCACCGACCAGCGGCGCCAGCACGGTGCCCGGCTTCACGTGGCCGATGCGCTCCAGGTTGTCCATCAGCACGCGCTGCTTGGCGACAATTTGCTGGTCTTCGTCCAGGTGCTGCAGCACGCAGCCGGCGCAGGTGCCGAAGTGCGGGCACTTCGGGGTGACGCGCTGCGGCGAGGCCTGCAGCACTTCCACCGTACGCGCTTCGTCGAAATGGCGGCTGCGGGCGGTCTGTTCGGCCATGACCACCTCGCCCGGCAGGGCGCCGCTGACGAAGGTGACCTTGCCGCCCTCGCCTTCACGGCGGGCGACACCGCGACCATCATGGCTGAGGTCGAGGATCTCGGTCTGGAACGGGGTACGGTCGATGCGGGAGCGGGATCGGGCCACGTGGCAACAGGCTGCGGGCAAAAATGGGGGCGTATTGTCGCAGATCCTGACCGGCAGGGTCCGGACCCGCTTGCGCCCGCCGCCGCTGTGCTTGATGATTGCAACAGCTGACATGGAGGCAGCCCTGATGCAGATGACCCCGCGGGCCAGCCGGCCCCGCTTCCTGCTTGTCGAGGACGACATCATCAGCCGCGGTTTTTTCAAGGCGGCGTTGGAAACGTTACCGGCGGACGTGGACACCGCAGACTCATTGGCCAGTGCCCTGGCCAGCGCCGAGCCCGGTGCGCATGACCTGTGGCTGATCGACGTCAACCTGCCTGACGGCAACGGCGCGCAGCTGCTGCGCGAACTGCGACGTTCACATCCCGACACCCCGGCGTTGGCGCATACCGCCGACGGTGATACCTCGATCCATGCGCGCCTGCGCGAGGCCGGTTTCAGCGACACGCTGGTCAAGCCGCTGGGCCGCGACCAGCTGCTGAAGGCGGTGCGCCGCGCCCTGGTCAACAGTCCGGCCGGGATCGTCATGGCCCAGGCGCCGGCCGCGGTCGAGCTGCAGGTACAGGACTGGGACGAGACTGCGGCACTGGCCGCGCTCAATGGCCAGCGCAACCACCTGATCGCGCTGCGCGAGCTGTTCCTGGCCGAGCTGCCGGGCGTACGCGATGCGGTCGAGCAGGCGGTGGACCAGCATGACGAGCGCCAGCTGCGCAGCCAGTTGCATCGGCTGCAGGCGAGCTGTGGCTTCGTGGGGGCGGCGCGGTTGGGGCGGGCGGTGCGCCAGCTGCATCATGCGCCGGAGTCCGGGCAGGCCCAGGCGGGGTTCCGCGACGCGGTGGCTGCCCTGCTGCATTGAGGGTTGTTCGGCAGGGCTGCGCCCTGCACCTGCCGAAGCCTTCAAGCCAGGGCAACGTCAAACGTCAAAGGCCAGAGCAGCATTCCGTGGGATGGCGGGGCACTGTGGGTTTGCGGGGACGGCGCAAGTACGTCCATGTAGCCTTGGTCGCCGCTTGCTCGTGTGCGCGTTCCTGCGCACACGGCAAGACCGGGGTTGGGCGTCCTGCCCAACCCGCCCGAGGCATGCCTCGGGCCCATGCGGCTCACACCCCGCAAACCCACAGTGCCCCGCCTTCGACAGTTGGCCGGTGGCCAGTAGATCCACGCCATGCGTGGATGAATCTCAATCGGAATCAAATATTTCGAATTGAAATCGAAACGCATCCACGCATGGCGTGGCTCTACTGTGTCGACCAAGGTCGACACCCACCAGAGCAGAGTGCCATTCCGACAGCTCGCGAGAAACTGTCCAAGGCGGGGTGGGTCCGGTTGCGGGGGCGTGAGCCGCATGGATGCGGCGACCGAGCTTACATGGGTGAGGGCGCTTTGCTTGCGAAGCATTGCTTCGCAAGCGCCCGAACGCACAGCCGCCAGCGGCTGGGCCGGGCCCCGGAGGGGGACTTGCAGCGTCCCCCGCAACCGGACCCACCCCGCCTACCCACGGATAGCCAGCTTTTGCAGTTGACGTTGACGTTGATTCGGCAGGTGCAGGGCTGCAAGCCCTGCCGCCCCCCCCTCAACGCCTGGGCGCGAGCTGCTCGAGCATTTCCCAGGACTTCAGGCCGCGCGGCCCCAGGTGATGGGCCAGCACCCGCCGCATCGGCAGGCGCAGACTGGCCAGGTCGGCGGCATCGGGCTCTTCATCGGCGGCCAGCGCCAGCAGCGCAGAACCCGTCGCGGCCGCCCGGCGTTCCCCACCGCGCTCGCTGAGCAGGCGCTGCGCGCCTTCCTGTGGGTCCAGTTCGTAGCGCGCGGCCGGGTCGATCGGCTGGCCGTCGCTGGCGCTGTCCAGATCGAAACCCAGGCCCAGCGCAGACAGCAGCTCGCGCTCAAACCGGCGCAGGGTCCAGGCCAGGCCGGCGCCCACGGCCAGCCGCGCGCGTGCCTCGCCGTAGGCCAGGTACAACTCCGGCAGCGGGTCCTGGCGCGGGGCCAGGCGCAGGGTCAATTCACTCAGATAGAAGCCGGCCAGCATCGCCTGGCCGACCAGGCGCGGGGCAGCATCCAGTGCCTCGGCACCCCGCAGCTGGGCCAATTCGCCCCGCTGCTGGGCACTGAAGCGGATCCACTGCAGCGGCTGCAGGGCCGCGCGCAGCACCTGTCCCTTGGCGGTGGATACGCCACGCGCGAGCAGGCCGATCCGGCCATGCTGCGCGCTCAGTACTTCGACCAGCAGGCTGGTCTCGCGATAGGCCCGTGCATGCAGCACGAAGCCGGTGTCGTCCTCGATCATCATCGAAGCGACTGCAACGGCTTACTCGTAACCGAAGGCCTTCAGTGCGGCCTCGTCGTCGGACCAGCCTTCACGCACGCGCACCCAGGTCTCCAGGAACACCTTGGCGCCGAACAGGCGCTCCATCTGCAGGCGGGACTTGGCCCCGATCTCCTTCAGGCGGGTACCACCCTTGCCGATCACGATCGCCTTCTGGCCCTCGCGCTCGACCCAGATCACCGCACCGATGCGCAGCAGGTTGCCATCTTCGGTGAAGCGCTCGATTTCCACGGTGGTGGCATACGGCAGCTCTTCGCCCAACTGGCGCATCAGCTGTTCACGTACCAGTTCGCCGGCCAGGAAGCGCTGGCTGCGGTCGGTGATCTCGTCTTCGCCGAACATCGGCGGCGCTTCCGGCAGCAGCGCCAGTACGTCGCGTACCAGTGCTTCCAGGCCGTTGCGCTTCTGCGCCGAGATCGGATGCACCGACGAGAAATCGCGGCCGGCCGTGACTTCCTGCAGGAACGGCAGCAGCGCGCCCTTGTCCTTCAGCCGGTCGATCTTGTTGACCACCAGCACCACCGGGATACCGGCGTCGCGCAGAACATTGAAGGCCAGGCTGTCTTCCTCGTCCCAGCGACCGGCTTCGATCACCAGCAGGCCGGCATCGACGCCTTCCAGCGAGCCACGCGCGGCGCGGTTCATCACCCGGTTCATCGCCCGCTTCTGCACCTTGTGCAGGCCGGGGGTGTCGACCAGCACCAGCTGGCCTTCCGGATAGGTGGCGATGCCCAGCAGGCGATGGCGCGTGGTCTGCGGGCGGTTGGAAACGATGCTGACCTTGGCGCCGACCAGGGCATTGGTCAGGGTCGATTTGCCCACGTTCGGGCGGCCGATGACGGCCACGCTGCCGCAATGATGGGAAGTTTGTTCGCTCACTTGGAATCCAGTTGTTCTAGGACGGCCGCAGCCGCCTGTTGTTCGGCAAGCCGCCGCGAGGCGCCTTCGCCCTCGGTGCTGGCGGCCGGGTCGGCTACGTTGCAGCGTACCCGGAAGTGCTTGGCGTGGTCGTCACCGGATTCTGACACCAGTTCATACTGCGGCAACGCCTTCTGTCGGGCCTGCAGCCATTCCTGCAGGCGGGTCTTGGGGTCCTTCTCGGGCCGGCCGGAAGCCGGCAGGGCCTCGATCGAAGCGCTGAACCAGGGCAGTACCACCGCCCGGCAGGCCTCGAAGCCGGCATCCAGGTAGATCGCGGCCACCACGGCTTCCACGGCATCGGCCAGAATCGAGTCGCGACGATGACCGCCGGACTTCATTTCGCCGGGGCCCAGCGTCAGCCGTTCGCCTAGTTCCAGGGTGCGCCCGATCACCGCCAGCGCGCCTTCACGCACCAGCTCGGCACGGGCACGGGTCATCGCGCCTTCGTCGGCCTTGGGCCAGCGTCGGTACAACGCCTCGGCCGCCATCATGTTGACGATGCTGTCGCCGAGGAACTCCAGGCGCTCGTTGTGCGGCGCACCGGCACTGCGATGCGTCAGCGCCTGCTTGAGCAGGGCCGGGTCACTGAAGGCATGACCGATCAGGTCGCCACGTTGGATGAATTTACTGGGCACCGCTTCGTGTCAGGTCCTGGGAAGAATCGAATTTGCCAACCACATCGAGGTTGCCGATCAGCTGACGGCGCACTTCGTAGTTGACCTTGAGGGTCCAGCCATTGTCGCGACGGTCGAACTTCACGTTGGCCGGCTTCACGTTGTCCGAATAGTTGATGTACAGGCGCTTGAAGAACAGATCCTGGATGCGCGCCGGCTCCATGCTGCCCACGCCCGGCTCGTTGGCCAGGCTCTTCATCGCCGAGCGCACCGCGTAGTACTCCTGGTACATCGGGAACAGCTTCATGCCGATGTAGAGGAAGAAGCCAACCACGATCAGGACCGTCAGGAACGAGGTCAGGGTCATGCCACGCTGCGTGTTCATCGTCTTCATTGCGTTCTCCCCAGATACGCGTTGGATGTGAAAATACTCAGTTGGTGCCCGCTCAGTTGATGCTCGAGCCGATCCGCGACGGCTCGAAGCCATCCTTGCAGAACCAACCCTGGCAGTTCAGCCAGATCAGGAACGCCTTGCCACGCAGGTTCTCTTCCGGCAGCAGGCCCCAGAAACGGCCGTCGTCGCTGTTGTCGCGGTTGTCGCCCATCACCAGGTACTTGCCGGCCGGCACGGTCCACTGGCCCTGGCCACGTGGATAGTCGGTCTCCAGCACCGTGTGGGTGCGGCCCGGCAGGTGCTCGACCAGCAGGTTGGCGCCCTCGCCCTGGCCCTTGTGGCCGGCGTAGATGCCCTTGTTGTCGTACTTCAGCGGCTCGCCGTTGAGGATCACGCCGTCGCCTTCGAAGACCACGGTGTCGCCCGGCACGCCGATCACGCGCTTGATGAAGTTCTCGCCCTTGGCCGGATCGTTCTCGCCATGGCCGGGGAAGTGGAACACCACCACGTCACCCCGCGAGGGCTCGCCCACCGGCACGAACTTGGTGTTGCTGATCGGCAGGCGCAGGCCGTAGGAGAACTTGTTGACCAGGATGAAATCGCCGATCAGCAGGTTCGGCATCATCGAGCTGGACGGGATCTTGTACGGCTCGGCAATGAAGCTGCGCACGATCAGCACGATCGCCAGCACCGGGAAGAACGCACGCGAGTAGTCCACCAGCACCGGCTCGGAATCGAGCAGGCCCGCGCGCTGGGCGCGACGCTTGGCGAGGTACAGCTTGTCCGCAAGCAGGATCAGGCCCGAGGCCAGGGTCAGCACGACCAGGAGGATCTCAAACAGTTTCATTCAGGGTCCTTTGCAACGTCACCAGACGACCGGCCCCGCAGGGCCGGTGCGGGCTTACTTGTTGTCCATCTGCAGCACGGCCAGGAACGCTTCCTGCGGGATCTCCACGCGGCCGACCTGCTTCATGCGCTTCTTGCCTTCCTTCTGCTTTTCCAGAAGCTTCTTCTTGCGCGAAACGTCGCCACCATAGCACTTGGCCAGCACGTTCTTGCGCATGGCCTTGACCGTGGTACGGGCGATGATCTGCGAGCCGACGGCGGCCTGGATGGCCACGTCGAACATCTGGCGCGGGATCAGGTCCTTCATCTTTTCGCACAGCTCGCGGCCGCGACGGTCGGCATGGCTGCGGTGCACGATCAGCGACAGTGCATCGACCTTGTCACCGTTGATCAGTACGTCCACGCGCACGAACGGGCCTGCGTCGAAGCGCACGAAGTGGTAGTCCAGCGAGGCATAGCCACGGCTGACCGACTTCAGCTTGTCGAAGAAGTCCAGCACCACCTCGGCCATCGGCAGCTCGTAGCTGATCTGCACCTGGCTGCCCAGGTAGTTGATGCCGATCTGGCTGCCGCGCTTCTCTTCGCACAGCTTGATGATGTTGCCGATGTACTCCTCGGGGGTGAGCACGTTGGCACGGATGATCGGCTCGCGGATCTCCTCGACCTGGTTCACCGGCGGCAGCTTGGCCGGGTTGTCCATGTTGATGATCGAGCCATCGGTCTTCAGGACTTCATACACCACCGTCGGCGCGGTGCTGATCAGGTCCAGGTTGTATTCGCGCTCCAGGCGCTCCTGCACGATTTCCATGTGCAGCATGCCGAGGAAGCCGCAGCGGAAGCCGAAGCCCATCGCCTCGGAGCTTTCCGGCTCGAAACGCAGCGCGGCATCGTTCAGGCGCAGCTTGTCCAGCGCTTCGCGCAGGTCCGGGTAGTCCTCGGCATCGACCGGGAACAGGCCGGCGAACACGCGCGGCTGCATTTCCTGGAAGCCCGGCAGCGGCTTCGGCGCCGGGTCGCCGGCCAGGGTCAGGGTGTCGCCGACCGGCGCACCGTGCACGTCCTTGATGCTGGCGGTGACCCAGCCCACTTCGCCAGCCTTCAGTGCCGGCAGCACCTTGCGCTTCGGGGTGAACACACCGACGTTGTCGACCTGGTGGTTGCGGCCGGTGGACATCACCTGCAGCTTGTCGCCGGCCTTGATCTCGCCCTGCATCACGCGCACCAGCGAGACCACGCCCAGGTAGTTGTCGAACCAGGAGTCGATGATCAGCGCCTGCAGCTTCTCGGTGTCGCGCGGCTTCGGCGGCGGGATGCGATGCACGATCGCTTCCAGCACGTCCTGCACGTTCAGGCCGGTCTTGGCACTGACCGGCACGGCGTCGGAGGCGTCGATGCCGATCACGGCCTCGATCTCGGCCTTGGCACGCTCGATGTCGGCGGTGGGCAGGTCGATCTTGTTGATCACCGGCACCACTTCCAGGCCCTGCTCCACGGCGGTGTAGCAGTTGGCCACCGACTGCGCTTCCACGCCCTGGGCCGCATCGACCACCAGCAGCGCGCCTTCGCAGGCGGCCAGCGAGCGGCTGACTTCATAGGAGAAGTCGACGTGGCCGGGGGTGTCGATGAAGTTCAGATGGTAGGTCTGCCCGTCCTTGGCCAGGTACGGCAGCGACACCGACTGCGCCTTGATCGTGATGCCACGCTCGCGCTCGATCGGGTTGGAGTCGAGCACCTGCGCTTCCATCTCGCGGGCCTGCAGGCCACCACAGAGCTGGATGATGCGGTCGGCCAGCGTGGACTTGCCGTGGTCGACATGGGCGATGATGGAGAAGTTGCGGATGTTCCGCATCGAATCAGAAGACATAGGTGGCGGCGGCGCGCGGCGTCGTCAGGGTAACGGTCGATTATCGCATGCCCGGCGCCCGCCCGCGAAAACGGCCTCATCGGACCGGGCCCGGAATGGCCGAAGCCCCGCCAGGGCGGGGCTTCGGGGAAAAGCAGGAGCCGCCGAAGCGGCCCCGGCAGGCCTTACTGGCCGGCCTTGACCGCGACGAACGCGCTGTTGCCGCTGCCGGTGCGCACCAGCAGCATCACCACGTCACCCTTCTTGTAGCTGGAAAGCGCACGGTTCAGCGCGTCCACGCTGCCGACCTGGGTGCTGGCCACCTGCAGGATCACCATGCCCGGAGACAGGCCCGCATCACGCGCGCCCTGGCCCTTGACCCCGGTGATGCGCACGCCTTCGCCCGATTCCAGGCCCAGCTGCTTGCGCTGCGGTGCGGTCAGGTCACTGACGTCCAGCCCCAGCAGGGCATTGGCGCCGGCCTGCGGAGCCGCATCGCTGTCGCCGGTGGCCGGGCCACGCGAACCGGCCTGCCCGTCTTCGGTCAGTGCGGTCAGGGTGGCACTGAGGTCGCGCGGCTTGCCATCACGGATCACCCCCAGGGTGACCCGGCTGCCCGGTGCCATCGCGCCGATCAGCGGCGGCAGGTCGGACCAGCTGTTGACCGGCGCGCCGTTCACCGAACGGATCACATCACCGATCTTCACCCCGGCCCGGGCTGCAGCCGAGTCCGGCACGATCTGGTTGACCAGGGCGCCGCGGCTGTCCGGCAGGCCCATCGCCTGCGCCTTCAGCCCGTCGATTTCCTGCACCACCGCGCCGAGCTGGCCACGGGTGACCTTGCCGGTCTTCTTGATCTGCTCGACCGCGCTCATCGCCAGGTCGATGGGGATCGCGAAGCTGATGCCCATGTAGCCGCCCGAGGCGGAGAAGATCTGCGAGTTGATGCCGACCACTTCGCCACGGGTGTTCAGCAGCGGGCCACCGGAGTTGCCCTGGTTGATCGCCACGTCGGTCTGGATGAAGGGCACGTAGCGCTGGTCCGGACCACCTGTGCTGCGGCCGAGGGCGCTGACCACGCCGGCAGTGACCGAGTGGTCGAGGCCGAACGGCGAACCGATCGCGACCACCCACTGACCCGGCTTGAGGGAGTTGGAGTCGCCAACGCGCACGGTCGGCAGGTTCTTGCCGTCGATTTTCAGCAGTGCCACGTCGTACTGCTGGTCGCTGCCCACCACTTTCGCGGTGAACTCACGGCGGTCACCCAGCTTGACCTTCACCTCGCTGGCATCGGCCACCACGTGGTAGTTGGTCAGCACATAGCCATCGGGCGAGATGATGAAGCCCGAGCCCATGCCGCGGCCCTTGATGCTGGGGCCACCGTCCGGACCGCCCGGGCCCTGCCCCGGCATCGGGAAATCCGGGCCGAAGAAGCGGCGGAAGAACTCCGGCATGTCATCGTCGCCGCCCATCGGGCCCCGCGAGGCCTGGCGGTTGTTGCGGACGATGGTGGTGTCGACGTTGACCACGCCAGGCCCGACCTGTTCGACCAGATTGGTGAAGTCAGGCAGGCCCGTGACCAGCGGCTGGGCCGGGGCCCGCGGCGCGGCGGCCGGCGCGGCCTGGGTCTGGGCGGCCGGAGCCGGGGCCTGCGCGCAGGCCACCAACGGCAGGGTCAGGGCCAGCAGGCCCATGGCCTGCGTGCGGAGTCGGGGAGTCATCGGACGGCAACCTCCGGATCGGATGGAAAGAGGAATACGGGCCCCGCCGACGGCGGGGCGTGAAAGCGCCCGGCTCAGTCGCGCGGGCGCGGCGGCACCGGCAGGTCGTCCTGCAGGCGCGGCTCGAACGGGTAGAACGCGGCGCCACCGGCGTGGGCCGGGAAGCTCGCATTGAGCGCGCCACCGGCAGCGGGCGCCAGGCTGGAGCGCGGCCACGGTCGCGCCTGCAGGCCACCAACCTCACCGAACGGCATGTTGCGGCTGGCATTGGCCGGCACGGTCGGGGTCAGCGGCGCCTGTGCGGCGGCCACGGCGCGTTGCGGCATGTCCTCGCGCTGGGCGGCACGCGCAGCCTGCTGGCTGCGGGTAGCGCTGGCGCGACGGGTGTCCTGGCGTCGGCTGGCCGCGGCCATGGCCACTGCCGGTACACCGGCCACGGCCATTGCGGCGGTATCCACCGAGGCTTCGGTTACCGGAGCCGGCGTCGTCGGCGCCGGCGCGGGCGCAAGTTCGGCCTGGCTGGCGATCACCTGCGGTGCCAACGGCTCGCCCGGGGTGGCTTCCTTCAGCTTCTCGCCGCCCATGAACAGCGCCACCGCCGCCACCGAGGCGGCCAGTGCGGCGCCACCGCCCCAGGCCCGCCAACCGCTGCGGCGCACCTCGCGGCGCGGCTCGGCCTGCGGCGCCGGTTCGGCAGCGATGGCGGCGGCCACGGCCGCGCTGAAGCCGGCCGGCGCCAGCGCCGAGGCCTGCCCGCGCATCACGTCACCCAGCAGCTGCCAGCGTTCCTGGCAGCCGGCCAGCTCGGGGTCGTGCTCCATCCGGCGCAGCAGGAAGCGCGCTTCGTCGGCGCCCAGCTCGCCATCGACCAGGGCCGACAGCTGTTCGCGATGGCGCTGGTCCAGGCGCTGTCCGGCGGGCGATTGGTGGTTCTGCGATTCGTTGAACGGATTACTGGTCATACGCGGCTCTTCTCACGGGTGGCGCTGCCGATGTCCAACAGCGGCCGGAGTTCGGTGTCGATCGCCTCGCGCGCCCGGAAGATCCGTGAACGCACGGTGCCGATCGGGCACCCCATTTTCTGCGCGATATCTTCGTAACTCAGGCCTTCCACCTCGCGCAGGGTGATCGCCAACCGGAGTTCTTCCGGCAGCGCATTGACGGCCTTCATCACCGTCTGTTCCAGTTCCTGGCGCATCAACTCGCGTTCGGGCGTATCGGTGTCGCGCAGGCGCGTCCCGCTGTCGAACTGTTCGGCGTCACCGATGTCGATGTCATCGGTCGGCGGCCGGCGATTGTGTGAAGCCAGGTAGTTTTTGGCGGTATTCACGGCGATTCGATGCAACCAGGTTGAGAACTGGGCATCGCCGCGGAAACTTCCAATCGCGCGGTACGCACGGATGAAAGTGTCCTGGGCGACGTCCTGACATTCGCTCCAGTCGGCGATGTAGCGACCGACCAGGGCCACCACGCGATGCTGGTACTTGCGCACCAGGACATCGAACGCGGCGCTCTCGCCGTGCTGCACGCGCCGGACCAGTTCCAGATCCAGCTCCTGAGGTGTATCAACATCGGCCATGAGGGGCCGCACTCCTGTCAGCCCAACCGACGTCGGGCAATGAGACTGCCAATCCCGGGAAAAGTTCAGTCGCCGATCACCTGGCGCCGCACCAGCTTTTAACCACCGTTCCGTTAGCGTCCCGGTCCACGGCCATGGATCCGGGGTCGCCACTCCCCTGCTATTGGGATTTGACGCGAGGGAAACAACCTCTGGATCATAGCCGCTTCTCCATACACAACCGGATGGAACGTCCATGCTCTCAGGCTTCGATGGTCTCCGCTTCAGCCACTGGCACCCCGAGATCCGCGACGACGGCGTGGTGGTTCTCTCCCTGGATCGTCAGGACAGCAGCGTCAACGCCATGTCGCAGGACGTGCTGCTGGAACTGGGCGACCTGCTCGAGCGCATTGCACTGGACCCGCCCAAGGGCGTGGTGATCCAGTCGCTGAAGAAGGCCGGCTTCATTGCCGGTGCCGACCTGAAGGAGTTCCAGGAGTTCGACCGCCGCGGCACCGTCAACGACGCCATCCGTCGCGGCCAGGCCACCTACCAGAAGCTGGCTGAACTGCCCTGCCCGACCGTGGCAGCCATCCACGGCCACTGCCTGGGCGGCGGTACCGAGCTGGCGCTGGCCTGCCGCTACCGCGTGGCCTCCAATGACAGCAGCACCCGCATCGGCCTGCCGGAGACCCAGCTGGGCATCTTCCCGGGCTGGGGGGGCAGCGCGCGCCTGCCGCAACTGGTCGGCGCACCGGCGGCGATGGACATGATGTTGACCGGCCGCACCCTGTCGGCCTCGGCCGCGCGCAGCATCGGCCTGGTCGACAAGGTGGTGGCACCGGCAGTGGTGCTCGACACCGCCGTCGCGCTGGCCTTGTCCGGCACCACCCGCCCGTTCAAGCAGCGCGCGACGGCCTGGGCCACCAACACCTGGCTGGCCCGCACGCTGCTGGCGCCGCAGATGGTCAAGCAGGTCGCACGCAAGGCCAAGAAGGACCAGTACCCGGCGCCCTACGCGCTGATCAGCACCTGGCAGCGCAGCGGCGGCAAGCCGATCCAGGCACGCCTGGATGCCGAGCGGCGTGCCGTGGTGAAGCTGGCCAGCACGCCGACCGCGCGCAACCTGATCCGCATTTTCTTCCTGACCGAGCGCCTGAAGGGCCTCGGCGGTGGTGACTCCGGCATCCGCCACGTGCACGTGGTCGGCGCCGGCGTGATGGGCGGTGATATCGCTGCGTGGGCCGCCTACAAGGGCTTCGACGTGACCCTGCAGGACCGCGAGCAGCGCTTCATCGACCCGGCCATGGAGCGCGCGCAGGCCCTGTTCGCCAAGAAGGTACGCGACGAGAGCAAGCGTCCTGCGGTGGCCGCGCGCCTGCGTGCCGACCTGGAAGGCAACGGCGTGGCCGAGGCCGACCTGGTGATCGAGGCGATCATCGAGAACCCGGAAGCCAAGCGTGCGCTGTACCAGACGCTGGAACCGAAGATGAAGCTGGATGCGCTGCTGACCACAAACACCTCGTCGATTCCGCTAGTGGAGCTGCGCGACCACATCCAGCGCCCGGCACAGTTCGCTGGCCTGCACTACTTCAACCCGGTCGCGCAGATGCCGCTGGTGGAAATCATCCATCACGACGGCATGGCGCCTGAGACCGAACGCCGCCTGGCCGCGTTCTGCAAGGCACTGGGCAAGTTCCCGGTGCCGGTGGCCGGCAGCCCGGGCTTCCTGGTCAACCGCGTGCTGTTCCCGTACATGCTGGAAGCCGCCACTGCCTACGCCGAAGGCATCCCGGGCCCGGTGATCGACAGGGCGGCGGTGAAGTTCGGCATGCCGATGGGCCCGATCGAACTGATCGATACCGTGGGCCTGGACGTAGCCGCCGGTGTCGGCCGCGAACTGGCACCGTTCCTAGGCCTGCAGATTCCGGCCGCGCTGCAGACGGTGGAACCGGACAAGCGCGGCAAGAAGGATGGCCAGGGCATCTACACCTGGGAGAACGGCAAGCCGAAGAAGCCGGACGTGGCCAGCGATTACCAGGCCCCGGCCGATCTGGAGGACCGCCTGATCCTGCCGCTGTTGAACGAAGCGGTGGCCTGCCTGCACGAAGGCGTGGTGGCCGATGCGGACCTGCTGGATGCCGGCGTGATCTTCGGCACCGGCTTCGCACCGTTCCGCGGTGGTCCGATCCAGCACATCCGCGCGGTGGGTGCCGACGCGATCGTCGAGCGGTTGAAGGCGCTGCAGCAGCGCCATGGTGACCGTTTCGCACCGCGCCCGGGCTGGGACAACCCCGCCCTGCGTGAACCGGTGGTGTGAGTTTATCGGCCGGGCCTGCGGCCCGGCACCCGCAGAGGCAACCGCCGAAGCAAAAGCCAGAGCCAGAGCCAGAGCCGGAGCAACAGCCGGCTCTGGCTTTTCTGTTTGTTGGGCGGGGCGGTGTGGGCAGGCAGGACACGCCGTAAACCCCGCTCCGCGGTCCGGCCCAGCCGCTGGCGGCTGTGCGTTCGGGCGCTTGCGAAGCAGTGCTTCGCAAGCAAAGCGCCCTCACCCATGGGGGCTCGATGGCGCCTTGCTCGTGTGCGCTGTCCTGCGCACACGGCAAGACCGGGGTTGGGCGTCCTGCCCAACCCGCCCGAGGCATGCCTCGGGCCCATGGCGCCAACGGTCCTACCTGCCCACACCGCCTCACCCCTGACAGTTTCCCGGTGACGGTCAGTGACCTTCGGGAGCTGGTAGGTGTCGACCTTGGTCGACACGCTTGGTCCACGCCATGCGTGGATGCGAGCGAAGCGACCGGCGTTTGATTTTGACTTTGATTTTCTTTTTTCTTCTCCGTGGCTGGACGCACACGGAAACTGTCAGAGGCCGGGCGGGTGGGTGGCGCAGGGGCGTGAGCCGCATGGATGCGGCGATCGAGCTTACATGGACGTACTTGCAGCGTCCCCTGCGCCACCCACCCGCCCGGCCAAGCGCAGCTTTTGATCTTGCTTCTGCCTTCAGCGACCAACCCACAGCCACGAGGGGCTGCGCCGTTGGCTGGAACAACCTGTTACCCATACGGGGCATGTCCCCGTCACAGCTGCATGCGATGCTGATCACCTGATCCCTGCCAGCGAGAACGCCCGCATGACCACCATCATCGCCCCGCGCGTGCACGACATCGGCGGACTCGAAGTCCGTCGCGCCGTCCCCACCCTGCAGGCGCGCAGCATCGGCTCGTTCGTGTTCGTCGATCAGATGGGACCCGCACTCATGCACCCCGGCACCGCCATCGACGTGCGCCCGCATCCGCACATCGGCCTGGCCACCGTCACCTACCTGTGGTCGGGCGCCATCGGCCATCGCGACACACTCGGTTCGGACCAGGTGATCCGACCCGGAGACGTCAACTGGATGACCGCTGGCCGCGGCATCGCCCATTCCGAGCGCACGCCGCAGCTGGACCGCGATCACGACAACCCGATCCATGGCATGCAGACCTGGGTGGCGCTGCCGAAATCGCATGAGGAAATCGAACCGGCGTTCTACCACCATGCCGCCGCCACCCTGCCGGAGCAGCGCCGCAATGGCGCATGGCTGCGCGTCATTGCCGGCCGCGCCTACGGCGAAGAATCGCCGGTGAAGGTATTCGCCGATACGCTCAACGTGGCGATCGACCTCGACCCGGATGCGGAAATCGATATCGACAACGGCCACCGCGAGCGCGCGCTGTACATCCTCGAAGGCGACGCGCAGCTGGATGGCGTGGACATCCCTGCCCAGCACCTGGTGATCCCCGAGGCTGGTGCGCGTGGCCGCCTGCGCGCGAAGACGCCGGTGAAGGCGATGTTGTTCGGTGGCGAGCCGCTGGATGGCCCGCGTCACCTGTGGTGGAACTTCGTGTCCAGCTCGAAGGAACGTATCGAACAGGCCAAGCACGACTGGGAGGCCGGCCGCTTCGGCACCATTCCGGGCGACGACAAGGAATTCATCCCGCTGCCGCAGTACTGACATCGCGTGTTGCACACATCCGAAGGTGTATCCCTGCACCCGGCGTTGACACTACAGTCACCCGCTGATCATTGAAATGTGACATAAATCACACTTTCGACCGTCAAAGGAGTGCAACACATGAGCATGGGTAAACGCTTGTCCGCCGAGTTCCTCGGCACGTTCTGGCTGGTTCTGGGTGGCTGTGGCAGTGCCGTGCTGGCCGCCAAGTTCGGCGGTGACGGCAATCCGCTGGGTATCGGTTTCCTCGGCGTTGCGCTGGCCTTCGGCCTGACCGTGGTGACCGGCGCCTATGCGTTCGGCCATATCTCCGGCGCGCACTTCAATCCGGCGGTCAGTGTCGGCCTGTGGGCCGGCGGTCGTTTCCGGACCAAGGACCTGATCCCGTACATCATCGCCCAGGTCGCCGGCGGCCTGCTGGCCGGCTTCATCCTGCTGCAGATCGCATCGGGCGCCAGCGGCTTCGCCATTGATGGCAGCCAGGCCGGTGCATTCGCCAGCAACGGCTACGGCGCGCTGTCCCCCGGCGGCTACAGCGTGGCCGCGGCCTTCCTGTGCGAAGTCGTGCTGACCGCCGTGTTCCTGATCGTGATCATGGGCGCCACCCACGGCAAGGCACCGGCCGGGTTCGCCCCGCTGGCGATCGGCCTGTCGCTGACCCTGATCCACCTGATCAGCATCCCGGTCACCAACACCTCGGTGAACCCGGCCCGTTCCACGGCGGTGGCCTTCTTCGCCGGCAGCGGCGCGGTCAGCCAGCTGTGGCTGTTCTGGGTCGCCCCGCTGCTGGGCGGCGCGATCGGCGGCATCATCTACAAGTGGATCGGCAACGACCGCTGAGACCTGTGCGGACCATTGCGGCCGACCACCGGCCGCAATGGTTACGCGTGTAACCGCGATTTGTGCGATCGCTCACGTTCCGTTAAGGTTGAGTTGACCGTCCGTGCACATGCCGGCCGGGGCGGCATCCGGGGATGGGATGCCAAGGCTGCCGGTCCATCCGGCGGAGCCAACGACACACCACCTTGGGGGATGCATGAAGTTCGCGCCTGTAGTGTTGTCGAGCCTGCTGTTCGCGGTGGCCCAGGCCGCCGCTGCACAGGCTCCCACCGAATGTCCTTCATTGCCGGCCAGCAGCGGCCTGCAGTGGCAACAGCAGGCACAGGCCGATTTCCTGGTCTGCCGCGCCAGCACCGGCGATGGCCGCGAGGTAATGAGCCTGATGCTCAGTGCGCGCGATCCCAACCTTCCATTGAACCGCTCGCTGCGCCAGGAAAAGGGCAGCTTCGGCGGTGAATCGCTGTACTGGTATCAGCCCGATCTGGGAGGCCAGCAGCCGCCCGGCTATGCCGAGCGTCGCATCAGTGTGGTCAAGCTCGACAAAGGGCGTTACGCGCAGATTTCGCTGTATCCGGACAGCGCGCAGGAACTGGGCTCGCTGCAACAGCTGGCGCAGGGCATGAGCCTGACCCCGTCGGCCGTGGCCGCGGGGCGCTGAAGGTGACGGGGATGACTGCCTGGCAGCATCCCCGCAATGCGAGCCGACCTGACGGTAGTGGCGGGCGGGGGGCGGGGCCCCCCCCCCCCCCCCCGGGGGGGGGGGGGCGGGGCGCCGCCCGGCGCGCCCCCA
>NZ_JAWIRR010000029.1:43192-58414 GCF_036320065.1 Stenotrophomonas sp. SMYL8
GGGGCCGGGGGGCGCGGACGGTGCCGGGGATGCCTGCCTGCCCCCCCCCCCGCAATGCGAGCCGACCTGACGGTAGTGCCGGCCGCGGGCCGGCACCCCGATCCGCCTTTGTCCGAGGCTGCTGCCGGCCAGCGGCCGGCACTCCCTCAGAACTTGCCTTCCTGGAAATCGACGAAGGCCTGCATCAGTTCCTGCCGCGTGTTCATCACGAACGGCCCGTGGCGCATCACCGGTTCGCGCAGCGGACGGCCGGCCACCAGGATCAACCGCGCACCTTCGCTGCCGGCCGAGATGTGCAACTGCTCGCCACCGCCCAGCACCGCCAGTTCCTGGCGTGCAACGTCGCGCGCGGCGTCCTGCTCACCCACGGTCATCGCACCTTCGAACACGTAGGCGAACGCGTTGTGCCCCTCCGGCAGCGCATAGGTCCAGGCCCGGTCGGGCGCCAGCGTGATGTCGAGGTAGAGCGGATCGGTGGCCGGCTGCACGATCGGGCCATCGGTGCCGTCCACGCTGCCGGCAATCACCTTCACCTCCACGCCCGGCTCCGGGTGCACCACGGGAATGCGCTCGGGCGCGAATTCCTGGTACTTCGGCTCGGTCATCTTCTCCTTCGCCGGCAGGTTCACCCACAGCTGGAACCCGCGCATCTGCCCGCTTTCCTGCTCGGGCATCTCCGAATGCACCAGGCCACGGCCAGCGGTCATCCACTGCACGCTGCCCGGGGTCAGCAGGCCTTCGTTGCCGTGGTTGTCGCGATGCCGCATGCGTCCGTCGAGCATGTAGGTGACGGTCTCGAAACCACGGTGCGGGTGTTCCGGGAAGCCGGCGATGTAGTCTTCGGCACGGTCGGTACCGAACTCATCAAGCAGCAGGAACGGATCCAGGTCGGGCAGCGTCGGGCCGCCGATGACGCGGGTCAGGCGCACACCGGCACCGTCGGAGGTGGGCATGCCACGGATGGTACGCAGCACGCGGACCGGTTCGGGAAGGCTCATGGCGACTCCTGTTGGATGGATGCCAGTGAAGATGGACGCCACATGGCCGTACGCCAATGGATGGCACCGCAACCGATTGTTCCATCCCTGATGTTCGCTGCACGTCAGCGCCCCCTGCGTACGACCAAAGTACTAACGCTGATTCGTCCTGTGCCAATTGACCCTGTCGTGGGCAAGCAGGACTCTTTGTCTGTCTTTCCGGGAGAGAGCACCTCATGAAAGGGTTTTCCAAACTGGGCTGGGCGGTACTCGCTCTGCTCGGCGCGTTCTGTCTGGGCACCGTGGCGCTGCGCCGCGGCGAACACATCAATGCCCTGTGGATCGTCGTCGCGGCGGTGTCGCTGTACCTCGTCGCCTATCGCTTCTACAGCCTGTTCATCGCCAACAAGGTGATGCAGCTGGATCCGACCCGGGCCACCCCGGCGGTGATCAACAACGATGGCCTGGACTACGTGCCGACCAACAAGCACGTGCTGTTCGGCCACCACTTCGCCGCCATTGCCGGCGCCGGCCCGCTGGTCGGCCCGGTGCTGGCCGCGCAGATGGGCTACCTGCCCGGCCTGCTGTGGCTGGTGGTGGGCGTGGTATTGGCCGGTGCGGTGCAGGACTTCATGGTCCTGTTCCTGTCCAGCCGCCGCAATGGTCGCTCGCTGGGCGATCTCGTGCGCGAGGAGATGGGCCAGGTGCCCGGCACCATCGCGCTGTTCGGTGCGTTCCTGATCATGATCATCATCCTGGCGGTGCTGGCGATGGTGGTGGTCAAGGCACTGGCCGAAAGCCCGTGGGGCATGTTCACGGTGATCGCGACGATGCCCATCGCGATCCTGATGGGCGTGTACATGCGCTACATCCGCCCCGGCAAGATCGGCGAGATCTCCGTGGTTGGCCTGATCCTGCTGCTCGCCGCGATCTGGTACGGCGGCAAGGTCGCCGCCGATCCGGTCTGGGGCCCGGCCTTCACCTTCACCGGCACCCAGATCACCTGGATGCTGATCGGCTACGGCTTCGTCGCCTCGGTGCTGCCGGTGTGGCTGCTGCTGGCCCCGCGTGATTACCTGTCGACCTTCCTCAAGATCGGCACCATCATCGCGCTGGCCATCGGCATCCTGGTGGTGATGCCGGAACTGAAGATGCCGGCACTGACCCAGTTCGCCGCCAGCGGCGACGGCCCGGTGTGGAAGGGCGGCATGTTCCCGTTCCTGTTCATCACCATCGCCTGTGGCGCGGTCTCCGGTTTCCATGCACTGATTTCCTCCGGCACCACGCCGAAGCTGCTGGCCAATGAAGCGCACATGCGTTACATCGGCTACGGCGGCATGCTGATGGAATCGTTCGTGGCGGTGATGGCGCTGGTGGCGGCCTCGATCATCGATCCGGGCATCTACTTCGCGATGAACAGCCCGGCGGCGGTGATCGGTGCCGATGCGGCCTCGGCCGCGCACTACATCACCAACACCTGGGGCTTCACCATCACGCCCGAGCAGCTGACCGCGACCGCGGCGGCCATTGGTGAACCGACCATCCTGCATCGCGCAGGTGGCGCACCGACACTGGCGGTGGGCATCGCGCAGATCCTGCACGAAGCGATTCCCAGTGGCAGCGACGCGATGATGGCGTTCTGGTACCACTTCGCGATCCTGTTCGAAGCGCTGTTCATCCTCACCGCGGTGGACGCCGGTACCCGTGCGGGCCGCTTCATGCTGCAGGACCTGCTGGGCAACTTCGTGCCGGCCCTGAAGAAGACCGAATCGTGGACCGCCAACATCATCGGCACCGCGGGTTGCGTGGCGCTGTGGGGCTACCTGCTGTACACCGGCGTGGTGGATCCGTTCGGCGGCATCCAGACGCTGTGGCCGCTGTTCGGCATCTCCAACCAGATGCTGGCCGGTATCGCGCTGATGCTGGGCACGGTGGTGCTGTTCAAGATGAAGCGTGACCGCTATGCATGGGTGACTGCGGTACCGGCGGTGTGGCTGCTGATCTGCACCACCTACGCCGGCTTCATCAAGATCTTCGACAGCAATCCGGCACAGGGCTTCCTGGCACAGGCACACAAGTTCCAGGCCGCGCTCGCCAGCGATACCATCACTGCACCGGCCAAGTCGGTGGCGCAGATGAAGCAGATCGTGGTCAACGCCTACGTCAACACCGGCCTGACCGCGCTGTTCCTGCTGGTGGTGGGCGCGGTGCTGGTGTATTCGATCAAGACCATCCTGGCGGCCCGCCGCAATCCGCAGCGCACTGACCGCGAGACCCCGTACGTGGCGCTGAAGCCGCATGAAATGGTGGATCTGTGATGAGTACCCAACTGGTTCCCGCCGGCCAGTACCAGGCGCACCGCCGCATCTGGCGGCGCCTGGTGCAGACCGCACGACTGTGCTGTGGCATTCCTGATTACGACAACTACGTCCGGCACATGCTGGAAAAACATCCGGACCAGGAGCCGATGGACTACAAGACGTTCTTCCGCGAGCGCCAGGAAGCGCGTTATGGCGGACGCAACGGTGGCCGCTGCTGTTGAGGGTTCGGTTCAACAGCGCTCGAGTGACGTTGAGTAGATCCACGCCATGCGTGGATGAAACCTGGCAGATATCGAGTTGAATCCGGGGTCAGATCCGTTTCCTCCGGGAAACGGATCTGACCCCTTCCTTGTTCATGGATACCCATGAAATGCATCCACGCATGGCGTGGATCTACGGAAGCATGACGCCAGGGCGGTCCGAACTCAGCCGGTGGCCATCCACTTCAGGATCAGACCGGTGACGTAGGCCAGGCCCGTGCCGGTGGCATAGCCCACCGTACCCAGCAGCACGCCCACCGGCGCCAGCGTCGGATGGAACGCCGCCGCCACCACAGGGGCCGAAGCGGCTGCGCCGATGTTGCCCTGCGAACCAATGGCGAAGAAGAACAGCGGCGCGCGCAGCAGCTTGGCCACCACCCACAGCACCAGCACGTGCGTGGCCATCCAGATCGCGCCGAGCAGGAACAGCCACGGCCGATCCAGCAGCGACAGCAGGTTCATCTGCATGCCGATGCAGGCGATCAGGAAGTACAGGAACACCGTGCCCAGCCGCGAAGCGCCAGCCGCTTCCAGCCGGCGCGCACGGGTGAAGCTCAGGCCCAGGCCCATCGCCGTGGACAGCAGGATCACCCAGACGAACTGGCTGTCGAGGCTGAACTGGCTGGCCCAGCTGACATTGGCCTTGAACCAGCCCGCCAGCGGCGCGGCGATGGCATGGGCCAGGCCGACGCCGCCCAGTGCCACGCCAACGATCACCATCAGGTCGGTCATGCTGGGAATGCGCGCGTTCTGCGCCTCGTAGGCACTGATGCGCGCCTTCATCTCGTCGATGGCACGGGTGTCGGCACCATTGCGGGTGTCGATCTGCTGTGCGCGGTTGGCCAGGAACAGCAGGATCGCCATCCACAGGCTGGCACAGGCCACGTCAACCACCGCGAACTGGCCGAAGGTGGTGGCATCGGTGCCGAACACCTCGCGCATGGCAACCATGTTGGCGCCGCCACCGATCCAGCTGCCGGCCAGAGCGGCCATGCCGGCCCAGGTATCACCGGCCACCGTTTCCGGATGGATCAGCTTCATCAGCTGGAACGAGACGATGGCGCCGAGCATGATGCCGGCGGTACCGGCACAGAACACGATCAGAAGTTTCGGGCCGAGCTTGATGACGCCTTTCAGGTCGATCGACAGGGTCAGCAGGACCAGCGCGGCCGGCAGCAGCACGTCACGCGCGACCGGGTTGTACAGCGAGGTGTTGTGGCCATCGATGACACCGGCGGTGTTGTAGACGGCGGGGATGAAATAGCACAGCAGCAGGGCCGGCACCCAGGCGAAGATCTTCTTCAGCAGCGGGGTTGGACCACTGGCGGCCCAGAAGATCAGGGCCAGGGTGGCGGCAATCAGGCCCAGTCCAACGATGTCGTTGCTGATCAGGGCAGTAGCGGGTTCGGTCGGCATGGGATCCTCTGTCGATCGAAAGAGCGGAGAAAAAAAAGCGCCGCATAAGGCGGCGCAGATCGAGATTAACATTGTCTTCACGCCCGGTCATGCTGCAGTGCCGACACCCCCCATCCCGTCAGGGAGCCCACTCATGCAGCTTGGTGCCTTTTCGGTCAGCCTCTCGGTGAAGGATCTCGCGGCCTCCCGTGCCTTCTACGAAGCCCTGGGCTTCTCGGTCACCGGCGGCGATCCGGCACAGAACTGGCTGGTGATGCGCAGCAACGGCACGGTGATCGGGCTGTTCCAGGGCATGTTCGAGGGCAACCTGCTGACCTTCAACCCCGGCTGGGACCAGCACAAGCAGGAACTGCCCCACTTCCAGGATGTGCGTGAGCTGCAGGCAGAGCTGGATACCAGGGGCATCGAACTGGCGGTCCGCACCGATCCTGATGGCCAGGGTACGGGCTATCTGCAGTTGGCCGATCCCGACGGCAACGTGATCCTGATCGACCAGCACGTGGCGCGACCGAACGGGCGTTGAAGCGGACAGCCATTGCCTGGGTGGGCGTCGACCTTGGTCGACGAACGGCATGCCAACCAAGGTTGGCATCTACCAGAGCACGCCCAGCCACCGCCAGGGCATGCCAACCAGGGCTGGCACCTACCAGAACACGGACAGCCACCGCCGGGGTAGGCGTCGACCTTGGTCGACGAACGGCATGCCAACCAAGGTTGGCATTTACACGAACGGCTGGATCAGCGCGGTCGCGAGGCACTGAAATCGAGCGTGACACGCGTGCCACGCGGCTCGCAGGGCTGCAGCTGCAGGGTCCATCCGAGGTGCTCGCACAGCCGCGCGATCAGATCCAGTCCGATGCCGCCGCCACGATCGGCGCGTTCGCCACGGGCCATCCGCGCATGGATCGCCGCGATCTCTTCCGGGCTCATGCCATGTCCCGGGTCCTGCAGGGTCAGCACCGCCGATGAACTCAGGCGCAATTCGATGTGGCCACGGCCACTGTTCTCGATGGCGTTGCGCAGCAGGTTGCCGATCGCTGCCTGCACCACCGCCAGCGGCGCGACGATGTCCACCGGTGCGGCCTGGATGCCGATGCTCAGGTCCTTGTCGCCCAGCAGGTGGCGATGGTCGTCGACGATCTCCGGCAGCAGCTGGTCCAGCGCGATGCGCTCGGCACGCGCCGCCAGTCGCGCCGGATCACGCGCCAGCACCAGCAGCAGTTCGATCAACTGCTCCACACTCTGTGCGGTGCGCAGTACCCGCTGCATCTGCTGGCGCGCGCGCTCGGGCAGGCCCGGTTGCTCCAGCGCCAGTTCGGCGGCACCGGTCATCACCGCGATCGGCGTGCGCAATTCGTGGCTGGCGGTGCTGATGAAGACCCGCTCGCGTTCGACGAACTGCTCGTTGCGGTCCAGGTAATCGTTCAGCGCATTGGCAATGGTGTGCAGCTCTGAGCTGCCGCGCGGGTCAACCTCGATGCGCTGCCCCTGCACGCCCGGCCTGAGCGCGGCGATGTGTTGTGCCAGCAGGCTCAGCGGACGCACCATCCGCTCCATGCCGAACGAAGCCATCAGCACGGTAACGAAGATCATGATCACCCCGGCCAGCATCACCCAGCGCGTGGCGAACTGTTCCAGGTCATGGAAGTCGGAGATGTCCAGTACCAGCGCGACCCGTCCCATCGACTGGGTTTCACGCACCATCACCGCCGTCTCGCGGCCCTTGACCATTACGCCGTCGTGCAGCCCTGGATGCAGGGTACGCAGGCTATCGGGAAGGTTGACCGCGTCGAAGCGGTACAGGCTCAGCGTGTCCGAATCCTGCCAGCGATAGTGCGGTTCGTGCTCGACATGCTCGACGATGCTGTCGAGCTCGGAGTTGAGCAGCGCGCGCCAGGCAGCATGCTCGGCGTGCTCGTGCACGTAGTTGCCGACGCTGAACACCGCGATCGACAGCAGCGCCAGATAGCCCAGCAACCACCACACCACGCGCCTGTACAACGGCCCCGGCTTACGCGCCCTCATCAGCATTCCTGCCGGCGTCGGCCCCCACCACTACCGCCAACCGGTAACCCACGCGCGGCAGGGTGTGGATCAGCTTCTCGGCGAACGGACCGTCAACGCTGCGACGCAACTCGTAGACATGCGAACGCAGCAGGTCGCCATCCGGCGGCTCGTCACCCCACAGGGCGAACTCCAGCTGCTGTCGCGTCACCGCACCCGGGCTGGCCCGCATCAGCACTTCCAGCAGTTTGCGGCAGGCCGGGTACAGGTGCAGCACCAGGCCCTCACGCTGGGCCTCCAGCGTCGCCAGGTCCAGCACCAGATCGCCCACCTGCAGGCGCTTGCGCGGGTTGCGGCCCTGCGCACGCAGCAGCAGCGCTTCCAGCCGCACCTCCAGCTCGGGCAGGGCAAACGGCTTGGTCAGGTAGTCGTCGGCACCGGCGCGGAAACCGGCGATCTTGTCCGGCAGTTCATCGCGCGCGGTCAGCATGATCACCGGCACCTCCGACGCGTGCTCGGCACGCAGCCGGCGCAGCACTTCCGGTCCCTCCATGCGCGGCAGCATCCAGTCCAGGATCACCGCATCGTAGGGGTGGCTGCCGGCCAGGTGCAGGCCGGTGATGCCATCCGGGGCCACGTCCAGCACATGCCCGCGCGACTCGAAATAGTCGAACAGGTTGGCCACCAGCTGGCGGTTGTCCTCGATCACCAACAGACGCATGCACGAAACATCCACGGAAGTTCGTACCATGGTAGCGCCGCCCATGTCGGAATGCGGTCGTCCCGCCCCCTTCTGACGCTTTTCCCACCCCCGCCACCTCAGAATGGCCGTTTTGCTCCCGGAGCCTGCCGTGCCCGTAGCCCTGCCCCGCCGTTGGCGCCTGCCCCTGTTGTGGCTGCTGATCATTGCTGCATTGGCAGCGGGCATCGGCCTTCGGCAGCCGCAGCCACCGGACGAGCCGCGCTTCGTGCTGGCCGCACGGACCATGGTCGAGAGCGGGCAATGGCTGCTGCCGCATCGTGGCAGCGAGCTGTATGCCGAGAAACCTCCGGTGTTCATGTGGCTGCAGGCTGCCGCCTACGAGGTGGTCGGCAGCTGGCAATGGTCGTTCCTGCTGCCGTCATTGCTGGGCGCCCTGCTGAGTCTGTGGCTGGTGTCGGATCTGGCACGGCGGCTGTGGTCGCCGCGGCATTCCATCTATGCCCTCGCGGCGCTGTTCTGCACCCTGCAGTTCGGGCTGATGGCCAAGCGTGCGCAGATCGACATGGTGCTGGTGGGGATGACCACCGTCGCCCTGTGGGGCTTGATGCGGCACCTGTGCGAACGTCGCAACCTGCCCGCGCTGTGGCTGGCCGGTTTCGCCGCCGGTGTTGGCACGGTGACCAAGGGCGTGGGTTTCCTGCCGCTGCTGCTGGTGCTGCCCTGGTTCGGCTGGTGGCTGTACCAGCGCCGTCGCGGGCACCGTGTGGAGGGTCCGCACCCGGCAACGCTGCTGTGGTTGATCCCGGCGTTCCTGCTGGGCGTGGGCGTGTGGCTGGCGCCGCTGGGCTGGGCCCTGCTGCATACGCCCAGCGCCGAACTGCAGGCCTACGCGCACGAGCTGTTGTTCAAGCAGACCGGCACCCGCTACGCCAATGCCTGGCACCACCGGCAGCCGGCCTGGTACTACCTGCAGGTGATCCTGACCCTGTGGCTGCCGGGCAGCCTGCTGCTGCCGATGCTGTTCAAGCCCTGGTGGCGCCGCATCCGTCGTGGCGATCGCCGCCAGTGGCTGCTGCTGGGCTGGGCCGTACTGGTACTGGTGTTCTTCAGTGCCAGCCCGGGCAAGCGCGAGGTGTACCTGCTGCCGATGCTGCCGGCGATGGCACTGGCCGTGGCGCCGCTGCTGCCCGGCCTGCTGCGCCGCGTGTGCGTGCGCCGCTACCTGTTCGGCTACAGCGTGGTGCTGATGCTGGCCACCGGCGTACTCGGCGTGATGCTGATGACCGAGCACCCATGGGCGTTGGCGCAACTGCAACGCCGCGCCATGCCCGAGACGTTGCTGCCGGTGCTGGGCGATGGCCTGCTGACCTTCGCCATTGCCCTGGCCACGCTGATCGTGTGGCTGCGGGTACGCCGTGCCGCGACGCTGGTACTGCTGACCCACGGCATGCTGTGGATGCTCTACGGCCTGGTGCTGATGCCTGCCCTGGACCCCTTCGCTTCGGCGTCGGCACTCATGCGCCGGGTGGGCGCGCGAATCGGACCCGACGCCGAACTGGCGCTGGTGGCCTGGCGCGAGCAGAACCTGTTGCAGGCCGACCGGCCGGTGCGCGAGTTCGGCTTCAAGCGGCCCTGGGCCGAGCAGTGGCACGACGCCGGCCCGTGGCTGGCCGAGGCACCGGACAAGCGCTGGCTGCTGGTGCTGGACGATGCGATGAGCCCGTGCGTGGACCCGGGCAAGGTGATCGATATCGGTATTGCCAACAGGAATCGCTGGCAACTGCTTCCCGGTACCGCGTGGGACGCGGAATGCCACGCCGAACGGGCCGGCGCGACCGCTGAAGAAGACTGAACGCTGACATGTGCCGGGCAAGCATTAACCCGGCACGAACGAGCGTCCGACCCTTCTCCGACATCCAGGTGACGAGCATGGCCGCGGATTCCCGACCCGCCCTTTCCCAGCATGCCCGTCCGTCCCCTTGATTCGGTAGCGCCGCTTGCGACATCGCCACTGGCGTCAAAATTCGCCGTAACTCACCTCTGGCTGCCTGTCGCAATCGGTCTGCCCGTGTTTACGCTGCTGATGGATTTCGGCGGCGACCAATGGGTTGCCGATCACCTGTTCCGCCTTGAGGGTGGCCATTGGGCGCTGCAGGACGCCTGGGTCACCCGCACGGTGGTACACAAGGCCGGCAAGTGGCTGAGCACGGCTGCTGCGCTCGTGGCGATCCTGCTGTGCTTCCACCACTGGCGAAAGGGTCGCGATCGCACCCTGCGGTGGGCGCTGCTTTATGTCGTGATTGCCATGGCCCTGGGCACGGGTGTGATCTCCCTGCTGAAGTCGCTGGTGCCGATGGAATGCCCCTGGGACCTGCTGCGCTACGGTGGCCACCAGCCGTTCATCGGGCTTTTCACGGCACGCCCCGCAGGCATGACCGCACAGGCCTGCTTCCCGGCCGGCCACGCCAGCGCGGGCTATGCATGGTTGTCCCTGTACTTTTTCGCCTTGCTGTGGCGCCCTTCATGGCGCTGGGCCGGGTTGTGGATCGGCCTTGGCACCGGCCTGGTATTCGGCGTGAGCCAGCAACTGCGGGGCGCGCATTTCCTTTCGCATGACGTTGCTACTGCGTTGATCTGCTGGCTGCTTTCGCTGGGCCTGTATCTGATCGTCAAACGCGTCCTGGCCCGCCGTCAGCTGGACCGTCCCCACTGCCAGGAGGCAAACGCATGAGTGCATCGGTCCAACGCCCCGCCCGCCTTCCCGCGTTGGCGAACCTTCGCCGCTGGCGGCCGCAGCTGTCCACCGAAGCACTGATCGCACTGACCAGCCTGTTCTTCGCAGTGGCCGGCAACGGCCTGTTCTGGCACAGCGCGATGGCCAGCCATCCGGGCAGCCTGCGCTACGCGCTGTCGCTGCTGCTGTTGCTGCTCGGTGCGCACGGCGTGCTGCTGGGTATCCTGGTCTGGCGCTGGAACGCCAAGGTGGTGATCAGCCTGTTGCTGCTGGTGACCGCATTCGCTGCGCATTACATGAGCCGTTACCACATCTACCTGGATGCGGACATGCTGCGCAACGTGCTGGCGACCGATCCCAAGGAAAGCCGCGAGCTGATGACCGTGTCGCTGCTGTGGCCGGTGCTGTTGCTGGCAGTGCTGCCGATGGCGGTGCTGTGGCGCGTGCAGCTGCGCCGCCGCAGCTGGGGCCGCAGCCTGCTCTGGCGCGTCGGCTTTCTGGTCGTGGCGGCAGTGACCGCGGTGGGCGGCGCATTGATCTCGTTCCAGGATGTCTCGGCACTGATGCGCAACCAGCGCGAAGTGCGTTACCTCGCCACCCCGGCCAATGTGCTGCTGGGCATGCCGCGTGCACTGCGTGGCGACAACCCGGTGCAGCGCGCACCGAAGTTGCCGATCGGTACCGATGCCAAGGCCACCCCGCGTGCCCCTGCCAGCAAACCGCGCCTGCTGGTGATCGTCATGGGCGAGACCGTGCGCGCGCAGAACTGGGGCCTCAACGGTGGCCGCAACACCACCCCGGAACTGGCCCAGGCCAGTGTGGTCAATTTCCCGGACATGCATTCGTGCGGTACCAGCACCGAGGTTTCACTGCCGTGCCTGTTCTCTCCATGGGGCAGGCACGACTACGACGAGAAGAAGATCCGCGCGCACCAGTCGCTGCTGCACGTATTGAACCGTGCCGGTATTACGCCGCTGTGGCGTGACAACCAGTCCGGCTGCAAGGGCGTGTGCGAAGGCCTGGACTTCCAGTCATTGTCCGATGCGACCACCCCGGGCCTGTGCGCTGACGGCCGCTGCATGGACGAAATCCTGCTGCAGGACCTGGCCACCCAGGTACGTGCAAAGCCGGGCGACCGCGTTGTGGTGCTGCATCAGCTGGGCAACCACGGCCCGGCCTACTTCGAGCGCTATCCGCCCGCGTTCCGCCGCTTCACCCCCACCTGCGATACTCGCGACATCGGCCGCTGCTCGCGCGAAGAGATCACCAACAGTTACGACAACGCCGTGCTGTACACCGATCACTTCCTGACCAAGACCATCGGCACGCTGCAGGGCATGCAGGACTACGACACGGCGATGATCTACCTGTCCGACCACGGCGAGTCGCTGGGCGAGAAGGGCCTGTTCCTGCATGGCGTGCCCTACGCCATCGCGCCGGCCGAGCAGACCCGGGTACCGATGACGATGTGGTTCTCGCAGGGCTTCGCCAGCAGCCGCGGGCTGGACCTGCAGTGCGTGCGCAAGCGTTCGGCGGCCTACACCGACCATGACAACCTGTTCCCGTCGGTGCTGGGCCTGATGCAGGTGAAGACCTCGCTGTACGAGCGCGACCGCGACGTGTTCGCCAACTGCGAGGGTTGAGGGTTGTTCGGCAGGGCTTGCAGCCCTGCACCCGCGGTAGTGCCGGCCGCTGGCCGGCAGCCTCGACAGCAACAGCAACAGCAACAGCAGAAGCTGGCTATCCGTGGGTTGGCGGGGTGGGTCCGGTTGCGGGGGACGCCGTAAATACATGCCTGTAGGCTCGGTCGCGCCATCCATGGCGCTCACGCCCCCGCAACCGGACCCACCGAGCAGTGGCACGACGCCGGCCCGTGGCTGGCCGAGGCACCGGACAAGCGCTGGCTGCTGGTGCTGGACGATGCGATGAGCCCGTGCGTGGACCCGGGCAAGGTGATCGATATCGGTATTGCCAACAGGAATCGCTGGCAACTGCTTCCCGGTACCGCGTGGGACGCGGAATGCCACGCCGAACGGGCCGGCGCGACCGCTGAAGAAGACTGAACGCTGACATGTGCCGGGCAAGCATTAACCCGGCACGAACGAGCGTCCGACCCTTCTCCGACATCCAGGTGACGAGCATGGCCGCGGATTCCCGACCCGCCCTTTCCCAGCATGCCCGTCCGTCCCCTTGATTCGGTAGCGCCGCTTGCGACATCGCCACTGGCGTCAAAATTCGCCGTAACTCACCTCTGGCTGCCTGTCGCAATCGGTCTGCCCGTGTTTACGCTGCTGATGGATTTCGGCGGCGACCAATGGGTTGCCGATCACCTGTTCCGCCTTGAGGGTGGCCATTGGGCGCTGCAGGACGCCTGGGTCACCCGCACGGTGGTACACAAGGCCGGCAAGTGGCTGAGCACGGCTGCTGCGCTCGTGGCGATCCTGCTGTGCTTCCACCACTGGCGAAAGGGTCGCGATCGCACCCTGCGGTGGGCGCTGCTTTATGTCGTGATTGCCATGGCCCTGGGCACGGGTGTGATCTCCCTGCTGAAGTCGCTGGTGCCGATGGAATGCCCCTGGGACCTGCTGCGCTACGGTGGCCACCAGCCGTTCATCGGGCTTTTCACGGCACGCCCCGCAGGCATGACCGCACAGGCCTGCTTCCCGGCCGGCCACGCCAGCGCGGGCTATGCATGGTTGTCCCTGTACTTTTTCGCCTTGCTGTGGCGCCCTTCATGGCGCTGGGCCGGGTTGTGGATCGGCCTTGGCACCGGCCTGGTATTCGGCGTGAGCCAGCAACTGCGGGGCGCGCATTTCCTTTCGCATGACGTTGCTACTGCGTTGATCTGCTGGCTGCTTTCGCTGGGCCTGTATCTGATCGTCAAACGCGTCCTGGCCCGCCGTCAGCTGGACCGTCCCCACTGCCAGGAGGCAAACGCATGAGTGCATCGGTCCAACGCCCCGCCCGCCTTCCCGCGTTGGCGAACCTTCGCCGCTGGCGGCCGCAGCTGTCCACCGAAGCACTGATCGCACTGACCAGCCTGTTCTTCGCAGTGGCCGGCAACGGCCTGTTCTGGCACAGCGCGATGGCCAGCCATCCGGGCAGCCTGCGCTACGCGCTGTCGCTGCTGCTGTTGCTGCTCGGTGCGCACGGCGTGCTGCTGGGTATCCTGGTCTGGCGCTGGAACGCCAAGGTGGTGATCAGCCTGTTGCTGCTGGTGACCGCATTCGCTGCGCATTACATGAGCCGTTACCACATCTACCTGGATGCGGACATGCTGCGCAACGTGCTGGCGACCGATCCCAAGGAAAGCCGCGAGCTGATGACCGTGTCGCTGCTGTGGCCGGTGCTGTTGCTGGCAGTGCTGCCGATGGCGGTGCTGTGGCGCGTGCAGCTGCGCCGCCGCAGCTGGGGCCGCAGCCTGCTCTGGCGCGTCGGCTTTCTGGTCGTGGCGGCAGTGACCGCGGTGGGCGGCGCATTGATCTCGTTCCAGGATGTCTCGGCACTGATGCGCAACCAGCGCGAAGTGCGTTACCTCGCCACCCCGGCCAATGTGCTGCTGGGCATGCCGCGTGCACTGCGTGGCGACAACCCGGTGCAGCGCGCACCGAAGTTGCCGATCGGTACCGATGCCAAGGCCACCCCGCGTGCCCCTGCCAGCAAACCGCGCCTGCTGGTGATCGTCATGGGCGAGACCGTGCGCGCGCAGAACTGGGGCCTCAACGGTGGCCGCAACACCACCCCGGAACTGGCCCAGGCCAGTGTGGTCAATTTCCCGGACATGCATTCGTGCGGTACCAGCACCGAGGTTTCACTGCCGTGCCTGTTCTCTCCATGGGGCAGGCACGACTACGACGAGAAGAAGATCCGCGCGCACCAGTCGCTGCTGCACGTATTGAACCGTGCCGGTATTACGCCGCTGTGGCGTGACAACCAGTCCGGCTGCAAGGGCGTGTGCGAAGGCCTGGACTTCCAGTCATTGTCCGATGCGACCACCCCGGGCCTGTGCGCTGACGGCCGCTGCATGGACGAAATCCTGCTGCAGGACCTGGCCACCCAGGTACGTGCAAAGCCGGGCGACCGCGTTGTGGTGCTGCATCAGCTGGGCAACCACGGCCCGGCCTACTTCGAGCGCTATCCGCCCGCGTTCCGCCGCTTCACCCCCACCTGCGATACTCGCGACATCGGCCGCTGCTCGCGCGAAGAGATCACCAACAGTTACGACAACGCCGTGCTGTACACCGATCACTTCCTGACCAAGACCATCGGCACGCTGCAGGGCATGCAGGACTACGACACGGCGATGATCTACCTGTCCGACCACGGCGAGTCGCTGGGCGAGAAGGGCCTGTTCCTGCATGGCGTGCCCTACGCCATCGCGCCGGCCGAGCAGACCCGGGTACCGATGACGATGTGGTTCTCGCAGGGCTTCGCCAGCAGCCGCGGGCTGGACCTGCAGTGCGTGCGCAAGCGTTCGGCGGCCTACACCGACCATGACAACCTGTTCCCGTCGGTGCTGGGCCTGATGCAGGTGAAGACCTCGCTGTACGAGCGCGACCGCGACGTGTTCGCCAACTGCGAGGGTTGAGGGTTGTTCGGCAGGGCTTGCAGCCCTGCACCCGCGGTAGTGCCGGCCGCTGGCCGGCAGCCTCGACAGCAACAGCAACAGCAACAGCAGAAGCTGGCTATCCGTGGGTTGGCGGGGTGGGTCCGGTTGCGGGGGACGCCGTAAATACATGCCTGTAGGCTCGGTCGCGCCATCCATGGCGCTCACGCCCCCGCAACCGGACCCACCCCGCCTTCGACA
>NZ_JAWIRR010000030.1:0-36414 GCF_036320065.1 Stenotrophomonas sp. SMYL8
CTCCCTGGTGAAATTAGCGCTGTGGAACCACCCGATCCCATCCCGAACTCGGAAGTGAAACGCAGCTGCGCCGATGGTAGTGTGGCTCAAGCCATGCGAGAGTAGGTCATCGCCAGGGTTTACACCCAAAACCCCGCTGCTCGCGCAGCGGGGTTTTTCTTTGTGCGCGCGAAATGCGGGTAGTGCCGGCCGCTGGCCGGCAACCCGATGGCGTTACATCGCCCGTTAGATCCAGGCCATACGCGGATATTCTCCCCGGGTAGCCACAGCGCCAACCAAGGTTGGCGTCTACCGAGGGCATGCGGACCCACAGTAGATCCACGCCGTGCGTGGATGGGCTGTCCCTGCAAAGATCGGTGCCAACCCCGCCTCCCCCGCGCCCGATCCAGGAAGCGCCCAGACAGTGCGCGTGGCTGTGATTGCCGGCCAGCGGCCGGCACTACCAGTAGATCCACGCCATGCGTGGATGCCCTTCGTGAGGAACCACGGCGCCAACCAAGGTTGGCAGCTACTGGCAGCAAGGCCTACGCAACAAAAAGACGGCGCCCTGCGGGCGCCGTCTGATCAGGATCGAACTGAAGGCCCGGATCAGGCGGCCTGCGAGACCTCGTTCGGTTCCTGCTGGCGGAACACCGAAACCGCTTCGGTCAGTGTGCCGGCCTGGCTCTGCAGCTCGCGTGCGGCGGCGGTGGCTTCCTCCACCAGCGCGGCATTCTGCTGTGTGGCCTGATCCATCTGCACTACGGTCTGGTTGATCTTCTCAATGCCGATCGACTGCTCCTGCGACGCCGCGGAAATCTCGCGCATCAGGTGGCTGACATCCTCCACGCCGCCAACAATGCCCTGCATGCGTTGGCCGGCGTCAGCTACCAGCTGGGCACCCTCACCCACCTGGCGGCCGGCTTCGTCGATCAGCTTCTTGATCTCCTGGGCCGCCGCCGCAGAGCGCTGCGCCAGTACCCGCACCTCGCTGGCCACGACCGCGAAGCCTCGGCCCTGTTCGCCGGCGCGTGCCGCCTCCACGGCTGCGTTCAAGGCCAGGATATTGGTCTGGAAGGCAATGCCGTCTATGACGCCGGTGATGTCGCCGATCCGCTTCGAGGCACCTTCGATGGCCTGCATGGTATTCACCACGCGCTGCATGGCTGTGTTGCCGTCACTGGCAGCGCTCTGCGTGGAAGCTGCCAACGCACTGGCCTCACGCGCATGGGCGGCGTTCTGGCGCACGGTGGCGGTGAGTTCCTCCATCGATGCTGCGGTCTCCTGCAGGTGCGCGGCCTGGCGCTCGCTGCGCTCGGACAACGCGCCGTTGCCGGCGGCAATCTCGCTGGCGGCGGTACTGATCGACGCCGCACATTCCTGGATGCGACCGACCATGCGTGCCAACTGACCGGCCGTGGCATTCGCATCGCGCTGGATGGCAGCGAAAGCGCCGTGATACTCGCCGTGCATGCGCCGGTCCAGATCGCCATTGGCCAGTGCCGAGAGCATCTGCCGCACTTCGTTGACGGTGCTGCCGAGCGTATCGAGCAGCTGGTTGATGCCACCGGTCAGCCCATCGAGGAAACTGGCACCTTCAGTGGCCTGCAGGCGCTGGTCGAGATCACCGGCCGCTGCCGCTGCGACGATGCCGGCCACGGCGTTTTCCAGCGCGAGTTCATGGGTGCGGTCATGCCATTCCACGGCGAAGCCCAGGCGCGCGCCCTGCGCATCGAACACCGGGGTGACCACCTGCGCGAAGTGCACCGGGCCGATCTGGACCTTGCCGTTGTGCGTGACCTGCAGGCCGTTGAGGATCGCGCGGATGCGATCCGGGTTGGCGTGGAAGCGGTGGATGCTGCTGCCGACCAGGCGCTCGGCATCGAAGTCGGGGAAGGCCTGGCGCAGTGTTGCCTGCTGGTTGCGCAGCAGGGCCACCACCGAGCGGTTCACGTAACGGATCACGTGGTCGTTGTCGGCAATCATCATCGCGGTGCGCGAGGCATCGAGCGCCTGGCGGATCTGCGCATTCTCGGCATGCGCTTCAGCCTCGCGCCCACGCTGCGCCTGCACGTGGCGGGCGGTATCGGCCAGCGCACGGGCCAGCGAACCGGGTGCATAGGCCGCGGTATCTGCATGTGCGCTCAGATCGGTGCCCGTCGCGATATCGCGCGCCAGTGCCGCCAGGCGGCGTGGGCCGTGGCCAAGTGCCTCGGTCTGCTGCCGCAGGCACAGCGCGACCTGGCCGAGGAACACGGTCAGGCTGGCGAACAGGCCCGCCTGCAGCAACGTCGGTCCCACGGCTGCGCCGTGCAGCAGCGGTACCAGCAGGGCGAGGGTGCCAACACCACCGGCCAGCCATACCGGCAGGCGATCGCGGTGGCTGAGCAGCACGCCCAGCAACAGCGCAATCGGCAATGCCGGTGACAGGCTGACGATCTCGCACAACAAGGCCAGCTGCAGCGACAACAGCAATGCCAGGCCATTGCGGGCGACGGCCCGGCCCGCCTGTGGACCGGCCAGCCAGAGGGCGGGCAGTACGGCGGCCGCGGCCAACGCAGCGCCCGGTACGTGGGGCCCACGCAGGGCCAGCACCAGGCCAGCCACAGCCAACGCCGCGCTGCCGATCAGCAGTCGACGGTCAGCGCGGTGCGCGAGCTGCTGCAGATGCGGCATGCGGGCGGTATCGGGGGGACGGGAGGATGCAACGGACATCGGCGACTCCTGGATCAGCAAACGACAACAGCCACGCCGCGGCACACGCAGGAGTGCGTGTGCAGGGCGCGAGCCGGGAATTCGGGGAATGCGGCGCGATCAGCGACGCGGAGACGGGACACCGTGGCCACATCCTGTGGGTGACGGTGCAGCAGAGCGGGCATGCGGACTTCCTTGCAGGACCAGACACACGCCGCAGGCCCGACCGGACCTGCGTGCTGCGGGCGCAGGGGCCCGCAACTGATGTATCGGCCGCAAACGCGCGGAGTGAAGCGCGCGGGCGCCTGCGCTCAGCCGGCGTTGTCGTTGCTGAAGAAGTGCAGGATCACGCCTGCGATCTGTTCCGGGTCTTCCATGTGCAGGTGATGGTTGCCGGCAAACACCGCCAGACGGCCATCGCGCAGGTGCTGCAGGCGATCGCTGCGCATCGGCTCGGGATAGTACGACTGCGCCGGTGTGGCGTAGATCACCTGCGTCGGGCAGGCGATGGCCTGCAGCAGGTTGTCGATCTGGCCTTCGCTGAGGCGGATCGCAGTGGGCAGCATCAGGCGCGGGTCGCTGCACCAGCGGTAACCACCTTCGACCGGTTCCACGCCGCGCTCGACCAGCAGCCGTGCACAGCGCTCGCTGAGCTGGTTGGTCATCATCCGCGCGCGGATCGGCGCGGCGAGGTCGGGGAACACGCGCAGCTGCTTGCGTGCCAGTGCGCGTGTGGCATTCACATGCTCGCGCAGGCGGTTGGCGGTTTCTTCCTCAGGACCACGCAGGCCGCCGAGTGCTTCGATCGCCACCAGCCGTTCGACACGGTCGCTGACCGAGGCGGTGAGGCTGGCGATGCCGGCGCCCATCGAATGGCCAAGCAGGCTGAAACGGTCCCAGCCCAGCGCGTCGGCGACGTCGAGTACGTGACAGATGGCGGCGGCCGTGGTGTAGCTGGCACCGGCCGGCAGATGCGCGCTGTGGCCGTGGCCGGGCAGGTCGATGGCCACCAGCTGCAACGACGACAGGTGCGGCGCCAGCGGCACGAAGCTGGCCGCGTTGTCGAGCCAGCCATGCAGGGCCAGCACGCGCGGGCCCTCGCTGCTGTTGCGCAGGCCGGCGACGCGCGCGCCACCGACCTCGAGTTCAAACGGCTGCAGGCTCATGCCAGTGACGCCACGGCCAGCCGTGCCAGCGCACGCGCGTGCTCCGGTTCGGCGTTGAGGCAGGGGATGTAGCGCATCGTCGCGCCGCGCTCGGCCAGTGTTTCGGTGAAGCCCAGTGCCACTTCTTCCAGCGTCTCCAGACAGTCGGTGGCGAAGCCCGGGCACACCACGTCGATCTGCTTCACGCCGGATTCGGCCAGCGCCCACAGGCTGGGCTCGGCATACGGCTGCAGCCAGCGCTCGCGGCCGAAGCGCGACTGATAGCCCATCTGCCAGTCGTCCCTGCCCAGCTCCAGTGCCTTGGCGATGGCCTGCGCACTGGCCTCGCAGCGCTGCGGATACGGATCGCCGGCATCGGCCAGGCGCTGCGGAATGCCGTGGAAGGAGAACATCAGTTTCTGGCCACGACCGTGCTGTTCCCAGTAGCGGCGGATCGAGCCGGCAACGGCGTCGACCCAGCCCGGATCGACCGAATAGTCGCGTACCAGGCTCACGGTCACGCCCGGATTGCGGCGCTGCCAGGCATCGACGCGGTCTTCGACCGAGGCGGTGGTGGTGGTGGAGTACTGCGGGTACAGCGGCAGCACCACGATGCGGCGCGCACCGTCGGCCGCCAGCCGGTCGAGTTCGCTGGCCAGCGCCGGTTCGCCATAGCGCATTGCATGGCGCACCGTCAGGGTCGGCAACAGCGCTTGCATGGCCTGCGCCAGCTGGCGCGTATGCACCATCAGCGGAGAGCCCTCCGGCAGCCAGACCTGGGCGTACTTGGCCGCTGAACGGCTGCTGCGCAGCGGCAGGATCAGTCCGCGCAGCAACGGCTGCCACAGCAGTGCCGGGATCGAGACCACGCGGGGGTCGGACAGGAATTCAGCCAGGTAACGGCGTACGGCGGGGGCCGTCGGCGTCTCGGGCGTGCCTAGGTTGACCGCCAGCACGGCGGTATCGGGTGCGTCGAGCATGAGCGGTATTGTCGCCGATCCGGTGCCGCGCCGGGATGCAGGGTTCGGATTGCAGGCATAGCGCGCATCAATGTGAGCAGGGAACGCTCATTGGGGATTCATGACAACACTACTAATTTCAGTCACTTGCTATATCTTCCTATGGACTGACTTCTGGAGCCTGCCATGCGTCGCCCGATCCAAGCCCTGCTGATCGCCGCCAGCCTGCTGTCCAGCCAGGCCATGGCCGGACCGCAGGAAGACCAGCGTGCCCGCAATGCCGTGCGCGTGCTGGCTGAAATCCAGGAAATCCCTGAACAGGGCATTCCGGACAAATTGCTCGACGAAGGCCGCGCGGTCATCGTCATTCCCGACACGATCAAGGCCGGTCTGGTCATTGGCGGTCGTCGTGGCCACGGCCTGATGTCCGTGCGCATGCCCAACGGTGCCTGGTCCAACCCGGTGTTCGTGAAGCTCACCGGCGGCAGCATCGGCTTCCAGGCCGGCGTGCAGTCTTCCGATGTGGTGTTGGTGTTCCGCAACGACCGTAGCCTGGACAACCTGGTCAACGGCAAGTTCACGCTGGGCGCCGATGCGGGTGTCGCCGCCGGCCCGGTCGGCCGCAATGCCGCCGCCGCCACCGACGGTCAGCTGAAGGCCGAAATCTGGTCCTGGTCGCGCGCCCGCGGCCTGTTCGCCGGTGTCGCCCTGGATGGTGCGGTGCTGCAGATCGACGATGCCGCCAATCTGGACGCCTACGGCAGCAACACCACGCCGCGCATGATCTTCGAAGGCCGCGCGGCCGGTTCGCCGTCGATGGATGTGGTCGCGTTCCGCGACCGCCTGGAAGAGGCCACCTACGCCGCGCGTAACAACCGCAGCGGCAACGGCGGTAGCGCGCCGCGCCCGGCAGCGGCCCCGGCGGTTGCTCCGGCGCCTGTTCAGGCAGCGCCGGCCGCCCCGGCCGAAGCCACTACCGCACCGCTGCAGAACGTGCCGCAGAACCCGCCGCCGCAGCAGCAGGGCTTCCAGCCGGTCAACGACGGCGAAATCCGCACGGAAACGCTGGGCGGAAACTGACTTTCGTCACGCGCGCCGGCTGACACCCGGTGCGCTATGCTCGACAGCCTGATCACTAACGTAACGAGCGTCTTTATGGGCAGTTTCAGCATCTGGCATTGGTTGGTCGTGCTGGCCATCGTCCTGCTGGTGTTCGGCACCAAGCGCCTGACCAGTGGCGCCAAGGATCTCGGTTCGGCGGTCAAGGAATTCAAGAAGGGCATGCGCGACGAGGACAAGCCGAACGCGCAGCTGGGCGATGAATCGCGCAGCCAGGACGCCTCGCGCGCCGCGCAGGACGAGCACGACCGTAACGCTCGCTGATCCGGAGCGGTCGCGGTGTTTGATATCGGCTTCAGCGAGCTGCTGGTGATTGCGGTGGTCGCCCTGGTGGTGCTCGGTCCCGAGCGCCTGCCCAAGGCGGCCCGCTTCGCCGGCCTGTGGGTGCGACGTGCCCGTAATCAGTGGGATTCGGTGAAACAGGAACTGGAGCGCGAACTGCAGGCCGAGGACATCAAGCGGCAGATGCAGGACGTGCGCCAGGGCATGCAGGACACCGAGAACCAGCTGCGCGCCAGCGGTGAAGCGATCCGTCGCGAAGCGCAGGAGGCCCAGCAGCAGGGCGATACGCTGGCGCAGGAGGTGCGCGCGCCGGCGCCCGCAGATCTTCCGCCGCACATGAGCGCCGTGCCCGACGCCGATGCGCCGGCACAGGAGAGCGTTGCTCCCGAGCCGACGCCGGCGACACCCCCTGAAGCCGGTGCGCCGCCGCCGCAGAGCAGCCCGGAGCGCCAGCCATGAGTGAACAGGATTTCGGCGAAAGCTCGCTGGTCGAACATCTGGTGGAACTGCGCGGCCGCCTGGTGCGCGCATTGCTGGGCCTGGGCGTGGTGCTGCTGGCGCTGCTGCCGTTTACCCAGAAGCTGTACAACGCGCTGGCCGAACCGCTGGTCTCGCAGCTGCCGAACGGGCAGACGATGATCGCCACCAACCCGGCCGGTGCGTTCTTCGCCCCGCTGAAGCTGACTTTCTTCGTGGCCCTGTTCGTGGCGGTGCCGTGGCTGCTGTACCAGCTGTGGGCGTTCGTCGCCCCGGGCCTGTATGCGCGCGAGAAGCGCCTGGCGGTGCCGTTGCTGGTGTCGTCGGTGCTGCTGTTCTACGCCGGCTGCGCCTTTGCCTACTTCCTGGTGCTGCCGGCGGTGTTCCACTTCCTGACCACCTTCAGCCCGGACGTGATCGCGATCACCCCGGATGCGAACGCCTACCTGGATTTCGTGCTGGCGATCTTCTTTGCCTTCGGCGGCAGCTTCGAACTGCCGGTGGCAATGGTGATCCTGGTGCTGCTGGGCTGGGTGACGCCGCAGCAGTTCAAGGAAGGCCGTGGCTACGCAATCGTCGGCATCTTCGTGGTGGCCGCAGTGCTGACCCCGCCGGACGTGGTCTCGCAGCTGATGTTGGCGATTCCGATGTGCCTGCTCTACGAGCTGGGCATCCACGCCGCACGCTGGCTGGTGCCGTCGTCGGTAGTGAAGAAACCCGCCGCCTGAAAGAAAAAAAGGGGACGGAGGGGATTAAGTCGTTAGCTGCACACACTGGGCATAAACGACTTAATCCCCTCCGTCCCCTTTTCCGTCATGCGTGGAACACGTCGCTTGAGGTCGGCGTGGTCGGGATCGGTGGGGCCGCGCGGCTGCCGCGATGCACGAACATCTGCTTCCACGCGGCGTAGACCGCGCCGACATACAGCGGCATCAGCACCGTGGTCAGCACCAGCTGGGCGATGAAGGCCGCAGCCAGCGGGCCACCGATCAGCATCGCGATCTGGATCACGATCACGAACAGGATGTACATGCAGAACGCGGCGATCAGGCCGAGCGCGGCGAACACGAACATCGCGCCGATGTTCTCGATGCAGCCCTGCAGGCTCAGGCGCAGCGCGTGCATGCCGCTCTGCTTGTCGAACACCACCAGCGCCGGCTGGGTGAACATCGCCAGCGACAGCGCCACCGCGCTCAGGAACACCAGCAGCATCCACAGCGCGATGCGCTTGGCCGGCAGGTTGGCGACCAGCGCGGCCGCGTCGTCCGGCTTGATCTGCTGGCCGCTGCGGCTGATTTCTTCCATCTTGGTCATGACCTCGCTGAAGGCGGTGAAGCCCTCGCGGCCGATCATCATGAACAACAGTGCGCCCAGCAGCAGCACCGCCAGCACCTGGATCGCCAGCGGCACCAGCAGGTGGCTGACGCGGTGGTCGCGGATCGGCTGCAGCAGGTGCGAGGCCAGGCCCGGGCGGCCTTCGTCGATCTCGCCCACGGCATACAGCATGCCGCCGAACATGATCGGCGAAATGGCCAGGGTCATGAGCTGTACTGCCATGCCGGCGGCGCCGGGAATCAAGGTCGACAGCAGGGTCACCACCCAGCTCACCAGCAGCCAGGTCAGGCCGATCCGGGCCAGCTGCAGCGGCGCACGCCGGTACAGGGAGAACGTATCCAGCAACCACTGGGCGCCCGCCGAGGCCGGCAGCTTGCGAATCTCTTTCATGGACATCCGGGAAGGACAGGAGGGGGCCGGGCGGCTGCCCGTGCCGCCGATTATCCCTGTTTTGCCACCGGCTGGGCTGAAGACAGCCGCGCCTGGCGGACGAAGCGGCGCAACAGCTGGCGGGCCAGTGGTGCGGCGCTGACCGCGCGCTCGATGCTGCGGGCGCAGCCGCCGTGGCGGCCGATGCAGTCGGCGCGGGCGCGCACGTAGCCGCGCATGTGGTGGGTGGCGAATTCCGGATGGAACTGCACGCCCCACGCCTGGCGGCCCCAGCGGAAGGCGTGGCAGCCGTCCAGCGGCGAGCGTGCCAGCACTTGGGCACCTTCCGGCGCGCGCAGCACCGTCTGCAGGTGGGTGGCGTGGGCGGCGAAATGCTGCGGCAGGCCCTGGAACAGCGGGTCCTGCGCGGCCTGCGGCTGCAGTTCCAGCTCGATCGTGCCGGACTCGCGCCCGGCCGGGTTGTAGGCCACCTCGCCACCCAGCGCGTGCGCCAGCAGCTGGTGGCCATAGCAGATGCCGAATACCGGCAGGTTGTCGTGGGCGGTCTGGCGCAGCCATGCGGCGCTGCGCTCGCTCCACTCGGCGTGGTCGGTGACGAAGGCGGCCGAGCCGGTCACCAGCACGCCGGCGAAGGCATGTGGGTCGGGCAGGGCGCCACCGTGTTCGACATCGACCACCACCGTCTCGTGCTCTTCCAGCCCGGCGGCGACGCGGATCCAGTGCGGAAAGCGCCCGTAGCGGCGCAGCGACGGTACCGGGCGGCCGGTTTCAAGGATCAGGAACGGGGCTGGGTTCATCCGGGGGCGGCAGCACTGACAGGACTTCCTCGATTGTAGTCAGCCCCTGCGCCACCTTTTCAAGCCCGGCCTGGCGCAGGGTTCGCAGCCCTTCAGCCCGCGCAGCCCGGCTGAAACCGGCCAGATCCATGTCGGCGCGGATCTGCCCGCGCAGCCGCGAGCCCAATGGCAGCAACTCATACAGGCCGATGCGGCCGAGGAATCCGGTGCGCCGGCACTCCAGGCAACCGACCGGCCGACAGGGCGTGGCGGCATCTGGATATGCGGCATGGCTATCAGCCAGCACCGCCCAGTCGGCGGCGCCGAGGCTGTGCGGCTGCTTGCAGTGCGGGCACAGCGTGCGCACCAGGCGCTGGGCAAGGATGCCGTTGAGGGTGCTGGCCAGCAGGTAGTGCGGCACGCCCAGGTCGAGCAGGCGGGTGACCGCCGAGGGCGCGTCGTTGGTATGCAGGGTGGACAGCACCAGATGGCCGGTCAGCGAGGCCTGCACCGCCATCTGCGCGGTTTCCAGGTCGCGGATCTCGCCGATCATGATGATGTCCGGGTCCTGCCGCAGCAGCGTGCGCACGCCGCTGGCGAAATCCAGGTCGATGTTGGTCTGCACCTGCATCTGGTTGAACTCGGGCGCGATCATCTCGATCGGGTCCTCCACCGTGCACACGTTCACGTCCGGCGTGGCCAGGCGCTTCAGCGTGGAATACAGGGTGGTGGTCTTGCCCGAGCCGGTCGGGCCGGTCACCAGCACGATGCCGTGCGGACGCTCCACCAGCGCATTCCAGCCAGCGGCCTCCTGCGGGCTGAAACCGAGCTGGTCGATGCTCTTGAACGCGGCATCGGGGTCGAAGATGCGCATCACGCACTTCTCGCCGAAGGCGGTGGGCATGGTCGACAGACGCATCTCGACCTCGCGGCCGCCCGGCGAACGGGTCTTGATGCGGCCATCCTGCGGGCGCCGGCGTTCGGCCAGGTCCATGCGGCCGAGCACCTTGATGCGGCTGACCACCGCGGTCATCACCGCCGGCGGTACCTCGAACACCTTGTGCAGCACGCCGTCGATGCGGAAGCGCATGCGCCCCATTTCGCGGCGCGGCTCCAGGTGGATGTCCGAGGCGCGCTGCTCGTAGGCGTACTGCAGCAGCCAGTCCACGATATGCACGATGTGCTGGTCGTCGGCATTGACGTCGCCGGTGCGGCCCAGCTCCACCAGCTGTTCGAAGCTGGGCAGGGTGGTATTGGCTTCGCCACGCACGTCGCCACGGGCGCCGCGCACCGAGCGGGTCACCCCGTAGAACTCCATGGTGTAGCGGTGCAGGTCCAGCGGGTTGACCACCGCCAGCTCGATGCGGCGGCGGGTCAGGTGCTGCAGGTCGCGGCGCCATTCCTGCACCAGTGGCTCGCTGGTGGCCACCAGCACGCGCTCGGCATCCACCGCCAACGGCAGGAAACGGTGGCGGCGCGCGTAGGCATGGGAGACCAGCGCGGTGACCGCGGCGACGTCGACCCGGGTCGGGTCGATGCGCAGGTAGCGGCTGCCGGTGCGCTGCGCCAGCCACTCGGTGAGGCGCTCCAGGGTCAGTTCGCCACCGCCGTTGGCGGCCAGCTTGAGGTTGGACAGCAGCACCAGCGGGTGCACTTCACTGGCGTTGCGTGCGCCCTGCGCGGAAAAGCGCATGCGCTCGCGGTCCTGCTCGGCCACCAGGCCATCGGCGATCAGGGCCGCGGCAATCTGCTCGAACTGCAGCCGTCCCCACGGCAGCGGTACGCCGCCAGCCTCGCCGGGCGTGCCCACCGGCAGCCGATGTTCCATCTGCCTGCTCCTCCCGGGTACGGAATGCCCCGCAGGTCGGCCGTTATACTAACGCACCCCCTTGCCGGCCAAGACTCGTACGCATGTCCGCGACCCCGACCGTTCCGATCACCTTCCAGGGCCTGATCCAGACCCTGAACCAGTTCTGGGCCCAGCAGGGCTGCGTGCTCATCCAGCCGCTCGACCTGGAGGTGGGCGCCGGTACCTTCCACCCGGCCACATTCCTGCGTGCGATCGGTCCGGAGAGCTGGAACGCGGCCTACGTGCAGCCCTCGCGCCGCCCGACCGACGGCCGCTACGGCGAGAACCCGAACCGCCTGCAGCGCTACTACCAGTACCAGGTGGCGATGAAGCCGGCGCCGGACAACATCCAGCAGCTGTACCTGGATTCGCTGAAGGCACTGGGCATCGACCCGCTGGTGCACGACCTGCGCTTCGTCGAGGACAACTGGGAGTCGCCGACGCTGGGCGCCTGGGGCCTGGGCTGGGAAGTCTGGCTCAACGGCATGGAGGTGACCCAGTTCACCTACTTCCAGCAGGCTGGTGGCCTGGAGTGCCGCCCGGTGCTGGGCGAGATCACCTACGGTCTCGAACGCCTGTGCATGTACCTGCAGAACTGCGACAACGTCTACGACCTGGTCTGGACCTATGGCCCGGACGGCCAGCCGGTGACCTACGGCGACGTCTACCACCAGAACGAGGTGGAGCAGAGCACCTACAACTTCGAGTACGCCGACGTGGAAGAGATGTTCCACCGTTTCGACGCCTGCGAACGCGAAGCGCAGAAGCTGGTGGAAGTGAACCTGCCGCTGCCGGCCTACGAGCAGGTGATGAAGGCCAGCCACACCTTCAACCTGCTGGATGCGCGCCGCGCGATCAGCGTGACCGAGCGCCAGCGCTACATCCTGCGCGTGCGCGCGCTGGCCCAGGCGGTGGCCAAGGCGTACTACGAGCAGCGCGAGAAGCTGGGCTTCCCGGGCGCGAAGAAGGCCTGACGGCCGCTCTCCCCCTTACTCCGGGGCGCCGGACGCGTCGCGCGCTGCGCCCCCACCACAGGATTGAAACGATGAGCCAACTGTCCCCCCTGCTGATCGAACTGGGCACCGAGGAGCTGCCGGTCAAGGCGCTGCCGGGCCTCGCCCAGGCGTTCTTCGATGGCGTTGTCGACGGCCTGCGCAAGCGCGGCGTCGCGCTGGAACTGGGCGATGCGCGCCCGCTGTCGACTCCGCGCCGCCTGGCCGTGCTGCTGCCGGGCGTTGGCCTGGAACAGCCGGAACAGCACAGCGAAGTGCTGGGCCCGTACCTGAACATCGCGCTGGATGCCGAAGGCCAGCCGACCAAGGCCCTGCAGGGCTTCGCCGCCAAGGCCGGGATCGACTGGACCGCGCTGGAAAAGACCACCGACAACAAGGGCGAGCGCTTCGTGCACCGCGCGGTGACCCCGGGCGCGAGCACCGCCAGCCTGCTGCCGGAGATCCTGCGCGAGGCGATTGCGGCGATGCCGATTCCCAAGCCGATGCGCTGGGGCGACCACGCCTGGGGCTTCGCGCGCCCGGCGCATTGGCTGGTGCTGCTGCACGGTGCCAACGTGGTCGAGGCCGAGCTGTTCGGCCTGCAGGCCGGCCGTGTCAGCCGCGGCCATCGTTTCCACCACGACCAGGCCGTGTCGCTGGCACAGCCGCAGGACTACGTTGAAGCCCTGCGCGCCGCCTTCGTGCTGGTCGACCCGAGCGAGCGCCGCGCGCGCATCGTCGCCGAGGTCGAGGCCGCTGCGGCCAAGGCCGGTGGCAGCGCCCGCATCACCGACGACAACCTGGAACAGGTGGTGAACCTGGTCGAATGGCCGTCGGCAGTGCTGTGCAGCTTCGAACGTGCGTTCCTGGCGGTGCCGCAGGAAGCGCTGATCGAGACGATGGAGATCAACCAGAAGTTCTTCCCGGTGCTGGATGCCGCTGGCACCCTGACCGAGAAGTTCATCGGCATCGCCAACATCGAATCGAAGGACGTGGCCGAAGTGGCCAAGGGCTACGAGCGCGTGATCCGCCCGCGCTTCGCCGATGCCAAGTTCTTCTTCGACGAGGACCTGAAGCAGGGCCTGGTGTCGATGGGCGACGGCCTGAAAACGGTGACCTACCAGGCCAAGCTGGGCAGCGTGGCCGACAAGGTGGCGCGCGTGGCCGCTCTGGCCGAAGTGATCGCCCGCCAGGTCGGCGCCGACGCCGCGCAGGCCAAACGTGCGGCCGAACTGGCCAAGAACGACCTGCAGTCGCGCATGGTCAACGAATTCCCGGAACTGCAGGGCATCGCCGGCCGCCACTACGCCGTGGCCGGTGGTGAATCGGCCGATGTGGCGCTGTCCATCGACGAGGCCTACCAGCCGCGCTTCGGCGGTGACGACATCGCGCTGTCGCCACTGGGCAAGGTGCTGGCGATTGCTGAACGCGTCGACACGCTGGCCGGTGGTTTCGCCGCAGGCTTGAAGCCGACCGGCAACAAGGACCCGTTCGCCCTGCGCCGCAACGCGCTGGGCCTGGCCCGCACCATCATCGAAAGCGGCTTCGAGCTGGACCTGCGTGCGCTGCTGGCCAGCGCCAACGCCGGCCTGGCCGCGCGCAACGTGCAGGCCGACGTCGGCGAGCTGTACGACTTCATCCTCGACCGCCTGAAGGGCTACTACGCCGACAAGGGCGTGCCGGCCACGCACTTCAACGCCGTCGCCGAGCTGAGGCCGGCCTCGCTGTACGACTTCGACCGCCGCCTGGATGCGATCGGCACCTTCGCCGCGCTGCCGGAAGCCGAGGCGCTGGCTGCGGCCAACAAGCGCATCCGCAACATCCTCCGCAAGGCCGAAGGCGACATCCCGGCCCAGATCGACCCGGCGCTGCTGCAGGAAGACGCCGAGCGCGCGCTGGCTGAAGCGGTCACCGCGGCCATCGACGACACCGGCGCCAGCCTGCAGCACAAGGACTATGTGGCTGTGCTGGCGCGCCTGGCACGCCTGCGCCCGCAGGTCGACGCGTTCTTCGATGGCGTGATGGTCAATGCCGAGGATCCGGCGCTGCGTGGCAACCGCCTGGCGCTGCTGACGATGCTGGGCGAGCGCCTGGGCAAGGTGGCAGCGATCGAGCATCTGTCGAGCTGACGCCCGTATCGGTAGTGCCGGCCGCTGGCCGGCATGGCCACCGCGCATCGGATCGATCTGTGGGTTGCCGGCCAGCGGCCGGCACTACCGGATCACCGCTGGCGGATGTCCATCGGGGTCATTGCCGGCATCGCGCACGATGCCGGCATCCTCGGCTGCGATCACGATGATCGCCACAAAGGCGCGTATTTTGACCGCCACTTAACAACCGATCCCGAATGACGTGATGCATTTCGCATCGTCACCTTCGGTCGGTATGCTGTGCCGCATGCAGCCAAAGAAATACGCCCTGCCGCTGATGGTCCTGTCGCTGGCCGCCACCTCCGTGGCCCACGCGCGCGGCACCATCGACAAGGTGGACATCAAGGGATTGGACAAGGGCGACGACGCCGCAATCATCGAGAACATCCAGGAATCGCTGTCGCTGTACGACACGATCGGCAAGGAACAGGGCGAATCGCGCCTGGAGTACCTGCTGTCACAGGCCGAGCGGCAGACCCGCCAGGCACTGGAACCGTTCGGGTACTACAACCCGGTGATCAAGGTCGAGGCGCCGCGCGAGGACGAGCACGTGCGCGTGCTGATCCATGTCGACAAGGGCACCCCGGTGACCGTCCGCCGCGAGCACATCGACATCACCGGACCGGCGATGTACGACCAGTACCTGCAGGACGATCTGGCCGCGTTCAAGCCGCGCAAGGGCCAGCGTTTCGAACATACGCAGTACGAAGCCAGCAAGATCACCGTCACCCGCCGCCTGGCCGAACGTGGCTATTTCGATGCCGACTACACCCAGCGTCAGGTGCAGATCACCCGTGCCGACAACGCCGCCGACATCGACCTGACCTGGGACAGCGGCCGTCGCTACAACATGGGACCGGTGCGTTTCGAGCAGGACTACTTCGTCGACAAGCTGTTCGATCCGCTGGTGTACTGGGAACAGGGCAGCTACTTCCACGAGGGCAAGCTGGACCGGCTGCGCGAGTCGCTGACCAAGCTGGACTACTTCAGCGTGATCGACATCCAGCCGCGGCCCGACCAGGCCGATGCGAACGGCGAAGTGCCGGTGGATGTGAAGCTGACCCGTGCCAAGCGCACCATCTACACCGCGGGTCTGAGCTACGGCAGCGAAAGTGGCCCGGGTGTGCGCGGTGGCATCGAACGGCGGTGGCTGAACAACCGCGGCCACAAGATGAACACGCAGCTGGACTATGCGCAGAAGCGCAAGAGCCTGGTCACCAGCTACCGCATTCCGGCCTTCAACTGGCTTGATGGCTGGTACACCTTCGCTGCCAGCGCCTACGACGAGCAGACCGACTACATCGACCTGCGCAACTTCAAGCTGATCGCCAGCCGCAGCGGCGAGATCAACGAACACTGGACCGCGATCGCCTCGATCAACGCGCTGCGCGAGCGCTGGCGCTATGCCTCCGGCACCGAATTCACCGACGCGGTCTACAACACCTCGACGCTGGTGTACCCGCAGATGGTCGCCGACTACGTCAACGTCGATGACGAACTGTTCCCGCGCAAGGGCATCAGCGGTACTGCGACGATGCGTGCCGGCGTTGAAGGTGCCGGTTCGGACACCAGCTTCGTGCAGGCCAATGCCGTGCTGCGCTGGTACATCCCGGTGGGCGAAAGCAACCGCCTGATCCTGCGCGGCGAGGGTGGCACCACCTGGACCAGTGATCTGGTGGCGATGCCGCCCAGCCTGCGCTACTTCGCCGGTGGTGACCGCAGCATCCGCGGCTATGCCTATCGCGAGGTGGGCCCGCGGACCCCGGCACCGGACAAGTACGCGCTGGGCGCCAAGAACCTGGTGATCGGCTCGGCCGAGTACGAGCACTATTTCAATGGTGGCCCCTGGGGTGCGGCGGTGTTCGTCGATACCGGCAGCGCCTTCGACAACACCATCGATCTGCATACCGGCGTCGGCTTCGGCGTGCGCTGGAAATCGCCGGTGGGCCCGGTGCGCGTGGATATCGCGCATGGCCTGAACAACCCGGATTCGCAGTTCCAGCTGTACCTCAACATCGGAGCGGACCTGTGAGTACGCCCGCACCCACTCCGAACCCGACCACGCCGCCGCGCGTGCGCTTCTACCGCCGCCGCCGCTTCTGGGCCTGGTCCGGTGTGGGCGTGCTGGGCCTGGTGCTGCTGGCCCTGCTGGCGGTGTACTGGCTGCTGCAGACCGTGGCCGGCCGTGACGTGCTGCTGGCGCAGGTGGTGGCACGGCTGCCGGTGGGCGCCAGCTTCACCTGGGACAAGGTGGACGGCCCGGTGGCCGGTCCGCTGACCCTGTACAACGTCGACTTCCGCTACGACGACATCCATTTCCACGCCGAGCGCGCCCATCTGGAGCCGGACCTGCGCCCGCTGCTGGGCCGCAAGCTGCTGCTGGACAAGCTGGAGCTGACCAACGCAACGTTGAACCTGGCCAAGAGTGACGAGTCTTTCAAGCTGCCGTCGTGGCCCGATTCGCTGCCGCAGATCGAAATGCCGTTGGCGATCCAGGCCGATGCCATCGCCATCGACGGCTTCCGCATCAGCCAGGCCAACGAGCCGGTGATCGACATCAGTCGCGTGCGCGGCGGCATCGAGATCGCCAATGGCGAGTTCCAGGCGCACAAGCTGGTGGTGGACAGCGACATGGGCAATTTCACTGCCCAGGGCCGCTACATCCCGGCCAAGGACTACGAGACCGATGTGACCGTCACCGCGGTGCTGCCGGCGCCGCGTGGCCGCACGGCCGCCACCGTCGGCCTGGTCGCGCGCGGTGACCTGTCGCACATGGAAGTGGCCGTAGCCGGGCGCGCGCCGAAGCCGCTGCACGCGATGCTGGTGTTCGATGGCCGTACCGATCCGAGCTGGAGCGCCAGCATCCGCAGTGACGAGCTGGATCTGGCGCTGCTGTCGCCGGCACTGGCCAGCTCGGCGATCGCGCCGCTGGCACTGGACTTCACCGCCGCCGGCAAGGGCGGCAACGCCAACCTGCGTGGCAAGGTGAAACAGGGCGATCAGGAACTGGAACTGGCACCGTCGGTGGTATCGCTGAAGGACCAGGTGCTGAAAGTCTCACCGCTGCTGGTGAAGGGTCTTGGCGGTGAGGCGCGGCTGGAAGGCACCGCCGATTTCAGCCAGGAAGACCAGCAGAAGCTCAACTTCTCGGTGGTCGCACATGACCTGACCTACGTGCCAGCGGCGGACCCGAACACCGCCGGCAGCGCCCCGGTGCCGGTCACCTTGAAGGAAGCACGCTTCGGCCTGGCCGGTACCCTGAAGGCCTGGGCGGCGATCGGCCGCGCCGAGGTCGAGCGCGACGCGCAGAAGGCACAGCTGCACTTCGATGTGCGCGGCAACGATCAGGCCGCGTCGATCCACCAGCTGCAGGCGCAGACCCCAGGTGGCCAGCTGCAGGTGGAAGGCCAGGTGGCGTGGGCACCGCAGCTGGACTGGGATGCCAAGGCCACGCTGAAGGACTTCGACCCCGGCTATTTCGTGCCGGGATGGAATGGCCGCCTGTCCGGCAACCTGGCCTCCAAGGGCCGCCAGCTGCCGCCGCCGGCAAACGCACCGCCGGGTACCGCCGGCACGTTGGAAGCCACGGTCGATCTGCCGTCGTTGAAGGGCGTGCTGCGTCAGCGCAACCTGGACGCGCAGGGCAAGTTCGCGCTGCAGGGCGCGCAGGGCCAGGGTGACCTGAAGCTGTCGCTGGGCAGCAGCCGGGTGACCGCTTCGGGCAAGGTCGGTGACCGCCTCGACATCGATGCGCGTTTCGAACCGCTGCAGCTGAGTGACCTGCTGCCGGGCGCCGATGGCGGCCTGCGTGGCCAGGTACAGGTGAAGGGCCCGCGCGATGCGCCGGACATCACCGCCGACCTGGTCGGCAACAACCTCAACTGGGACGGCTACGGCGCCGAGAGCGTGAGCATCAAGGGCCACCTGCCGTGGCGTGGCGACAGCGGCACACTGGCGATCCAGGGCCAGCAGGTCAATGCCGGCATGCTGCTGGAACGCTTGAATGTGGATGCGCAGGGCAGTGTCTCCAACCTGCGCCTGGCCGCGCAGACCCGCAACGAGATGGGCGCGATCGAGCTGCAGGGCAGCGTGCGCCAGCAGGGCGCGCAGTGGCGCGGCGAGCTGGCCGCGCTGCGCATCGCACCGGTGAAGGGCGATGCCTGGTCGCTGCGAGCACCGGCGGCGTTCGCGATCAACGGCAGCAACTACACGCTGGGCGAAGCCTGCCTGGCTGCCGCCAGCAGCGGCACACTGTGCGCACAGGCCAACTGGCCGCGCGAGGGCCTGGTGGTGCGCAGTGATGCGCTGCCACTGGCGCTGGTGCAGCCGTGGTTGCCGCCGCAGTCCGGCCGTCGCATCTACCTGCGTGGCGATGTCAGCCTGGACGCGCAGATCCGCCCGCGCGGCAACGCCTGGGAAGGCCATGTGGAAGTGCGCTCGAAGGAAGGCGGCGTGCGCCTGGGTGAGAACCGCAATGCCGTGGGGGACACCACCCGTGGCGAGCTGGTGCGCTACGACCAGTTCTCGCTCAAGCTCGACATGACCCCGGCCAGCATCAAGGGCTACCTGGGCATGGGCTTCCAGGGCAACGGCTTCGTCGACGCCAGGATGCAGACCGGCTGGGAAGCCAGCGCACCGCTGAACGGCGAGCTCTACCTCAACATGTCGCGGCTGTACTGGCTGGAGCTGTTCTCGCCGGACATCGTGCGACCGACCGGCCTGATCGAAGGCCACGTCAGCCTGCGCGGTACGCGTGGCCAGCCGTCGCTGGGCGGTGACGCGCAGCTGAGCAACTTCAAGGGTGAATTCCCGGCGCTGGGCCTGACCTTCGACCAGGGCAAGGGCAGCTTCGTGGCCCAGCCCGATGGTTCGGCCAAGATCACCGCGCAGGCCAACTCCGGCCAGGGCACGCTGTACGTGGATGGTGGCCTGTCGTGGTTCGGCGATGCACAGCCGCTGCAGTTGAAGATCCACGGCGACAACGTGCTGCTGTCCAACACCAGCGAGCTGCGCATCGTCGCCAATCCCAACCTCGACTTCACCCTGGCCAAGGCCGCGATGGAGCTGCGTGGCACCGTGCACGTGCCCGAGGCCGACATCGATCTGGAGCGCCTGGACCGCGGCACCTCGGTGTCCGAAGACGTGGTGGTGCTCGACCCGGCCGATCCGGAAGAGTCGCGTACCTCGCCGCTGGACATGGAGCTGACGGTCAGCCTCGGTGACAAGGTGAAGATGACCGGCTTCGGCCTGAAGGGCGCGCTGACCGGCAAGATGCAGGTCTGGGCCAAGCCTGGCCGCGAAATGACCGCCAATGGCGGGCTGGAAGTGAGTGGCCGCTACAAGGCGTACGGGCAGGACCTGACCATCACCCGCGGCAACCTCACCTGGAACTACAACGCGGTGTCCGACCCGCGCATCAACATCCGTGCCGAGCGCCGGATCGGTGATGTCACTGCTGGTATCGACGTGACCGGGCGTGCGCAGCAGCCGCGTGCGGACGTGTGGTCCGATCCGGCGATGTCGCAGTCCGAAGCCCTGGCTTATCTGGTGCTGGGACGCAGCCTGACCGGCGCCAGCAGCGACCAGACGCAGCAGGTCAATGCGGCCTCGGCGGCATTGTCGGCCGGCAGCGGCCTGCTGGCCTCGCAGCTGGGTGCCAAGCTGGGTCTGGACGATGCCGGCGTGAGCCAGTCGCGCGCGCTTGGTGGCTCGGTGATCGGCGTCGGCAAGTACATCTCGCCCAAGCTGTACGTCGGTTACGGCGTGTCGCTGGTCGGTGCCGGTTCGGTGATCACGCTGAAGTACCTGCTGCGCCGCGGCTTCGATGTGGAAGTGGAATCGAGCACGGTGGAAAACCGTGGGTCGATCAACTGGCGGCGGGAGAAGTAACGATGCGGTAGTGGCGGGGGGGGGGGGGGGGCGCGCGCCAGAGGGACACGCGCAGGGGGGGGGGGGAGCCCCCCCGCGCGCCCCCGCGGCGTGTGGGCCGCCCGGGGGCGGCCCCCTCCCCCTCATCTCCCGAGTTGCGTGGGTTGCCGGCCAGCGGCCGGCACTACCGTGCACGACGCCCCCAACCATCGGCCGTTGCCCCTTCCGCCCCCAGCGGCTATGGTCCCGGGCTGTTCTGTCGTACCGGATTGCCCCATGTCACCACGCAAAGCCCTTCCCACCGCCCTGGCCCTGGGCCTGACCCTCGCCGCCGGCGCCCACGCCGATGAAGGCATGTGGATGCCGACCCAGCTGCCGGAGCTGGCCAAGCCGCTGCAGGCCGCAGGCTTCAAGGGCAATCCGGCCGACCTGGCCAATGTCACCGCACCGCCGCTGAGCGCAGTGGTGCGTGCCGGTGGCGGCACCGGCTCGTTCGTATCGTCGGACGGCCTGCTGCTGACCAACCACCACGTGGCGATGGGCGTGATCCAGTACAACAGCTCGCCCGAGCATGACCTGATCAATGGTGGCTTCATCGCCAGGGACCGCGCCGACGAGCGCCCGGCCAACCCGGACTTCCGCGTGCTGGTCACCGTCGGCTTCGACAAGGTGACCGACCAGGTGCTGGCGCAGGCGCGTGGCAAGACCGGCCGTGCCTACTTCGATGCGGTGGATGCGGCCAGCAAGCAGATCGTGGCCGAGTGCGAGAAGGACGGCAGCGTGCGCTGCTCGGTGGCCAACATGTACTACGGCACCGATTTCTACCGCATCGCGCAGCTGGAACTGAGCGACGTGCGATTGGTCTACGCGCCGCCGCGTGCGATTGGCAACTACGGCGACGAGATCGACAACTTCATGTGGCCGCGCCACACCGGCGACTTCACCCTGCTGCGCGCCTATGTCGGCAAGGACGGCAAGCCGGCCGCGTACAGCAAGGACAACGTGCCCTACCAGGCGCCGGCGCACCTGCAGATGTCGGTGGAAGGTCCGAAGGAAGGTGACTACGCGATGCTGGCCGGTTACCCGGGCATCACCTACCGCCACCGTACCGCGGCCGAATTCGCTGGCCAGATCGATACCGTGCTGCCGCGCCGCGTATCGGTGTTCCAGCAGATGATCGACACCATCGAGGCCGCCAGCGCCAAGGACGCGCAGGCGCGCACCCGCTACGCCTCACAGCTGCAGTCGCTGAAGAACAACCGCAAGCGCGCTGCCGGTGAGCTGGAAGGCCTGTTGCGCAGCGACGCCAAGGCCCAGCGTGCCGCCGACGAGACGGCGATGCTGGCTGCCACCGACCGCAAGTACCAGGGCGATATCAAGGCGCTGCTGACCAACCTGTCGCAGGGCGCGGCGGTGGGCGAACGTGACCTGCTGCTGGACCAGATGGCCGCACAGAGCCAGCTGCTGCGCTCGGCGCTGCTGCTGGAACGCCTGCGCATCGAATCTGCCAAGCCGGACGCGCAGCGCGAGAGTGGTTTCCAGCAGCGCGACCAGGCGATGATCGAAGGCGTGCTCAAGCAGGTCCAGCGCCGCTACGCGCCGGAGGTCGAGAAGGCGCTGCTGACCACCCTGCTGACCCGTTACCAGCAGCTGCCGGACGCGCAGCGCGTGGCCGAGTTCGATACGGCCTTCGGCCGTACCCCGGAGCAGCTGGCGAAGGCACTGGACACCCTGTACGCCGGCACCCAGCTGGGTGAAGAGGCACAGCGCCTGTCCCGTTTCGCTGCTGCGCGCGAAGGCAAGGCGCTGGCTGCCGATCCGCTGATCACCGTGGCCGCCCCGCTGGTGGCCGCGCAGCTGCGCATCGAGAACGAAAGCAAGACCCGCGAAGGCGAGCAGCTGCGCCTGCGCCCGGCCTACATGCAGGCGCTGTTCGCCTGGCGTGCCAAGCAGGGCCGCGCGGTGTACCCGGATGCCAACCGCACCCTGCGCATCAGCTACGGCAAGGTCGAAGCGCTGCATCCGCGCGACGGCGTGACCTACTCGCCGGTGACCACCGTGGCCGGCATCGTCGAGAAGAACACCAACGCCTATCCGTTCGATGCGCCCAAGCCGCTGCTGGCCGCGATCGGCAAGGGTGACTTCGGCAGCACCGCCGACCCGGCGCTGAAGACCCAGACGGTCAACTTCCTGACCAACCTGGATACCACCGGCGGCAACTCCGGCTCGCCGGTGCTCAACGCCAAGGGCGAACTGATCGGCCTGAACTTCGACAGCAACTGGGAATCGGTCAGCGCCAGCTGGTGGTTCGACCCGCGCTACAAGCGCGCCGTGCACGTGGACATGCGCTACCTGCGCTGGCTGCTGGCCAAGGTCTACCCTGCGCCGGAACTGCTGAAGGAAATGGGCGTGCCGGCCCAGTAATGCCGGCTCCTGGTGGGTGCCCACCGTTGGTGGGCACGGAGGCCTCCGTCACGACCAACGGTCGTGACCCACCGTCGCGCCACCCTTGCGCCCCTCCGTCGTGACCTACCATCACGACCAACGGTCGTGATCTACTGGCCCCTGTCCTGACGGAAACGCGCGCGTGGTCTCCAGCTGGATCCTGCTGCTGGTCTCGGTTGCCTATGCCGCGCTGCTGTTCGGCGTGGCGTGGTGGGGTGACCGTCGGCCGATGTACCCCGACCGGCCGTGGCTGCGGCCGGTGGTCTACAGCCTGGCACTGGCCGTGTACTGCTCGTCGTGGACGTTCTACGGTGCGGTCGGTACCGCCGTGCGCAACGGCGTGGGCTACCTGCCGATCTATATCGGTCCGTTGCTGCTGCTGTTGTTCGGCTGGCGCATCATCGAGCGCCTGGCGCTGATCGCACGCAGCCAGAACGTGGTGTCCATCGCCGACTTCATCTCTTCGCGCTTCGGTCGCTCGCGGCGGCTGGCGGCGCTGGTGGCGATCATCGCGCTGATCGGCATCATTCCGTACCTGGCCCTGCAGTACAAAGCGGTGGCGATGAGCCTGCAGGTGCTGACCGGCAACACCGGCCCGACCGGCTTCTTCACCGATCCCGCGCTGTACGTGGCGCTGCTGATGGCATTGTTCGCCACCCTGTTCGGTACCCGCCAGGTCGATGCCACCGAACACCACCACGGCATGATGCTGGCGATCGCCTTCGAATCGGTGATCAAGCTGTTGGCGATGCTGGCCGTGGGCGTGTTCGCCTACCTGTGGCTGAGCAACCGCACCGACGCGGTGGTTGAATCGGTGCATACGCTGTTCACCGGCCTGCCGCCGGTGGGCTTCATCTCGCAGACCCTGCTCAGCTTCCTCGCCATCATCTGCCTGCCGCGCCAGTTCCACGTGGCCGTGGTCGAGTGCGGTGACGTGCGCGATGTGCGCCGCGCGCGCTGGATGTTCGGCGGCTACCTGGTGCTGATCTCGGGCATGGTGCTGCCGATCGCCACCGCCGGCGTGACCCTGTTCGGCACCGGTGGCAGCGTCGCCGACGACTCGATGGTGCTGGCCCTGCCGCTGGCCGAGGGCCGCAACGCGCTGGCGCTGATCGCCTATGTGGGCGGCTTCTCGGCGGCCACCGGCATGGTGATCGTGTCGTCCATCGCGCTGGCCACCATGGTCAGCAACGATCTGGTGATGCCGGTGCTGCTGCGCCGGAGCGGTGACCACCAGGAGGCCGCCGACGTCGCCTCGCGCGTGCTGTGGATCCGCCGCCTGGCGATCCTGCTGCTGGCGCTGATGGCCTACAGCTACTACCGCAGCAGCAGCAACGACAGCACGCTGGCCTCGTACGGCCTGATGGCGTTCGCGGCGGTGGCGCAGTTCGCGCCCGGCCTGATCGGCGGCCTGTACTGGCGCGGTGCCAGCCGGCGCGGCGTCGAGGTGGGCATGCTGCTCGGCTTCGCCACCTGGCTGTACACCCTGCTGCTGCCGGCGATGACGATGGCCGGCTGGGTCGATGCTGGCTGGGTGCAGCACGGCCCGTTCGGCATCGAGTGGCTGCGCCCGCAGCAGCTGTTCGGCATGACCGGCTGGGACCCGCTGACCCACGGCACGTTCTGGTCGCTGCTGGTCAACGCGGCGACGATGATGCTGGTGTCCGCGCGCTGGCGGCCCGGTGTCGATGAGCGGCTGCGTGCCGCACCCTTCCTCGACCCGTATGCCGAGCGCCCGTCGGTGGCCGGTGGCTGGCCCGGTCATGTGCACGTGGGCGATCTGCTGGCGCTGGCTTCGCGCGTAGTGGGTGAACGCCATGCACGACGTTCGTTCTTCGAACAGGCGCAGTCACTGGGCCGTGAACTGCAATCCTCGGCACCTGCCGACCGTCCGTGGGTGCAGTTCACCGAGCGCTTGTTGGCCGCATCGATCGGTGCGGCGTCGGCACGCCTGCTGCTGACCAGCCTGCTGCGTGGCTCGGGCATGGATCTGGGCGAAGTGGTGGCCGTGCTGGACGAAGCCGGGCAGGAGCTGCGCTTCAACCGCGAAATCCTGTCGACCACGCTGGAGAACATCAGCGCCGGGGTCAGCGTGGTCGATCCGGACATGCGGCTGACCGCATGGAATCGCCGCTACCAGGACATGTTCGGCTACCCCGACGGCATGCTCTACGTGGGCCGCCCGGTGGCCGACCTGATCCGCTACAACGCCGAGCGCGGCGAGCTGGGCGAGGGCGATATCGAAGTGCAGATCAACCGCCGCATCGGCTACATGCGCGCCGGTTCACCGCACGTGTTCGAGCGCACCCGCAGCGATGGCAAGGTGATCGAGATGCGTGGCCAGGCGCTGCCTGGTGGTGGCTATGTGACCAGCTACAACGACATCACCGACTACAAGCACGCGGAAAAAGCACTGTTGGAGGCCAACGAGACGCTGGAACAGCGCGTGGCCGAGCGCTCGCATGAGGCCGAGGTTGCGCAGCAGTCGAAGACCCGTTTCCTGGCGGCGATCAGCCACGACGTGCTGCAGCCGTTGAACGCGGCGCGCCTGTTCGCCTCGGCACTGCGCGACAGTGATCACGTGAGTGACGAGCAGAAGCATCTGGCCGAGCGTGTGGACGCTTCGTTGCGTGCGGCCGAAGAGCTGCTCGATGGCCTGCTGGATGTGTCGCGGCTGGATGCCGGCGGCCTGCATCCGGTGATCGGCGAGTTCGACGTGAGCGCGTTGATGCGTGAGCTGGCCGCGCAGTACACCCCGGTCGCGGCTGGCCGCGGCCTGCGCCTGGACCTGTTCGCACGCCCTGCGTGGGTGCGCAGTGACCGCCGCCTGCTGCGCCGCGTGCTGCAGAACTTCCTGGCCAATGCGCTGCGCTACACCCGCCAGGGCCGCATCGTGCTGGCCGTGCGCCAACGCGGCGATGAAGTGGAACTGCAGGTGTGGGATACCGGCCCCGGCATTCCCGAGCACCATATGCGGCAGATCTTCGACGAGTTCCACCGCTACCAGCAACCATTCGACTGGGGCGAACAGGGATTGGGCCTGGGCCTGTCGATCTGCCAACGCATCTCGCGCCTGCTCGACCATCGGTTGAACGCACGCAGCCGGGTCGGCAAGGGCTCGATGTTCTCGATCATCCTGCCGCGGGTGGCACCGCTGCCGGGCTACACCGAGCTGGCCACACCCGCACAGACCGTCGCCGCGCCAGTACGCAGCGATTCGCTGGCGGGCCTGCGCGTGCTGTGCGTGGACAACGACGAGGAGATCCTCGACGGCATGCGCGCACTTCTCGGCCGTTGGCAGGTGCAGGTGATCACTGCGGCCACCGTCGACCAGGCGCTGGAGAAGATCGCCGAGCACCCACAGGTGATGCTGGTGGATTACCACCTGCACGACCGCATGGACGGCCTGGATGCGCTGGTAGCGCTGCGCGAGGCGGCCGGTTACCCGCTGCCGGGCGCACTGCTTACCGCCGATGGTCGCGACGAGCTGAAGCGGATGGCGCGCGAACGCGGCTACCGCGTGCTGACCAAGCCGATCAAGCCGGCCTCGCTGCGCGCCTTCCTGGGCGCGCTGCGCGACGCTCAGTAGTGCCGGCCGCTGGCCGGCAACCACGCAATCGCTCGCTCTCGGCGTTTTACCCCAGGCCGTGCAGGTGTTCGTACAGGATCGTCGCGCCGATGATCACCAGGATCACGCCGCCGATGATCTCGGCACGCTTGCCGACCATGCTGCCCAGCACGCGGCCGAGCATGATGCCGACAGTGACCATGGTCAGCGTGCACAGGCCGATGACCGCTGCCATCACGCCGATATGCACGTCCATGAAAGCCAGGCCGATGCCCACCGCCATGGCGTCGATGCTGGTGGCGAAACCGGTCAGCGCCAGCTTCCAGAAGCCGTGGTGCTGCGAGGGGTCTTCGTCTTCGTCGGCACTGTCCGGGCGCAGGCCGTTGTAGATCATGTGGATGCCCAGCGCGCCGAGCAGGCCGAACGCGATCCAGTGGTCGAAGGCTTCGACGTACTGCAGGGCGGCACGGCCGAGCAGCCAGCCGATGATGGGCGTGATCGCCTCGATGACGCCGAAGATGATGCCGGCACGCAGTGCGTCGCGGAATACCGGCTTGCGCATGGCCGCACCCTTGCCGATTGCAGCGGCGAACGCATCGGTGGACATGGCAAAGCCGATCAGGAGGATCGAAATGGGGGACATGGGCGGCGGCTGAGGTCGGGCTAGGACGGACGCACGGCCTGCGCTCGCGCCCAACCTGACGTTGCGCGCGCGGGCCGCTGGTCTCGCCAACCATCATGGTTGTCCACGCCACGGCGCACTGGCCGAGTATGTTGACGTGGACGATTCCTGCGTAGGAATCCGGCTACTCCCCAAGGGGACGCGCAGCTTAGCATCGCGATTCACGCGCGGCGCATTTCCAGCGAAACGCGCAGGCAGGGCTGGTTTGTATAGCGATGGCTATATCGAGAGCGCAGCCGTGCCTGGTTGTGCCGGCCGCTGGCCGGCAGGTGCAACGTCAAAAGCGTGCCATGCAAGCTTGGCACCTACCGGAGCTGTGCCTGATGGTGGTGGGCCATGCCTGGAGGCCTGGGACCATCCGGACAGCCTTCGCGAACGAAAGCGATCAACGTGCGGATACTTTCGATTCTGTTGAGGGCAGGGTGAGAGGTTGCTCAACGGCTGGGCGGGTCATTGAACTGATCTGGAACTGACACCAGTCACCTATGATCTGCAGATTCGCAACCCGCTGCGGATCGTCCTCCCCGCTGGGCCCCACTGCACGAATGCGCAATGCAGCGATGCTTCTCTCGAGATCGTCGACATGGGTGAACAACTGCTCATTGGCTGCATATTCAAGATCGGCGAAGAGCCGCTGGTACCTTGAATAGCCGAGATCAGGCATGAACCTGCCACTCACGCGCCAGGATTCATATCGGAAGCACTGGACTACACCAATCTTCAAGCCGTCGGTATCGATCAGTGTCCAGGTGTCCATCGTTCCGGGCGGGAAGTTGGAACGTCCAGCTTGAGACCGAATCCATCATCCCGCCAGAGCTGATTGCGTCCTCGGCGGGGCTGGGCAAAAGTGCCAAGCAAGCTTGGCACCTACCGAAGCGATTTCAGGCGGTTTCAGGCCAATGCCGGCCAGCGGCCGGCACTACCTTCAGTCTTCTTCCGGCGGCAGCACGATGGCGTCGTCGTCGATCGCCAGCTTGCCGGCCATCAGCACGGCCTGGGTGCGGTTGGTGACGCCCAGCTTGCGCAGGATGGCGGTGACGTGGGCCTTGATCGTCGCTTCGGAGACGTTGAGGTCGTAGGCGATCTGCTTGTTCAAGCGGCCGGCGCCCAGCATCTGCAGCACGCGGAACTGCTGCGGGGTCAGCTCACGCAGGCGCTGGCCGACTTCGCGTTCCTCGCTGCCGGTGGGCGGCACGTTGTGCGCTTCCGGCGGTGCCCAGGTCTCACCATCGAGGATGGTGCCCAGTGCGTGGCCGATGGTGTCCGAATCCGCAGACTTCGGAATGAAGCCCAGCGCGCCGTGGTCGAGCGCTCGGCGCATCACCGTGGCTTCTTCGCGCGCGGACACCACCACCACCGGCAGCTGCGGATGCAGCGAGCGCATGTGCACCAGCGCGTTGAAACCCTGCGCACCGGGCATGTTGAGATCCATCAGGACCAGGTCGGCGTCGTTGTGCTGGTCGGCCAGCGCGTACAGCGCTTCCACGCTGTCGGCTTCGAACAGCTGCACGCCGGGGATGACCCGCTGTACCGCCCCACGCAGGGCTTCGCGGAACAGCGGGTGGTCATCGGCAATCAGGAGGGTGGTCATGGGTCGAGCTTATCGATCAGGAAAAAGAGCGACGTGATGGCAGGTGCAGGACGAGTCGGACACGGCCGGGTCCCTCCTCCCGGCCACGTCCCTGGCGCGTCCTGCGCCTGCGGTCACGCCATCAGCGCACCTTGCGCTCGTCCACCAGCGACGCCACCACCGACGGATCGGCCAGGGTCGAGGTGTCGCCGAGCTGGTCCGGCGCGTTCTCGGCGATCTTGCGCAGGATGCGGCGCATGATCTTGCCCGAGCGGGTCTTCGGCAGGCCCGGCGCCCACTGCAGGTGGTCCGGCGTGGCGATCGGGCCGATCTCCTTGCGTACCCAGGCGACCAGTTCCTTCTGCAGCTCGTCGCTCGGAGCCTCTTCGGCCACCAGGGTGACGTAGGCGTAGATGCCCTGGCCCTTCACGTCGTGCGGGAAGCCGACCACGGCCGCTTCGGCCACCTTCGGGTGCGAGACCAGAGCGCTTTCCACTTCGGCGGTGCCGATGCGGTGGCCGGACACGTTGATCACATCGTCCACGCGGCCGGTGATCCAGTAGTAGCCGTCTTCGTCGCGGCGGCAACCGTCGCCGGTGAAGTAGCTGCCCGGGTAGGTGCGGAAATAGGTATCGATGAAACGCTGGTGGTCGCCGTACACCGTGCGCATCTGGCCCGGCCAGGAATCGCGGATGATCAGGTTGCCCTCGGTCGGGCCGTCCTGGATCTCGCCATCGGCATTGACCAGCGCCGGCTGCACGCCGAAGAAGGGCAGGGTGGCCGAGGCGGGCTTGAGGTCCATCGCGCCGGCCAGCGGCGAGATCAGGATGCCGCCGGTCTCGGTCTGCCACCAGGTATCGACGATCGGGCAGCGGCTGTCGCCGACCACCTCGTAGTACCAGCGCCAGGCTTCCGGATTGATCGGCTCGCCGACGCTGCCGAGCAGGCGCAGCGACGCGCGCGAGGTCTTCTTCACCGGCTCTTCGCCTTCGCGCATCAGTGCGCGGATGGCGGTCGGGGCGGTGTAGAAGATCGACACCTTGTGCTTGTCGATGACGTTCCAGAAGCGCGAGGTGTCGGGGTAGTTCGGCACGCCTTCGAACATCAGCGAGGTCGCGCCGTTGGCCAGCGGGCCGTACACGATGTAGCTGTGGCCGGTGACCCAGCCGACGTCGGCGGTGCACCAGTAGATGTCGTCCTCGCGCAGGTCGAACACCGCTTCATGGGTGTACGCCGCGTACAGCAGGTAGCCGCCGGTGGTGTGCAGCACGCCCTTCGGCTTGCCGGTGGAACCGGAGGTGTAGAGGATGAACAGCGGGTCTTCCGCGTTCATGCGTTCCGGCTCGCAGGTAGCCGGCTGGCTGTCCACCACATCGTGGAACCAGCGATCGCGCGGCGCCTGCATGTCCACCGCGCCACCGGTGTGGCGCACTACCAGCACGGTTTCAACCGTGTTCGTGCCGGGCAGCTTCAACGCTGCATCGACGTTGGCCTTCAGCGGAATCCTTCGACCACCGCGCAGGCCCTCGTCGGCGGTGATGATCAGCTTGCTCTGGCAGTCGCTGACGCGGTCGGCGATCGAGTTCGGTGCGAAGCCACCGAACACCACCGAGTGGATCGCACCGATGCGCGCACAGGCCAGCATGGCCACGGCGGCGTCGACGATCATCGGCAGGTAGATGGTGACCCGATCGCCCTTCTTGACCCCGAGGTTGCGCAGCGCATTGCCGAGGCGGCAGGTGCGCTCGTACAGCTCGCGATAGGTCACGTGCTGGGCCGGTGCATCCGGGCCATCCGGCTCGAACAGCAGGGCGGTCTTGTCGCCACGCTTCTCCAGCTGGCGGTCCAGGCAGTTCACACTGGCATTGAGCTCGCCATCTTCGAACCACTTGATGTGGAAATCGGACAGGTCGTAGCTGACGTTCTTGATCTTCGTCGGCTTGCGCATCCACTCCAGGCGCTCGGCGGCCTTGCCCCAGAAACCATCCGGGTCGGTCACCGAAGCCTGGTACTGCTGTTCGTACGACGTCTTGTCGATGCGTGCCTTGGCGGCGAACTGCGGATCGACGGGGTAGATATCAGCCATGGCACCCTCACTTGCACGTTGACTTTGTATGTGCGGTCGCAGCATCGCAGCGACCGATCCCCTTCAGTTTGCCCCATCCACCCCCGGCCGCGTCACCACCCTGGTTAGACCATGGTCGAAAGTGAGCGCCCAGCAGGGCCGGGTTCGACCAATGGCGAATAGCCGCTATACATAATCGCCCCGCAGTCTCGGCTCGACCGTGCCCCACGCGCGGCATCACCTTGCCACTTGGGAGAGAGGGCAACATGAGCCACCGTACGTTGAAAGCCGTGCGCAAACCTTTGGCGGCCTGCCTGTTGGTCGCCCTGGTCGCACCGGGCATGGCGTTCGCTGAGACCGCCAAAGAGAAAGCGCTGGAAGCACGCGTTGCCGAACTGGAACGCCAGGTCCAGCTGCTGCTGTCTTCGCAGCAACAACAACAGACCCAGATCAGCCAGACCCAGCAGGCCGTAACCGAAGTCCGCACCGTGCAGGCCGAGCAGAAGCCGGTCGCTTCGGTGCCGGCCGGCAAGCAGCCGATCCAGATCACCACCATCACCCCGGGCGCCGCGCCGGGTACCACGGTCAAGATCGGCGGCTTCATCAAGGCCGACTTCCTGGCCACCCAGACCAGCGATGGCCAGCTGGCCGACGACGCCACCGGCCGCTCGCTGTACCTGCCGGGCCAGACTCCGGTAGAAGGCGCCGGCGGCAGCGGCAAGCGTTCGGGCACCGACTTCAACGCCCATGCCAAGTTCTCGCGCTTCAACCTGGGCATCGACAACGTGAGCGAATCGGGCAACAAGGCCGGTGCGTTCTTCGAGATGGACTTCTTCGGCAATTCGCTGGGCAACCAGACCGCGACCAATACCTACGGTGTGACCCTGCGCCACGCCTACATGTACTGGAACAACTGGATGGCGGGCCAGACCTGGTCCAACTTCATGGACGCGGCCGCACTGCCGGAAGCGGTCGACTTCGTCGGCCCCACCGACGGCGTGATCTTCGTGCGCCAGGCGCAGGTGCGCTACACCCAGGGCGGCTTCAGCGTCGCGCTGGAAAACCCGGAAACCACCACCCTCACCGGTACCCGCAACCCGGTTACCGGCGCCTGGACCAACGCCAGCGCCAACTCCGATCGTGGCAGCCTGCCTGATCTGACCATGCGCTACGGCTGGAAGGGCAACTGGGGCACGTTCGGCGTCGGCGGCATCGTCCGTCAGCTGAAGGTCGACAACCAGGCCACCGGCGCCAAGGCCGACAAGGTGGCCGGCGGCCTGACCCTGGGCGGCAAGTGGGTGATGGGTGACAGCGATTCTCTGCACTACCAGCTGACCGGCGGCGAAGGCATCGCCCGCTACATCGGCCTGGGCATCACCGCCGACAGCGCCTACGACGTGGCCCGCGACGAGCTCAACCCGACCGGCGTGCTTGCCGGCTACGTGGGCTGGCGGCATGCGTTCTCGCCGAAGCTGCGCACCAACCTGATCTACGCGCGCAGCGACTACGACAACGACAGCATCCTTGGCCCGCTGGTGACCAAGAGTGTGCAGAGCATCCGCGGCAACATCTTCTACTCGCCACTGCCCAAGGTCGATATCGGTGCAGAGCTGATGTATGGCCGTCGCGAAGTGGAGAACGGCAACAAGGGTGACATCACCCGGTTGCAGTTCACCACGAAGTACAGCTTCTAAGAGCGTGCCGGCCAGCGGCCGGCACCTACCGAATTGTGTGCCGACCAACGGTCGGCACCCACCGACCCAGGTCGGCATCTACAGAGGGAAAACGTCCCATGTCCAGCACTGCATCCAGCCCGCACAATGCGGCGGGCACCCTGACCAAGGGCCACAAGAAGGTCATCTTCGCCTCGAGCCTCGGTACGGTCTTCGAGTGGTATGACTTCTTCCTGTACGGCTCGCTCGCGGCCATCATCGCCAAGCAGTTCTTCAGTGGCGTCAATGAAACCACGGGCATGATCTTCGCCCTGCTGGCGTTCGCTGCAGGCTTCTTCGTGCGTCCGTTCGGCGCGGCCTTCTTCGGCAGCCTCGGCGACCGCATCGGCCGCAAGTACACCTTCCTAGTCACGATCCTGATCATGGGCATCTCGACCTTCCTGGTCGGCGTGCTGCCCAACTACGCCTCGATCGGCTTCGCCGCTCCGGTGATCCTGATCATCCTGCGTCTGGCCCAGGGCCTGGCGATGGGCGGCGAGTACGGCGGTGCCGCCACCTACGTGGCCGAGCATGCGCCGGACGACAAGCGCGGCCTGTACACCAGCTTCATCCAGTGCACCGCCACGCTCGGCCTGTTCATGTCGCTGCTGATCATCCTGGCCTGCCGCTACTTCCTCGGCAACGAAGCCTTCGAAGCCTGGGGCTGGCGTATTCCGTTCCTGGTCTCGATCCTGCTGCTGGGCGTGTCGGTGTGGATCCGCCTGCAGCTGAGCGAGTCGCCGCTGTTCCAGCAGATGAAGTCCGAGGGCAAGGGTTCCAAGACGCCGTTCCGTGACAGTCTGAAGGGCGGCAACCTGAAGCTGATGCTGCTGGTCCTGCTCGGCGCTGCAGCCGGCCAGGCCGTGGTCTGGTACGGCGGCCAGTTCTACGCGCTGTTCTTCCTCAGCAGCATGCTGAAGGTCGATGCCACCACCTCCTACCTGCTGATCGCCGCCGCGCTGGCGCTGGGCGTGCCGTTCTTCATCTTCTTCGGCTGGCTGTCCGACCGTATCGGCCGCAAGAAGATCATCCTCGCGGGCTGCCTGCTGGCCGCCGTCACCTACATCCCGATCTTCAAGGGCCTGACCCACTTCGCCAACCCGGCCATCGAAGAAGCCCGCAGCAGCTCGCCGGCCCTGGTCGTGGCCGATCCGAACACCTGCTCGTTCCAGTTCGATCCGGTCGGCCTGCGCAAGTTCACCAGCTCCTGCGACGTGGCCACCGCCGCGCTGACCAAGGCCGGCGTGCCGTACGACGTGCAGCCCGCCGCCGCCGGTTCGCTGGCGATGGTGAACGTGGGCAGTGCCAGCGTCACCTCGTATGAGGCCGCCGGCCTGACCAAGGAAGACGGCAAGGCCAAGGCCGATGCGTTCGGTGCGGAACTGAAGACCGCCCTGACCACCGCCGGCTACCCGGCCAAGGCCGATGGCGCACGCATCAACATCGCCGGCACGATCTTCATGCTGTGGCTGCTGGTGCTGTACGTGACCATGGTCTACGGCCCGATCGCCGCCTACCTGGTCGAACTGTTCCCGACCCGCATCCGCTACACCTCGATGTCGCTGCCGTACCACATCGGCAACGGCTGGTTCGGTGGCTTCCTGCCGGCGATCTCGTTCGCGCTGGTGGCCGGTACCGGCAACCTGTACTACGGCCTGTGGTACCCGATCATCATCGCGCTGATGTCGGTGGTGATCGGCGGCCTGTTCCTGCGCGAGACCAAGGACGTGGATATCACCAAGTAACCGGCGTGCCGACCAACGGTCGGCACCCATCGGGTTTCAGGGGCCGCGGTGCAGACCGCGGCCTTTCTGTTTGGTAGTGCCGGCCGCTGGCCGGCAAATGCACGATGTCTGCCGGAGATCCATGGGGCTGCCGGCCAGCGGCCGGCACTACCATTGCGTTGCACAGCACGCCGTATAGTCGGTCCATGACCACCACCACGCCGACCGAGCTCCCCGCCGTCCTGCTCACCCTGCGCAGTGCGTGGCAGGCCCAGCGCCCCTCGCTCGACCAGCGCGAAGCCGACCTGCGCCGCCTGCGCGAGGCATTGAAGCCGCGTCTGGACGAAATGGCCCAGGCCATCGCCGAGGACTTCGGCCACCGCGCTCACACCGAGTCGAAGCTGGCCGATGGCATGAGCGTGCTGTCGGCCATCGACCACCTGCGCCGCCACCTGCGCCGCTGGTCGAAGCCGCAGCGGGTGGGCGCCGGTTGGCGACTATGGCCGGCGCGCGCGCAGCTGCGGCCGACGCCGCTGGGGGTGGTCGGGGTGATTTCACCGTGGAACTACCCGGTCACGCTGGCACTGGTGCCGTTGGCCACCGCCATCGCCGCCGGCAACCATGTGCTGCTGAAGCCCTCCGAACACACACCGCGCACCAGCGCGTTCCTGGCCGATCTGCTGGCCAGTGTGTTCCCCCCCGATCGGGTGGCGGTGGTGCAGGGTGGGGCGGATGTGGCGGCGGCGGTTTCATCGCTGCCGCTGGACCATCTGCTGTTCACCGGCTCGACGGCGGTTGGCCGCAAGGTGATGGCTGCCGCCGCCGAGCATCTGGTGCCGGTCACGCTGGAACTGGGCGGCAAGTCGCCGGCCATCGTCTGCCGCGATTTCCCGCTGGACAAAGCCGCTGCGCGGCTGGCCACCGGCAAGTGGTTCAACGCCGGGCAGACCTGCATCGCGCCGGATTACGTGCTGATCGACACCGCGCGCCAGCGCGAGTTCGTGCAGTCGCTGCAGCACCAGGTGCGCGAACGCTACGGCGATTTCAGCAGCGCCGACGACTACACGCGCATCATCAACGAAGGCCAGTACCGGCGCCTGCAGGGTTATCTGGCGCAGGCGCGCGAACGCGGCGTGCCGGTGATTCCGCTGGCGCAGGTGGATGAGGCGCGCGCCGACCGCGAGCGCCTGCTGGTGCCGACCGTGGTGCTGGACCCGCCGGACGACCTGGACCTGATGCGCGAGGAGATCTTCGGGCCGATCCTGCCGGTGCGGGCGTACCCGGATCTGGATACGGCGCTGGCCGACGTGCTGTCGCGCGATCGGCCGCTGGCGCTGTATCCCTTCAGCCAAGACAAGGCGACGGTGGAGCGCATCCTCGGCCAGGTGGTGGCCGGCGGGGTGACGGTGAATGACACGCTGCTGCACTTCGCCGCCGATGGCCTGCCGTTTGGCGGGGTGGGGGCCAGCGGCATGGGCGCGTACCACGGCCGGGCCGGGTTCGATGCCATGGGCAAGCGGCTGCCGGTGCTGTGGCAGTCGCGCTGGGCTGCCAGTGACCGGCTGCGGCCGCCGTATTCGAAGATTGCGGGGTTGTTGAAGCTGTTGCTGCGGTAGTGCCGGCCGCCGGCCGGCAACTGCAGGGTCTTGCCGACGGTTCATGGGGTTGCCGGCCAGCGGCCGGCACTACCGGTGGGTGCCAACCCGCGCGGCCCCTTCCGGTGGGTGCCAACCTTGGTTGGCACGCGTGAACCCCTTGCGCCAACCAAGGTTGGCGTCTACCAAACCTGGGCCGGGTAGAATGGCCCCCATGAAAATCGCCTCGTGGAACGTCAATTCGCTCAATGTCCGCCTGCCGCACCTGGAGCAATGGCTCAAGGCGTTCGGCCCGGACATCGTCGGTATCCAGGAAACCAAGCTGGAGGACCACAAGTTCCCCGATTCGGCGCTGATCGCCGCGGGCTACCGCAGCGTGTTCGCCGGCCAGAAGACCTACAACGGCGTGGCGCTGCTGTCGCGTGAGCCGGCGCAGGACGTGCAGATCGGCATTCCCGGCTTCGAGGACGAGCAGAAGCGCGTCATCGCCGGTACCTTCGGCGACCTGCGGGTGATCAACCTGTACGTGGTCAACGGCCAGGACATCGGCACCGACAAGTACGAGTACAAGCTGCGCTGGCTGGAAGCGGTGCATGCCTGGATCGCCGAAGAACTGCAGCGGCACCCGAAGCTGATCGTGATGGGTGACTTCAACATCGCCCCGGACGCGCGCGATGTGCACGACCCGGAGGTGTGGAACGACAACCACATCCTGACCTCCACCGCCGAGCGCGGCGCGCTCAACAAGCTGCTGCAGCTGGGCCTGCACGATGGCTTCCGCCTGCACAACGACGAGGCGGGCACCTTCAGCTGGTGGGATTACCGTGCCGCGGGTTTCCGCCGCAACCTGGGCCTGCGCATCGACCTGACCCTGGTCTCCGACGCGCTGAAGGGCAGTGCGGTGGCCTCGGGCATCGACCGTGAGCCGCGTACCTGGGAGCGCCCGAGCGACCATGCGCCGGCGTGGGTGGAAGTAGAGTCGAGGGGGGGAGGCGGAAGTAGCCCACCCTCTCTCCACCGCCGCCAGACACAAGCGGG
>NZ_JAWIRR010000030.1:36424-52386 GCF_036320065.1 Stenotrophomonas sp. SMYL8
CCGGGGGGGGGGGTATGTACTGACGCGCGCCCACCATGTACCCCCCAGGCAGTCGAGCAAGCTCGACTCTACAGAACGGGGCCCGGCGATTGCCGGGCCCGTTCTGAAACATCTGCCGGCCAGCGGCCGGCACTACCCTCAGATCACCGTATGCTCTTGCGGGTGAACAGGTTGACGATCGCCAGCAGGATCACTGCACCGATCAGCGAGAACAGGAAGGTGCGGATGGTGATCGCTTCGTTGATGCCGCCGCCGAACAGCCAGCCGGAAATCAGCGCGCCGACGATGCCGACCACGATGTTGAGGATGATGCCCTGCTGGGCATCGCGCTTCATGATGATGCTGGCCAGCCAGCCTACGATGCCGCCGACGATCAGCCAGATGATGATGCCCATGATCGAACCTCCGGTGGGGAATTGTGACCAGTTGACGCGCACGGCCGTGAACCCGTCGTGGAATTGCGTGATGGGCGCGTGCGGATGAGCCTGCCAGCCACCCTCGACGGCCCGTGGCGCTTCGGTCCGGTGACGGTCTGGCGGCGCCCACACGTGCCGGGCCACCGCGGCGAACCGCAGGCGCGGCAGGTGCTGGCGCAGGCGCTGGGCGCCGACCCGGACACGCTGCCGCTGGTCCGCGATGACAAGGGCCGGCCGGAGCTGAGCGGCGCGTTGGCCCACTACGGCACCGGCTGGAGCCACAGCGGCGAGGTGCTGCTGGTGGCGCTGGGCGAAGGCGTGCGGTTGGGCGTCGACCTGGAACTGCTGCGCCCGCGGCCGCGTCTTCTGGAAATCGTGCAGCGCTTCTTCCACCCCGAGGAAGTGGCCTGGCTGGAAAGCCTGGACGAGGCCGGGCGCGAGCACTGGTTCTTCCGCGTGTGGTGCGTCAAGGAGGCCATCCTGAAGGCGCACGGGCAGGGCATCTCGTTCGGCCTGCACCGCCTGCAGTTGGCACCGGGGGCCGATGGCGCCCTGCACCTGCGCTGGTGCGACCCGGAACTGGGCGAGGCCGCGCGCTGGCACCTGCACGAATGGCAGGCCACCGGCCAGTTCCGTGCGGCATTGGCCTGGTATCCACACTGAAGCGGGGAATCAGCGCGCAAAACCGGCGATAATGGCGGCATGAGCGAACACCCACTTCCCGCCAGCGTGGCTGCCACGCTGGAACAGGGCCTGGCCAGCATGGGCCTGGACGCCGCGCTGGCGCCGCCGCTGCTGCGTTACCTGGCCTTGCTGCACCGCTGGAACGGCACCTACAACCTCACCGCCATCCGCGATCCGCAGGAGATGGTCACCCGCCACCTGCTCGATTCACTGGCGATGCAGCCGTTCGTGGCCGATGGCAGCCTGGCCGACCTCGGCACCGGTCCCGGCTTGCCCGGCATCCCGCTGGCGATCGCCTGCCCGGGCCTGCAGGTCACCCTGGTGGAGAGCAACGGCAAGAAGGCGCGCTTCATGCGCGAGGCCGTGCGCCAGCTCGGTCTGGGCAATGCCCGCGTGGCCGAATCGCGCGCCGAGGCGCTGGACGAAGCTGGCCACTACGACCAGCTGACCGCGCGTGCGATGGACACCCTGGCCGGCATCGTCCGCGTCGGTGGCCATCTGTTGCGCCCCGGCGGCGTGCTGCTGGCCATGAAGGGCGTCTACCCGCATGAAGAGATCGCGGAGCTGCCGGCTGGCTGGCAGGTGCGCGAGGTGACCCCGTTGAGCGTGCCCGGCCTGGCCGGCGAACGCCACCTGGTCACTGTTACAGGTCCCTGATTCCCGTCGCCAGCCCCTTGTGGAACAAGAGGTTGGCGATCCACGATTTCCGCAAGGGGCCGGTTGTACGCATAATGACCGGTCCCAGCACACGTCGACGAGGCACACCCGCATGGCCCGCATCATCGCCATCGCCAACCAGAAGGGTGGCGTCGGCAAGACCACGACCGCCGTCAACCTGGCCGCTTCCCTGGCCAACGCACCCAAGCGCGTGCTGTTGGTCGACCTGGATTCGCAGGGCAACGCGACCATGGGCAGTGGCGTGGACAAGCGCGAGCTGGTCTCCTCCACCTACGATCTGCTGCTGGGCGAGTCCAGCGCCGCCGATGTGCGCGTGCAGACGGCCGAAGGCTACGACCTGCTGCCGGGCAACATCGATCTGACTGCAGCCGAGATCCAGCTGATGGCGCAGAGCGAGCGCGAGCAGCGCCTGAAGCGCGCATTGGCGCCGATCCGCGACGAGTACGACTACATCCTGATCGATTGCCCGCCGGCGTTGTCGCTGCTGACGCTCAACGCGCTGGCCGCCGCCGATTCGGTGATCGTGCCGATGCAGTGCGAGTACTACGCACTGGAAGGCCTGAGCGCGCTGGTGGAAACCATCGAAGCGCTGCGCACCAGCCTGAACCCGGCGCTGGAGATCGAAGGCGTGCTGCGCACCATGTTCGACGTGCGCAACAACCTGGCCAACGCAGTGTCGGCCGAGCTCACCGAGCACTTCGGCGACCGCGTGTTCCGCACCATCGTGCCGCGCAACGTGCGCCTGGCCGAGGCACCCAGCCATGGCCAGAGCATCGTCGGCTACGACCGTGCCTCGCGCGGTGGCGTGGCCTACCTGGGCCTGGCCGGCGAGATCATCCGCCGCAACAACGAACGCAACAAGGCCGGCAAGGCCGTGGAGACCGTCTGATGACCAGCAGCAAGCCGGCAGCCAAGAAGCGAGGCCTCGGCCGTGGCCTGGACGCGCTGCTGGGCCCGAAAGGCGCGGTCAGCCAGGTGCAGGCCACCACTGCGGTGATCGAACCGCTGCCGGGTGAAGTGCTGCGCAAATTGCCGGTCGGCCAGCTGCAGCCGGGCAAGTACCAGCCGCGCCGCGAGATGGACGAGGGCAAGCTCTCCGAGCTGGCCGACTCGATCAAGTCGCAGGGCGTGATCCAGCCGATCCTGGTGCGCCAGCTGCCGGCAGGCAACTACGAAATCGTCGCCGGTGAGCGCCGCTGGCGCGCATCGCAGCTGGCCGGCCTGGACGAAGTGCCGGTGGTGGTGCGCGAGCTGGAAGACCGCACCGTCATCGCGATGGCGCTGATCGAGAACATCCAGCGCGAAGACCTCAATCCGCTGGAAGAAGCCGAGGCGCTGCAGCGCCTGATCAGCGAGTTCACCCTGACCCATGCCGAGGCCGCCGAGGCCGTCGGCCGCTCGCGCGCGGCGGTGTCCAACCTGCTGCGCCTGCTGGAGCTGCCGGTGGCGATCCGGCTGCTGCTGGAAACCCGCCGCCTGGAAATGGGCCACGCCCGCGCGCTGCTGACCCTGGCTCCCGAGCTGGCTGGCAAGCTGGCGCAGGAAGCGGCCGATGAAGGCTGGTCGGTGCGCGAGGTCGAGCGCCGTGCGCAGGCCTTCGCCGCCGGCAAGGTGCCGAGCAACCGCCCGGTGGCGACGCCGAAGGTGCAGCAGGCCGACATCGCCTCGCTGGAAACCGAACTGTCCGAAGCACTGGGTGCCAAGGTGGCGATCAACCACGGCCGGGGCGGCAAGGGCAAGCTGATCATCCACTACACCGATCTGGATACCCTGGACGGCGTGCTGGAAAAGCTGCGTACGCGCCAGGGCTGAGCCCGGCGCAGCGCCCGGGGGTGCGGCCTGTTCCCGCCGCGTCCTGCAGATGACAGGGAACGCACCGCCGCGCGTGCCGGGGATGCACTGCTCTCCGGTCCGTGGCCTCATCCAGGGAACAGGACATGAGCAACGAATACGAGGACGTCAGCCCGGACGGCACCCAGATACTGGTACATCGCCGCGAAAAGGACTTCGTGCCCGCCATCGGCGAAGAACAGCACATCGAGGCGATCAGCGCCCACCTCGAACGCCATCTGGGCCCGGTGTCCGGTGTCTTCCACGAGATCATCTCCGACCTGGTGCACATCGACGTGCACGTGGTGCCGGCCAATGACCACTGCCCGTACCTGCGCCTGGTCACCTCCGGCATGAGCGACCTGCCGATGACCGTGCCCGCCGAGGTGGACGCGGATGTGCCGCGCTACATGGAGCTGATGGTGACCCTGCCGGCCGACTGGCCGATCTCCCAGGACGCCTTCGAGGACGAGCGCAATTACTGGCCGGTGCGCCTGTTGAAGGGCATGGCGCGGTTGCCGCATGAGTACGACACCTGGCTGGGCTTCGGCCACACCATTCCCAACGGCCATCCCAGCGAGCCCTACGCGCCGGGCGTGGGTTTCGACGGTGCCATCGTGCTGTCGCCGGTGACCGCCCCGGAGGACTTCGCCACGCTGGCGCTGGAGGACGGCAGAACCATCAGCTTCATGAGCCTGGTTCCGCTGTATCCGGAAGAGATGGACCTGAAGCTGAAGAAGGGCGCCGACGCCCTGCTCGACCGCTTCGATGCGAAGCAGATCAACGATGTGATCGAGCCGGGCCGGGTCAACGTCGCCAGGAAGCGTTTCGGTTTGTTCTGAGACCGGTAACATCAGGGGCCTGAATTTCTGCTTCCGGGCCCCTGCCATGACCATCCTGCTTACCGGCGCTGCCGGCTTCATCGGTGCCTACACCGCCCGCGCGCTGCTGGAGGCGGGCCAGCCGGTGGTCGGCCTGGACAACTTCAACGACTACTACGACCCGCAGATCAAGCGCGACCGCGTGGCCGCGCTGTGCCCGACGCTGGACCTGCGCACCCTGGACCTGACCGACCAGCAGGGCCTGGCTGCGCTGTTCGACGAGGTGAAGCCGACCGCGGTGATCCATCTGGCTGCACAGGCGGGCGTGCGCTATTCGCTGGAAAACCCGCAGGCCTACGTCGACAGCAACCTGGTCGGCTTCGTCAACATGCTCGAGCTGTGCCGCCACCGTGGCGTGCAGCACCTGGTCTATGCCTCCAGCAGCTCGGTCTACGGTGATTCGGCCACGCCGCCGTTCTCCGAGGACCAGCGCGTGGACCAGCCGCGCTCGCTGTATGCGGCCACCAAGGCGGCCAACGAGCTGATGGCCTACACCTACGCGCAGCTGTACGGCCTGCATGCCACCGGCCTGCGCTTCTTCACCGTGTATGGCCCGTGGGGCCGGCCGGACATGGCACCGTTGCTGTTCTCGCGCGCGGTGCTGGCCGGGCGGCCGATCGACGTGTTCAACGAAGGCCGCATGCAGCGCGACTTCACACATGTCTCCGACATCGTGTCCGGTATTCTCGGCGCGCTCGCGCATCCGGCCGATGGTCCGGTACCGCACCGGGTGTTCAACCTCGGCAACCATACGCCGGTCGAGCTGGAGCGCTTCATCAGCGTGATCGAGCAGGCCGCCGGTCGCCCCGCGCAGAAGGTCTACAAGCCGATGCAGCCGGGCGACATGGTGCGCACGATGGCCGATACCCGGCGCGCCCATGACGCATTCGGCTTCGACGCGGTGACCCCGATCGAAGCAGGGTTGCCCCCCGTCGTGCAGTGGTGCCGCGAGTATTTTGGCGACCGCGCCTGAGGAGGGATCCTCACACAGCCGGATTCATCTTCGGATAACCTCGGCTTCGGAGAATGCGCGGTCTTTGTCCCCCTTTGGCCGAGTGCTTTATGAGCCAACCCGAGCTTTCCGTTGTCGTCCCGGTGTTCAACGAACGCGACAATGTCGCCCCGCTGGTTGCCGAAATCACCGCCGCACTGCGGGGGCGGCTTCCGTTCGAGATCGTCTACATCGACGACCACTCGCGCGATGACACCCTGGCGGTGCTGCAGGGGCTGAAGGCGACCACGCCGGAACTGCGGGTGCTGCACCACGTGGACCAGAGCGGGCAGAGCACCGCCGTGCGCACCGGCGTCAAGCACGCACGTGCGCCGTGGATCGCGACCCTGGATGGTGACGGGCAGAATGATCCGGCCGACATTCCCAAGCTGCTGGCGGCGCGCGATGCGGCCGAGGCGCAGGTGAAGCTGTTCGCCGGCTGGCGGGTCAACCGCCAGGACAGCGGCAGCAAGCGCTGGGCCAGCAAGTGGGCCAATGCCATCCGTGCACGCATGCTGCGCGACGATACGCCCGATACCGGCTGCGGCATCAAGCTGTTCGAGCGCAGCGCGTTCCTCGACCTGCCGTATTTCGACCACATGCACCGCTACCTGCCGGCGCTGATGCAGCGCGCCGGCTGGAAGACCACCAGCGTGCCGGTCAACCACCGCCACCGTACCGCCGGTGTCTCCAAGTACAACAACCTCGGCCGCGCCCTGGTCGGCATCCGTGACCTGCGTGGCGTGGCCTGGCTGATCACCCGCAGCAAGCGCACCGCGGTGGAGGAGCGTTGATGGATCTGGAGCTGCATTGGCTCGACCAGCCGCTGACCTGGCTGTACTGGACCGGCCTGCATGTGACCGGCTGGAAGCTGATCGGCTATACCGGCGCGCTGATGTTCGGGGGCCGCTGGCTGGTCCAGTTCATCGCCTCCAAACGCGCCGGCAAGCCGGTGATTCCGCGCCTGTTCTGGTACATGAGCGTGGTCGGCAGCCTGATGACGCTGAGCTACTTCCTGTTCTCGGCCAAGCAGGACTCGGTGGGCGTGCTGCAGAACCTGTTCCCGGCATTCACCGCGCTGTACAGCCTGCAGCTCGACATCAAGCACCGGGGCTGGAAGCGGGACAAGGCCAGCCACTAGGTCTTCGGGGCCTCATCCGGTAGCTGCCGACCTTGGTCGGCAGATCTGTATCCGGGTCCGGCCCATCCACGCATGGCGTGGATCTACTGCTTGCCTGGCTACCGTGCCTGGTAGCTGCCAACCTTGGTCGGCGCTGGGTTTGGGGGGCCAACCAAGGTTGGCCGCTACCGGGGCCCCGGTCTGCTGCGCAGGCAGGACCTTCGTCCCATGCCACGGGCCGTGGGCGGTGCCATCATCGGGGTCTGCCTTCCCGGGAACCTGTGCTCGTGAAAACCCGTCTTGCCGTTGCCCTGCTGATCGCCTTGTCCGCCCCTGCCGTAGCCCTGGCCGCACCGCCCGCCGCCGCCGCGCCGGCCAGCGTGGCCACCGAATCGCCCGCCGATGCCGCCTTCCGCGCGCTGTACGAGAAGGAATGGAAGTGGCGCCAGCAGGGCGGTGGTGAGGCCAGCGAGGACGAAGACGCGCCAGCCAACGCCACCCGCATGCCCGACGTCGGACCGGCCGCGCAGCAGGCGCGCCTGAAGGTGTGGGACGAGACCCTGGCTGCACTGAAGAAGATCGACCCGAAGACGCTCTCGCCCGACAACCAGATCAACTACGCGATCTACCGCGATCAGGTGTTCAACCTGGCCGAAGAAGTGCGCCTGCGTGGCTACGAGATGCCGTTCAACGCCGACTCCTCGTTCTGGTCCAACCTGTCCTTCATGGCCCGGCGCGAGATGAAGACCGTGCAGGACTACCAGAACTACATCGCACGCCTGAACGATGTGCCGCGTTACTTCGGCCAGCAGACCGAAAACATGCGCGCTGGCCTGAAGCGCGGCTTCAGCGTGCCGCGCGCGGTGCTCGATGGCCGCGAAGTGTCCATCGCCACCGTCGCCGAGCTGAAGGACCCGACCGATTCGCCGCTGTACGCGCCGTTCAAGAAGCTGCCCAACAGCATCCCGGCCGCAGAGCAGGCCAGGCTGCAGGCGCAGGCGCGTGAAGCGATCAGTGCCAAGGTAGTGCCGGCGTTCCAGCAGCTGCGCACCTTCTTCGTCAACGAGTACGTGCCGCAGGCGCGTACCACCCTGGCCGCCGAAGCGATGCCGGACGGCAAGGCGTACTACAAGCAGCAGATCCACGAATACACCACGCTGGACCTGTCGCCGGACGAGATCCACCGCATCGGCCTGGATGAAGTCGCGCGCATCCAGAAGGAAATGAACGACATCATCAAGCAGGTGAAGTTCAAGGGCAGCTTCGCCGAATTCCTGGCCTTCCTGCGCACCGATCCGCAGTTCTATGCGAAGACGCCGGAAGAGCTGCTGTCGCGTGCCGCGTGGATCTCCAAGCGGGCCGATGGCCAGCTCGGCAAATACATGACGCTGCCGCGCGCGCGCTTCACCATCGTGCCGGTGCCGCCGGACATCGCCCCGTTCTGGACCGCCGGCCGCGGTGGCATGGGTACCTACTGGCTCAACACCTACAACCTGCCGTCGCGCCCGCTGTACAACCTGCCGGCGCTGACGCTGCATGAGTCCGATCCGGGCCACGCGCTGCAGGGGGCGATTGCCGCCGAGCAGAAGAACCTGCCCGAGTTCCGCCGCAACACCTACATCTCTGCCTATGGCGAAGGCTGGGCGCTGTACTGCGAGAAGCTGGGCGTGGAGATGGGCATCTACGAAACCCCGTATGAGGATTTCGGCCGCCTGACCTACGAGATGTGGCGCGCCACGCGCCTGGTGATCGACACCGGCGTGCACAGCAAGGGCTGGAGCCGCGAGCAGGCCTTGGCCTACCTGCGTGACCACACCGCGCTGAGCGAGCATGAAGTGACCACCGAAGTGGACCGCTACATTTCCTGGCCGGGCCAGGCCCTGAGCTACAAGCTGGGGGAGATCGCCATCGTGCGCCTGCGTGCGCAGGCAGAGAAAGAGCTGGGCGACAAGTTCGACATCAAGGGCTTCCACGACACCCTGCTCAAACAGGGCTCGGTGCCGCTGCCGGTGCTGGAACAGCAGATCCAGGCCTACATCGCCGAACGCAAGAAGGCCTGACCGTGCAAGGGTAGTGGCGGGGGGGGGGGGGGCCCCCCCCCCGCCCCCCCCCCCCCGGCCATTGGGGGCACCGGGCCCCCCGCCCCCGGTCTCGTGGGCGGGCCGGCGGGGGCCCCCCCCCCCCCCGCCCCCCCCCCCCCCCCCCGGCGCCGCCCCCCCCCCCCCACTACCAGGGATCGGAAAACGGGGTCGGATCGCACGATCCGACCCCGTGGTCTTTCAGCCCACCGCCCTTGGCTTGGCCACCCGCGCTGCAAACGTCGGCAGCACCAGCAGGGTCAACACCGTGGCGGTGATCAGGCCACCGATCACCACCGTGGCCAGCGGCTTCTGCACCTCGGCACCGGAACCGCTGGCGATCGCCATCGGAATGAAGCCGACGATCGCCACCAGCGCCGTGGTCAGCACCGCACGGATACGGCTCGATGCACCGTTGATCGCCGCCTGCAGCGGCAGGTCACCGGCATCCAGGCGTTCGCGGATCGCCTGCATCAGCACCAGGCCGTTCAAGGTGGCCACGCCGGACACGGCGATGAAACCAACCGCCGCCGACACCGAAAACGGCATCCCCCGCAGCAGCAGCGCGAGAATGCCGCCGACCAGCGCCAACGGCACGCAGCTGAACACCAGAATGGCTTCCTTGCCGCTGCGCAGCGCCATGAACAGCAGGCTGCCGATCAGCAGGAACACCACCGGCACCACCGTCGCCAGCCGCTTCTCCGCGCGCTGCAGGTTCTCGAACTGGCCACCCCAGGTCAGGTAGGCACCCGGCGGCAGTGCCACATCGGCCACCGCTGCCTGCGCTTCGCCGACGAAGCCGCCCAGGTCGCGGCCACGCACGTTGGCCTGCACCACCACGCGGCGGCTGCCGTTGTTGCGGCTGATCTGGTTGGGCCCTTCGCTGACCGTGATGCGCGCGACCGACGACAGCGGAATCACCAGCCCCGATGGCGTAGCAATCGGCAACGACGCCAACTGGTCCGGATCGTTGCGCGAGGCATCGTCCAGGCGCACCACCACGTTGAAGCGGCGATCACCTTCGAAGATCTTGCCGGCCGCCGTGCCACCAATGCCGGTGGACAGCGCATCACTCACGTCCGCGGCAGTCAGGCCGTACTGCGCCGCCGCCACGTGGTCGATGGCCACATTGAGCGTGGGCAGGCCGGAGATCTGTTCCACCCGCACGTCGGCCGCACCGTTCACCGCACGCAGCTTCAACGCCACCTGGTCGGCCACTTTCTGCAGCTGGCTGAAGTCATCGCCGAAGATCATTACCGCCAGGTCGGTACGCACGCCGGAGATCAGTTCGTTGAAGCGCAGTTCGATCGGCTGGCTGAACTCGAAGCTGTTGCCCAGCTGCTGCCCGGCCAGCTTTTCGAAGCGTGCCAGCAGCGCGTCCTTGCCCAGCTTCGGATCCGGCCAGTCCTTGCGTGGCTTGAGCACGATCACGCTGTCGGAGATGTTGGTCGGCATCGGGTCGATCGCCGCCTCTGCGGTACCGGTGCGTGAGAACACGGTTTCCACTTCCGGCTGTTTGGCAATTGCCTTTTCCAGTGCCAGCTGCATCGCCAGCGACTGCTCCAGCGAGGTCGACGGCACGCGCAGGGCCTGCATCGCCACGTTGCCTTCGTCCAGCGTCGGCATGAACTCGCGGCCCAACAGCGAGAACGAGCCGATGCCCACCACCATCATCATCACCGCACCGGCCAGCACCGTGCGCGGATGCGCCACGACTTTGCGCACCACTGGTTCGATGCGCGCACGCAGCACGCGGATCAGCTTGGTTTCGTGCTCGCCATCGTCAGCATGTGCATCGCCGTCCTTCACCTTCGGCTCGCGCACCAGCAGTGCGGCCATCGCCGGCACGAAGGTGAAGGAGAAGATGAAGGCACCGATCAGGGCCAGCATGAACGTGGCCGCCATCGGCTGGAATGTCTTGCCCTCCACGCCTTCCAGGGTAAGGATCGGCGCGAACACCAGCAGGATGATCAGCTGCCCGAAGGCCGCCGGGCGTGCCATCTTCATCGCCGAATCGGCGGCCACGCGCAGGCGTTCCATCGCGGTCAACGCACGGCCCAGTTCGGCGCGGCGCTGGCCCAGCATCAGCAGCGTCGACTCGACCACGATCACCGCACCGTCCACCAGGATGCCGAAGTCCAGCGCACCCAGGCTCATCAGGTTGCCGCTGATGCCGAAGCGGTTCATGCCGATCACCGCGAAGAGGAACGACAGCGGAATGACCAGCGCGGTGATCGTTGCCGCACGCAGGTTGCCCAGCAGCAGGAACAGCACCACCACCACCAGCAGTGCGCCCTCGGTGAGGTTCTTGGCCACGGTCTTGATGGTGGAATTGACCAGCACGCTGCGGTCCAGCACCGGTGCCGCCACGATGTCGGCCGGTAGCGATTTGTTCACCTGTTCCAGGCGCGCCGCAGCTGCCTGCGCCACGGTGCGGCTGTTGCCGCCGGCGATCATCAGCGCGGTACCCAGCACGGCTTCATGGCCGTTGCGGCTGGCCGCACCCAGGCGCGGTGCGCGGCTCAGGTCGACGTCGGCCACATCGGCCACGCGTACCACCACGCCATTGCGGGTGGCTACCGGGGCCTGTGCGAGATCGTCGGTGGTCAGCGCCAGGCCGTCAGCACGTACCACCAGGCCCTCGCCGGCACGCTGCACGAAACCGGCACCGGCCTGTACGTTGGAACGCTGCAGGGCAGTGACCAGGTCGGCCAGGCCGAGGCCGTGCGCGGCCAGCTTGGCACTGTCCGGATGCACGCCGTATTCCTTGACGTAGCCGCCGACCGTATCGACGCCGGCCAGCCCCGGGCTGGAACGCATCTGCGGCGCGATGATCCAGTCCTGCACGGTGCGCAGGTAGGTGGCACGTTCTTCCGGCGTGCGAAGCAGAGTGCCTTCCGGCGTGCGGTAGACCTCGCCGGCCTGCCAACCCGCTTCACCGGGCTTGGCCAGCTTGGCCGGATCGAACGCGGTGAAGTCCACCGTCCACATCAGCACCTCGCCGAGGCCGGTGGTGACCGGCGACAGCATCGGCGACGCGCCATCGGGCAGGTCTTCCGATGCCTCGCGCATGCGTTCGGCCACCTGCTGGCGGGCGAAGTAGATGTCGGTCGCATCGGTGAAGATCGCGGTGACCTGCGAGAAGCCATTGCGCGACAGCGAACGCGTGGTGGTCAGGCCGGGAATGCCGGCCAGCGCGGTTTCCAGCGGGTAGGTCACCTGCCGCTCGATCTGTTCCGGCGTCAGCGCCGGTGCCACCGTGTTGATCTGCACCTGGCGGTTGGTGATGTCCGGCACCGCGTCAATCGGCAGCTTGCCCAGCTGGAACAGGCCCACGGCGGCGATCAGCGCCGCCATGAACACCACCAGCCAGCGGTGGCGCACCGCTGTTTCAATGATCAGCTTGAACATGGTCGCCTCCTCAGTGGCCGTGCTCGGCTTCGCCCTTGGCCAGCTCGGCTTTGAGCAGGAAGGCGTTGGCACCGACGATGCGCTCGTTGCCGGTCAGGCCACCGAGGATCTCGATGCGGTCGCCGGCACGACGGCCAGCCAGCACCGGCTGCGCCTTGAAGCCGCCTTCGACGGCGACGAACACCGCACTGCTGCCATCGACGTTCTGCACCGCATCGGCCGGCACGCTGAGCGAGCCGTCCTGGCCTTCGGTGACCACCACCGCAGAGACCGGCGAACCGGCCGGCGGCAGCGCGGCATCCACCGGCGTGGCACGGATCACCGCGACGCCACCCTGCTGGCGCACGTCGGCGGCCGAACCGGTGACGGTGGCGGTGAAACTGCCACCTGGCACGCTCACTTCCAGCTTCATGCCCGGCGTGACCTGCGCAGCCAGCGCGGGCGGCGCGGTGAACACCAGTTCGTTCATCGACGGGTCGGCGACATCGGCCACCGCACTGCCGGCGGCGACTACGCCGCCCGGGGTGACCTGCACGTTGCCGACGATGCCGGCCACCGGACTGGTGATGCGCACGCGGCCGTTGGCATCGGGTGCCCCGTTGGCAGCGGCCTGGGCCTGCGCGGCGGCGGCCTGGGCCTGTGCCGCCAGCGAGCGGGCGCGCGAGGCCTCCAGTTCCTGGCGGGCGACCACGCCCTGGTCGACCAGCGCCTTGTCGCGGCCATAGGCCAGCCGCGCGGCTTCGGCTTCGGCCGAGGCGGCCAGCGCATTGGCGCGGAACACCGCGGCCTCGCCACTGACCACGATGGCCAGCGCCTGGTTCTGCCTCACCGCGGTGCCCGGCGCGACCAGCACGCGCTCGACGCGACCGGTCACCGTGGAGGCGACCGAGGCGCGGGCGCCCACCGACGGTTCGACCCGGCCGGACAGGCGCGTGGAGCCACCGCCACCGCGACCGATCGCGACCACTTCGATACCGGACGCCTTGATCTGCTCAGGGGTCAACTGCACGACACCCTCATCCGCATCGGGGGGTGCCTTCGCGGATTCGGCCTTGGCTTCCTTGCTGTCGGTCGCGTGGCCATGGCCATCGTCGGCGCCCGCCTTGGCCGCGGCGGGGTCTTCATTTGCAGGTGTCTGCGCGTTGCCAGCGCAACCGGCCAACAGCACGGCCAGCAGCACGGCGCCGATCAGCGGGAAAGTACGGGAGAGAGTCATGGGGCCTCCACAAAAGGCGCGCGCCCTTCAAGGCGGGCAAGATCGATTTCCGCGGCGACGCGCGACAGGCGCGCATCCACGGCGGTGCCGCGGGCGGCGATGAGGGCGCTGCGCGTGCTGCGCAGTTCCAGCTGCGAGATGCGTCCGGCGTCGAAGCCAATGCGGGCCAGGCGATATGCCTCTTCGGCGGCGACCACGCTTTCATCGGCGGCGCGGGTACGGCTACTGGCGGCCTTCAACCCGGCCACCGCAGAGAGGCGCTCGGCCTCGCTGTCGCGGCGCTGCTGGTCCAGGCGTGCTTCGGCCGCGCGCTGGTCGGCATTGGCGGCGCGGATGCCACCGCGGTTGCGGTCGAACAGCGGGATGCTGAGGCTGACCCCGAGGTTGTAGGCGCGCTCGCCGCCTTCGCGGAAGCGGGTCTGCGCGGCGGTGACACTGAGGTCGGGCAGGGCGCGCTTGCGCTCCACCTCGACCAGCTTGCCCGCCGCATCGGCTTCGGCTTCGGCAATGCGCACCGCCAGTGCCACGTCGGTTGCACCACGCGGCAGCGGCGGGGCCCGGTCGAGCAGGCTGTCGTCGATCGACTGCACCGGCGCATCCAGCAGCGCGGCACCGGCCAGGCGGGCCAGCGCGGCATCGCGGAAGGCCTGTGCCTCATCCAGTGAAGCACTGGCGTTGGCCACTTCGCTCTGCGCCTGCACCGCGCGCAGCTGCGGTTCGCGGCCCTGCTTGACCATCGCGTTGACGGCGTTGGCGTCATCGCGGGTGAGGGTCAGTGCTTCTTCGGCCAGGCTGTAGCGGCGCAGTGCGCTTTCCGCCTGTGCGTAGACCACCGCCAGCTGGCTGGCCACGTCGCTGCGGCTTTGGGCACCACGCAGGTTGGCGGCCTGTGCCTCGGCGCGGGCCGCACGGACACGCGCGCCACGCTGGCCCCAGACCTCCAGCGGCTGGGACAGGGTGAGCACGGTATCGGCCTTGCCCATGCCGCCATAGGAGCCGGTGCCCCAGGCGTTTTCGGCTGACCAGGAGAGGGAAGGATTGGGCAACGCACGGGCCTGGTCGGCGCGCGCCTCGGCGGCCTCGGCCAATGCCGTACCCACACGGGTACCGGGCAGCTGGTCCAGGCGTTCAAGCAGGGTGTCGTAGGAGGGGGCGGCTTGCGCCATCACCGATGCCGCCGGGGCCAGGCCCAGCAACACGGCGACGACCAGCCCGGCCGCGCGCGGCGACCGAGGTGTCAGGATCGACATAGGGGGATTCCGGTTGTGAGTGAAACGGGAGCCCGCGATTGCGGGACGCGCTCAACTCACGCCCGGGGGGGACGCGTCAATTCATCCTGGGCGACCGCATAGGTCGCCACGTCGCCGGTATTCATCCAGCGCGCCGGCAGCGGCGCACCGAAGGCGGCGAAATCGTTCGCCGGCAGGCTCAGCGTGGAGTGGTGGCAGTGGTTATGCGTGCAGGCACCCGTGTGCTTGCTTTCGCTGTCGCTGTCACCGCCTGCATCGTCCGCGAGGGATTCGACATGGGCGCTGCTGGCATGCGGTTCCACCGCACACACCAGTGCGTCGGCCACCGGCACGACCACGAATGCCGCCATCAGCAGCATCATCAGGTACGTACGCAGTTGGCGGGTGATCCGGCGCATGGAGGGGAGGCTAGCAAGCGGTTTTCGCCGGATACAATATCAATGGCCACCTCGGGAATTCGTCGGAACCTCCCGTTCAGGTGGCGTCCTGCACTGCGGATTGCCCTTGCACGGGCGGTCCATTGCACCTTGCAACGCCTTCGGTGACGATCGGGATTCGTCACCAGGGAGGGAACGATGAACGCACGCGTCGCTGCTGTTGGGCTGCTGATGGTGTTGGTCAGCCCCGCTGTCCAGGCTTCGGATGACGTCTACGTCGAGTTACTGTGGTCGCCGACACCCGCGGACGCCATCGCGCGATCAGTGGCCTACCAGTTCGTTGCCGATGGACTGCACGACCACCGCATCTGCGTTGCCGCCGGTGGAGAAGACGCCGATGTGGGCGGATTGGAACTCACCATTCGCGACGCCAATGGCGTTCGCATCTCGCAGGTCCGGCATGACGGTTTCCGTGGCCGCAAGACCTGTTTCCCAGCGGACCTTGGCACTGCGGGGACGGCCGGCACGTGGACGGTGGATGCCGTTCTTGGCGACGGCCGGACCGGCAAAGCCGCCGTTCGTGTCGATCACCGCTTGGAGGAGTCTCCGCTGTATCTAGGGCACGACGGCCCCTACGTTGCTGGCCGCCCGAACTACGACCCATCCGTCCCGGCGGCCGAATGGGTGGGCAAGCTGGTCTGGGTGCTGGACGTGGATGCCGAAGGCAAGGTAACCCGCGTTGAAGTGGAAGTCGCCGAAGGCGTTGGCGAACGCTTGCGTGCCCGTGCAATGGCCGCTGGCTGGTTGAGCCAGTTCGGCCCTGACCCGGCGCGTGCGACCAAGCCATTGCGTTGGCGTCGGACACTGGAATTTGCTGCGGAATGATGGCCGCGCGGGGGCAGTGCCCTTCGTCTGGGTAGTGCCGGCCGCTGGCCGGCAACCTCACGAGCGCAGGCAATCGCCTGCCATCGCCGGCCAGCGGCCGGCACTACCGGGCTGCAGGCCGCTTCGCGATCACCATGATCTCGAA
>NZ_JAWIRR010000031.1:0-28879 GCF_036320065.1 Stenotrophomonas sp. SMYL8
GCGACCAAGCCTCCAGGGATGGATTCACGGCGTCCCCGCAAACCCACCGTGCCCCGCCATCCCACGGATAGCCCGCTTTGGCCTTGGCTTTGGCTGTTGCCTCTGCGGGTGCAGGGCTGCAAGCCCTGCCGAAACCCCTTACCCCGCCATCACCGCTTCAATCTCGTCAGCGCTGCGCGCCAGACCTTCGGTCAGCACGCGATGCCCGTCATCGGTGATCAGCACGTCATCCTCGGTACGGATGCCGATACCGCGCCAGCGCGGTTCCACCGTCGTATCGTCCACGCCGATATACAGCCCCGGCTCGATGGTGAATGCCATGCCCGGCTCCAGCAGGCGCGAATCGCCGGCCAGGCGATAGTCACCCACGTCGTGTACGTCCATGCCGATCCAGTGCCCGGTCTTGTGCCGGTAGAAACGCTGGTACAGGCCCTCGGACAGGTTCTTTTCCAGCGTGCCCTTCAGCAGGCCCAGCCGCAGCAGGCCTTCGGTCAGGGTCTGCACCGCCGCCAGGTGACCCATCTCGTAAGCCACGCCCGGCTTGGCCTGGGCCAGTGCCGCGGCCTGCGCGTCACCGACAAGGTCATGCAGCGCGCGCTGCTCGGCGCTGAAGCGGCCATTCACCGGGAACGTGCGGGTGATGTCGCTGGCATAGCCGCGGTATTCGGCACCGGCGTCGATCAGCACCAGCTCACCATCGCGCGAACGTGCGTTGTTGTCGCGGTAATGCAGGATGCAGCCGTTGCGACCTGCACCGACGATGCTGCAATAGGCCGGCACCGCGTCGTTGGCGCGGAACACGCGTTCCAGCTCCGCCTGCAGTTCGTACTCGTGGATGCCTGCCTTGGCCGCCTTCATTGCTGCCAGATGCGCACGTACACTGATCTGCGCGGCGTGGTGCATCAGCCCCACTTCGGCGCCGGACTTGAACAGGCGCTGCTCATGCAGCAGGTGGCCCAGCTCCAGGAACTCATGCGGCGGCTGCGCGCCGTGGCGCACCTGCGAACGCACGCGGTTGACCCAGCCGATCAGCTTCAGGTCGAAATCGGCGTCGCGGCCGAAGTGGTAATAGACGCGCGAACGCCCTTCCAGCAGGCCCGGCAGGATGTCGTCCAGATCGTCGATCGGGTACGCATCGTCCATGCCGTACTGCGCCACCGCGCCTTCCTGGCCGGCGCGGCTGCCGTCCCAGGCCTCGCGCTCGGCATCGCGCTCACGGCAGAACAGGATGGCCTCGCCGTGGCGGCGGCCCGGGATCAACACCAGCACCGCTTCCGGCTCCGGGAAGCCGCTCAGGTACTGGAAGTCCGAATCCTGCCGGAACGGGTAATGGGTATCGAGGCTGCGCACCTTCTCGGCCGCGGCGGGAAGCACCAGGATCGCATCCTCGCCGGCCATGTCCATCAGCTGGCGGCGCCGACGCTTGTATTCGCCGGCCGCGATGCCGGTGCGCTGCTTGATGTCCATCAGTTCAGGCGCTGCCGATGGCGCGAGGCCAGCACCACGTCACCGTGCAGCAGCAACACCGCCACGCGGATGAATTCCTCGATCTCGGACAGGGCTTCGTCATCGTCATCGCCACCGGCCTCGAAATCCTCGCTGGAGGCACGCGCCAGGCTGGCCATGTCGGTCAGCGCTTCTTCGCCCTCTTCGGACAGGGTCGGGCGGCGGCCGCCGCTGCCCAGGCCGAAGCCGCCCAGGAAGGAACGGGTCCAGCTGAACATGGCATCAGCCTGCGCGGACACGTCGTCGCCATCGGTCAGCAGCAGTTCGAAGGCGAAATCGCGGTCTTCCAGTTGCTTGATGGTGACCTGCAGCAGCTGCCCCAGCACGCTGTCGGCGGCCACCGGCGGCAGGTTGTCGTCGGCCAGCACACGCGCCGGCCAATCATTGCCGGGGGCACCACCGGCGGCCAGCCAGCCGCACAGTGCGCCGTGCAGCTCGGCAGCGGTGGCGCCCAGGCCCAGTTCCTGGCTGGCGCGGGTAACGTCGTCGACGGAGGGAAGTTCGGTCATCGTGCGGCTCGTTCGGAAAGGAAACCCGGGGCGCGCACGCGCGCGCCCGTGAGACCCCGTAGTGTAGCAACCCGACGGCATCCTCTCTGCGACCGTCAGGCCTTGCTGCGACAACGCTTGACCGCCCTTACCCGGCTTGCCTATCGTGCCCGTATGGAACCCGCCGATCCCCTTGCCCAGCTGCAGGACTTCGCTGCCCGCGTGGAAGCGTTGCTTGAACGCAACCAGCGCCTGGCCGAGGAGAACCGCAGCCTGCGCCACCAGCAGGAACAGCTGGTGGCCGAGCGTTCCACGCTGCTGGCCAAGAACGAGCAGGCACGCTCGCGGGTGGAAGCAATGATCAGCCGGCTCAAATCCCTGGAGCAGCACACATGAGCGCCGAACCGGTCAGTGTCCGCATCCTCGATCGTGAATACACCGTGGGTGTCGGCGGCGATGAACGCGACAGCCTGATGGCGGCCGCGCGCCTGCTCGACGCGCGCATGCGCGAAATCCGCGGCAGCAACCGCATGGCCGCGGTCGACCGCGTCGCCGTGCTGGCGGCGTTGAACCTGGCCCATGAACTGCAGCTGCTGCGCGACGAGAACGCCCGCCAGGCGGTGGCGCTGCAGCAGACGCTGGCCGACCTGAACCGGCGCCTGGACCGTGCGATTGACGGCACCCCGTAGAAGAGGGGACGGAGGGAATCAAGGCGCATTCGCCCCTTCCGTGCCGGAAACGTCTTAATCCCCCTCCGTCCCCTTTTCTCATATCTGAATTGGCACGGACTGTTGCCGACGAACGGCCTATCCAGATCCTGCGTGCTGGCTATAATGGCCACGCGTTCTCTGCGGTACTCGACGGCATGTGCAAACATTCGCCTTGTCCCTTAAGAACGACACCGGGAGCGCGACAGCGCCGGGAGTGCAGGTCCGCCTTGTAGCGGGAAGCCCGATGGTTCTCCAGCGTTCCCACTTGAGCCCCCGGGTTCAAGGTCGTTTCGCATGCATCGACATTGCGGAGAATGCAATATTCCAGCAAGGGCGGCGTCTTCGGGCGTCGCCCTTGTTCTTTCCGGCACAATGACGGCTGATCCTTGCCGCACGCTGCCATGACCGACCCGCGCCAGGCCCTGCGCCACGACCTGCGGCAACGCCGCCGCGACCTTTCCGCCGCTGAGCGCATCGCCGCCGCCGAATCGCTTGCCGATGCCCTGCTGGCCCTGCCGTTCGCCCCGCGCGAAGGCGCCGTGGCCGGCTACTGGGCGCTGGATGGCGAAATCGCCCTGCACCGCTGGCAGCTGCAGCTGCCCGAAGGGCTCACCTACTGCCTGCCAGTGCTGGCCGGCGACGTGCTGCGCTTCGCGCCGTGGCGGCCCGGGCAGCCGCTGACCAGCAACCGCTATGGCATTCCCGAGCCGGACGTGGCGATGGAAGACACCCTGGAACCGTCGCAGATGGCGTTGGTCGTGACCCCGCTGGTGGGCTTCGACACACAGTGCCGGCGGCTGGGCATGGGGGGCGGCTGGTATGATCGCAGCTTCGCCTTCCGCCACGACCGGCCGGCGCCGCCCTGGCTGGTCGGTGCTGCATTCGCGGTGCAGCAGGTCGAGTCCTTGCCGGTGGCGTCGTGGGACGTACCGGTGGATGCGATCTGCACCGAAGACGGCACCCTGCTCCCCTCCGCTGCCCCCGTGAACGCATGACCGCCCGCAAGCGCTACTGGCTGATGAAGTCCGAACCGGACGCCTTCTCCATCGATGACCTGGCCAAGGTCAAGGTCGAACCCTGGAACGGGGTGCGCAACTACCAGGCGCGCAATTTCATGCGCGATGGCATGCAGGTAGGCGACGGCATCCTGTTCTACCACTCCAATACCAAGGTGCCGGGCATCGTCGGCCTGGCCACGGTGGCCAGCCCGGCCTACCCGGACGACACCCAGTTCGACCCCAGATCCGACTACCACGACCCCAAGAGCACGCGCGAGAACCCGCGCTGGATGCTGGTGGACGTGGCCTTCGACCGCAAGCTCAAGCAGGTGATCGCGCTGGACGAGATCAAGCTGCACGCCGAAGCGCTGGGCGAAGGCTTCCCGCTGGTTGCCAAGGGCAACCGCCTGTCGGTATTCCCGGTGACGGCTGCGCAGTGGAAGCTGCTGCTGTCGCTGGAAAAGAAATCCTGATTCCCTGCCTGAGAGTTCTCCCATGTCCGAAGCCAAGCGCCTGGCCGCCGAGAAAGCCATCGAGTACGTAGAAGACGGCATGATCGTCGGTGTCGGCACCGGTTCCACCGTGGCCTATTTCATCGATGCCCTGGCCCGCATCCAGCACCGCATCAAGGGTGCCGTGTCCAGCTCCGAACAGAGCACCGCGCGCCTGAAGCAGCACGGCATCGAGGTGATCGAGCTGAACCACAGCGGCAACCTGTCGCTGTACGTGGACGGCGCCGATGAGTGCGATGCCAACAAGTGCCTGATCAAGGGCGGCGGCGCCGCACTGACCCGCGAGAAGATCATCGCCGAGGCCAGCGAGCGCTTCATCTGCATCGTCGACCCGAGCAAGCAGGTGCCGGTGCTGGGCAAGTTCCCGCTGCCGGTGGAAGTGATCCCGATGGCGCGCAGCCTGGTCGCCCGCCAGATCCGCGACATGACCGGCGGCCAGCCGACCTGGCGCGAAGGCGTGGTCACCGACAACGGCAACCAGATCCTGGACATCCACAACCTGCAGATCACCGATCCGGAAAAGCTGGAGCGCGAGCTCAACCAGCTGCCCGGCGTGGTCTGCGTGGGCCTGTTCGCGCGCCGCCGCGCCGATGTGGTGATCGTCGGTGGTGAGCCGCCGGTCGTGCTCTGACCCTTTCGAAGGATCCTGACGATGTCGCTGTTGCGTTCGCTGCTGATGCTTCCGCTGCTGGCCCTGGCCGGCTGTGCTACCGACGCGGCCCGCCATTGGGTCGAGCTGGATGGCGCCCGCTACCAGGTGGAGCTGGCCACCAACGATGAAACCCGCGCGCGCGGGTTGATGTTCCGCGACCAGATGGCCGCCGATCACGGCATGCTGTTCATCCACGACCGCGAGGAAATGCAGGCGTACTGGATGAAGAACACCAAGCTTGCGCTGGACATCCTGTACTTCGACAGCCAGCGCAAGCTGGTCAGCCAGCAGCGCGATGTGCCGCCGTGCTCGGCCGGCGACATGTGCCCGCCCTACCCCAGCGGTGGCCCGGCGCGTTACGTGCTGGAGCTCAACGCCGGCCAGGCCGAGAAGCTCAAGCTGAAGGACGGCACGGAGCTGAAATTCGGCCCAGGCATCGAGTAACAGGGTTCTGCCCGCGGTAGTGGCGGCCGCGGGGCGGCCCCCCCGCCGGGGGGGGGTCGCAGTGGCCCCCGCCACGGGGCTGAGCCCCCGGGGTTTTACCCGGCGCCGCTTGAAACCGCCTGCAATTGCCGCCAGTCTGTGGTCATGCAGGACCAGATCTCACTCCCCGACTGGGATGCACTGGCCGACCTCGAAGACGAGGCGCTGCCATTGTTGCCGACCGCGCTGCTGATCGCGCGCGATGAATACCCCGATCTGCAGCCGTCCACCTACGACGCGCTGATCCAGAGCCACGTCGACCACCTCCGCTCGGAAGTGGACAGCATCGACAACAGCCCGCTGAAGATGGCGGCGATCAACCGCCACCTGTTCGACGAGCTGGGCTACAGCGGCGACCACGACGAGTATTACGACCCGCGCAACAGCTACCTCAACCAGGTATTCGAGCGCCGCCTGGGCAACCCGATCTCGCTGGCACTGGTGCAGATGGAAGTCGCGCGCCGACTGGGAATCCCGCTCGACGGCGTGTCCTTCCCCGGCCACTTCCTGGTGCGCCTGCCGGTGGACGACGGTGTGCTGGTGATGGACCCGTTCAATGGCGGCCGCCCGCTTGACGTGGACGAACTGCGCGAGCGGGCCAAGTCACACCTGGGCGGGCAGATGCCCGACGACCAGGTGCTGGCGCAGATCCTCGACCCGGCCCCTGCGCGCGCGATCCTGATGCGGATGCTGCGCAACCTGCACGGTGTGTATGCCGAAGCGGGCGAATGGGACCGTGCCGCACGCAGTGCCGACCGCCTGCTGAAGCTGGCCCCGGAGCAGGACGATGCGCTGCGTGACCGCGGCCTGGCCTACCTGCAACTGGAGTACCTGGCCGGTGCCCGCCATGACCTGGGGCAGTACCTGAAGCGCAATCCCGAGGCCAGCGATGCGCAGTGGCTGCGCGAGAAGCTGGTCGACCTGGGCGGGCCGATGCCGCGGCTGCATTGATTCTTTCAGGTGTGCGGACCAACGGTCCGCACCCACCCCAACGGTCCGCACCCACAGAAGGGCCTGCAGGCCCCTCCCTCAATCGACCTCGACCATCTCGAAATCGGCCTTGGTCACGCCGCAGTCCGGGCAGGTCCAGGTCTCGGGAATGTCCTCCCAGCGCGTCCCCGGCGCGATGCCCTCCTCCGGCAAGCCTTCCGCTTCGCTGTAAAGGAAGCCGCAGACCACGCACATCCAGGTGCGCAAGGTGGTGGGGGTGGCATCGCTCATCGGATAATCAGGGCTGGATTCACGGGCCGCCATTGTCCCATCGCGGTCCACTCACCGGTAGCCATCGATGACTTCTGCTTCCCCGGCGCCCCGCGGCGTCTACCTGATCACCCCGGACGAGCCCGATACCGCGCGCCTGCTGGCCCGCACCGCGCCACTGCTGGCCGCGGGCGTCACCTGGCTGCAGTACCGCAACAAGACCGCCAGTGACGCGCTGCGGCGCGAGCAGGCCACCGCCCTGCAGGCGCTGTGCGTGGAACACGGCGTGCCGCTGATCGTCAACGACGACCCGGCGCTGGCCAAGACGGTCGGCGCAGCCGGCGTGCACCTGGGCGGCACCGACGGCGACATCCCCAGCGCGCGCGCCCTGCTCGGTGCCGAGGCCATCATCGGCGCCTCCTGCTATGACCAGCTGGCCAATGCCGAGAAGGCCGTGGCGGCCGGCGCCAGCTACGTGGCCTTCGGCGCGTTCTTCCCGACCACCACCAAGATCACCACCAGCCGCGCCCATACCGACCTGCTGCGGCAAAGCGCCGCACTGGGCGTGCCGCGGGTGGCGATCGGCGGCCTGACGCCGGACAATGTCGGTCCCATCATCGACGCCGGCGCCGATCTGGTCGCCGTGGTCAGCAGCGTGTTCGCCGCCGAAGACCCGGTGGCGGTCCAGCGCGCCTACCTCGCCCAGTTCGCGTAATGCCCAGGAAATCCGCATGAACCACGACCAGTCCCACGCCCTGTTCTCCCGCGCCCAGCAGCTGCTGCCGGGCGGCGTCAATTCGCCGGTGCGCGCGTTCAAATCGGTCGGTGGCGAACCGTTCTTCGTCGAGCGCGCCGACGGTGCCTACCTGTACGACGTCGATGGAAACCGCTACATCGATTACGTCGGTTCCTGGGGCCCGATGATCGTCGGCCACAATCACACGGCGGTGCGCCAGGCGGTGAAGAAGGCCATCGACAATGGCCTGTCCTTCGGTGCGCCGTGCGCGGCCGAAGTGACCATGGCCGAGACCATCACCCGACTGGTGCCGTCGTGCGAGATGGTGCGCATGGTCAACTCCGGCACCGAAGCCACGCTGTCGGCGATCCGCCTGGCGCGCGGCGCCACCGGCCGCAACCGCATCGTGAAATTCGAAGGCTGCTACCACGGCCATGGCGACTCGTTCCTGGTCAAGGCCGGCAGTGGCATGCTGACCCTGGGCGTGCCGACCTCGCCGGGCGTGCCGGCCGGCCTGAGCGAACTGACCCTGACCCTGCCCTACAACGACTTCGAAGCGGCCACTGCCCTGTTCGAGCAGCAGGGTGGCGACATTGCCGGCCTGATCATCGAACCGGTGGTCGGCAACGCCAACTGCATTCCGCCGCGCGACGGTTATCTGCAGCACCTGCGCGAACTGTGCACGAAGCATGGCGCGCTGCTGATCTTCGACGAAGTGATGACCGGTTTCCGCGTCGCCCTCGGCGGTGCGCAGGCGCACTACAGCATCACCCCGGACCTGACCACCTTCGGCAAGATCATCGGCGGCGGCATGCCGGTGGGCGCCTACGGCGGTCGTCGCGAGCTGATGCAGCAGATCGCCCCGGCCGGCCCGATCTACCAGGCCGGTACGCTGAGCGGCAACCCGGTGGCGATGGCCGCCGGCCTGGCGCTGCTGGAACTGATCCAGCAGCCGGGTTTCCACGCCGACCTGGCCGAGCGCACCGCACGCCTGTGTGCCGGCCTGGAAGCGGCCGCCGCCGAAGCCGGCGTGGCCGTGACCACCACCTGCGTGGGCGCGATGTTCGGGCTGTTCTTCACCAGTGAGAAGGTGGAGACCTATGCACAGGCCACGGCCTGTGACATCCCGGCGTTCAACCGCTTCTTCCACGCGATGCTGGACCAGGGCGTGTTCCTGGCACCGTCGGCGTACGAGGCCGGCTTCCTGTCCAGCGCCCACGACGATGCCGTGATCGAGGCGACGCTGGCCGCAGCACGCGTGGCGTTCAAGGCCGCCAAGGGCTGAGCCCGCTCTGGTAGGTGCCAACCTCGGTTGGCACTGCCGCATCTGGTAGGTGCCAACCTTGGTTGGCACAGAGCAGTCGAGCATGGCTCGACTCTACAGACGGCATCAACCGAAGACGAACTTGCCCTTCATCATCGCGAAGTGGCCGGGGAACGAGCAGAAGAAGGTGTAATCCCCACCCTTCTGCAGGCCCTGGGTAGAGAAGCGCACGCGCGTGGTCTCGCCACCGCCGATCACCTTGGTGTGCGCCAGCACGCGCTTGTCGGCCTTCGGCAGGTAGCTGTCGGCCAGGGTCATACGCATGCCAGCCATCGCCACCGGCTGGTAATCCGCGCTGCGGGTCAGCACCCAGTTGTGGCCCATCGCGGTAGCGGCCAGCTTGCCGGTGTGGCGCAGGGTCAGATCCACGGCGGTGCAATCAGCGGCCACCTTGATCTCGCGGCTGCTGAAGCTCATCTGGTCGGTGCTGTCGATGCTCACCGCGCACACCCGCGCCATCGCTGACGGCGCCAGCATCAGCGCGCCCAGTCCCACTGCCACCATCCAAGCCTTCATCGTTGCATCTCCTGCGGATTCAAGCGCCATTCTAGGCAGGCCCCTGCGGCCGCGTCTGCGACCGTCTGTCGCATGGCTGCTCCAGGGTTTCCCGCGTGTTCACTGCAATGGCATGCTCGACCAATGCGGATCGACCTGTTGCTGCTCGATGTGGATGGCGTGCTGGTGCAGTACCAGCGCGCGCAGCGCGTGCTGTACCTTGCGCAGGCGCTGGATGTCGTGCCGGAAACCGTGCAGGCCGCGCTGTACGACAGCGGGCTGGAAGCGGCACATGACAATGGCACGCTGGATGGCCCGGCCTATCTGGCGCAGCTGAGCAAACAGCTGGGCCGCACCGTTGATGTGCACACCTGGATCGCGGCGCGACAGGCCGCCAGCCATCCGCGGGCTGCCGTGTTGCAGCGGCTGCAGGCCCTGCCGCTGCCGCTGGCCGTACTGACCAACAATGGCGCGTTGATGGTACAGGCGTTGCCCACCCTGCTGCCGGAACTGTTCCCGTCCCTGCAGGACCGCGTGTTCTGCAGCGCGGATTTCGGCCTGCGCAAACCGGCGCCTGCGGTATTCCTGCGCACGCTTGAGGTACTCGGCGTGGCACCTGCGCGCACGCTGTTCGTCGATGACCTGTTCGCCAATGTGCGCGGCGCACGCGCCGCCGGCCTGCACGCGGAAACCGTGCGTGATGGCCGTGGGCTGGGCAAGGTGTTGAAACGTTACGCGGTGAGCTGATCGGGGTCAGAGCCCTCTCCGCAGGAGAGGGATCCGACCCCAGCGCCGCGGCGTCAGCGCGCGGCGATGAACGCAGCAATCGCCGCGCGCAGGCGCTTCAGGCCTTCGGCCACTTCTTCGTCAGTGATGTTCAGCGACGGCACGAAGCGCAGCACGTCCGGGCCGGCCTGCAGGGTCAGCAGGCCCTGCTCGGCGGCGTGGTCGAGGATCGCACCGGCCTGGCCGGCGAAGTCCTTGCTCAGCACCGCGCCCAGCATCAGGCCACGGCCGCGCACGTCGCTGAACACACCGAACTCGTCGTTGATGCGGGCGAAGCCATCGCGCAGCGCCTTCGACTGGCGGCTGACGTTGGCGGCGATCTCCGCCGAGGCCAGCTTGCGCAGTGCCACGCGGGCCACCGCAGCAGCCAGCGGGTTGCCGCCGAAGGTAGTGCCGTGTGCGCCGAACTGCATGGTTTCGGCCACCTTCGGGCCGGCCAGCATCGCACCGATCGGGAAGCCACCACCCAGCGCCTTGGCCAGGGTGACCATGTCCGGTACCACATCGTCCTGCCAGTGCGCGAACAGAGTACCGGTGCGGCCCATGCCGGCCTGGATCTCGTCCAGCACCAGCAGTGCGTTGTGCTGGTCGCACAGTTCGCGCACGCGCTTGAGGAAACCGGACTTGGCCGGCATCACCCCGCCCTCGCCCTGGATCGGCTCCAGCATCACTGCGGCCACGTCGCCGGCGGCCATCGCGGTTTCCAGCTGCACCTCATCGTTGAAATCGATGTAGCGGAAGCCACCGGGCAGCGGCTCGTAGCCTTCCTGGTACTTCGGCTGAGCGGTGGCGGTCACCGCGCCCATGGTGCGGCCGTGGAAGCTGCCGCGGAAGGTGATGATGACGCGCTTGTCGGCCGGGCGGCCCTGGCTGGAGGCCCACTTGCGGACCATCTTGATCGCCACTTCGTTGGCTTCGGCGCCGGAGTTGCACAGGAACACGCGCTCGGCGAAGCGACTGGCCTTCACCAGCTCCTCGGCCAGGTGCAACGGCGGCGCGCTGTAGAACACGTTGCTGGTGTGCCAGAGCTTGCCGGCCTGCTCGACCAGCGCGGCGACCAGGTCCGGGTCGTTGTGGCCCAGGCCACACACGGCGATGCCGGCGGCCAGGTCGATGAACTCACGGCCCTGGCTGTCCCACACGCGGGCGCCCTGGCCTCGTTCCAGTACCACCTGGCGGGGCTTGTAGACCGGCAGGTAATAGTGCGAAAGGGAGATCAGCGGATCGGTAGCGGCGGTCATGGCAGTCGGCAGGGTTCAGGAATCCCCATTCTCGCGCCGGAACCCCTGCGGCACAATGCGCCCATGCGACCGTTTTCCGCCCCCCAGCTGAACCCCGCCACCGAGACCGGCTGGCGCCGTCGGTGGTTCGACATCATCTACCGCCACGACACCCGCCCCTCGCGCAATTTCGACCTGATCCTGGTGGTGGCGATCATCGCCAGCATCCTGGTAGTGATGATCGACAGCGTGCAGCACCTGCATGCCGAATGGTCCACCGGCCTGTACATCCTGGAATGGGGCTTCACGATCATCTTCACCGCCGAGTACCTGCTGCGGCTGGCGGTGGTCAAACGCCCGCTGCGTTACGCGGTGAGCATCTGGGGCATCATCGACCTGCTGTCGATCCTGCCCGCCTACCTGTCGATGTTCATCCCCGGCGCGCAGAGCCTGCTGGTGGTGCGTGCGCTGCGCATCCTGCGCGTGTTCCGCATCCTCAAGCTGACCCGCTACATCGAGGAAAGCGGCGTATTGATGACGTCACTGTGGCGCAGCCGGCGCAAGGTGCTGGTGTTCCTGTTTACGGTGATCACCATCACCATCATCGCCGGTGCGCTGATGTACGTGATCGAGGGCCCCGAACACGGCTTCACCAACATCCCGGCCAGCATGTACTGGGCAGTGGTGACCATGGCCACGGTCGGCTTCGGCGACATCGTGCCGCAGACCGTGCTCGGCCGCTTCGTCACCTCGGTGCTGATCCTGATCGGCTACAGCATCATCGCCGTGCCCACCGGCATCTATACCGCCGAGCTGGCCAGCACCATGCGTGAAGCCGAGCAGGCCGCGCGCCGCGATGCGCGTGGCTGCCCGGACTGCGGACTGGAAGGCCATGAACCGGATGCACTGCACTGCCGCAAGTGCGGCGGCAAGCTGCCGGATGCGTTCAACCATTGAGACACATGCCGGCCAGCGGCCGGCACTACCTCTCGGCGGTTACGCATGGATGCGTGTGCCGTTGCTCACCGCATGCGGTTGCTGGTGGTCACCAGATCATTGTATGCGGCGAGGATCGTTGACTGCGCTCCTTCCGGGTCGGTGGTGAGCCAACTGCCCGACGCCTTCCGCTCTGCCGCCAGCGCTTCGGCGGTGATCGGTTTGTGCTGCTCCAGGCGCTCGACGCCACGTCCCGCAGTACGCACCAGCTTGTCCGCCGAACGCTGCACGTGGCCCCACATCGGGTCGTCCTTGCCGACGCCGCCGTTCTGGATTTCCGTCACCAGTGCCTGATAGTCAGCCAGCTGCACGCGCAGCGCCGCAACATCCGGTGCGTCGTCCTGGAACGCCGTGGCCAGTAGCTTGCCGTCGCCCAGCAGGCGAAGGTGATAGTAGGCCAGCGAGCGCCCTTCGCTCTCCTCGATCTGCTTCAGCTGCGCGGCACGGCGATCGTTCTCGTTCTTTTCCAGCGCCACATCCATCGCTTCGCTGGCCTTGAAGAAATCAGCATAGGCCTGCATCAGCGGGGCATGCTGGCTGCGCATCCCTTCACCGCCATCACGACGATAATCCTCGCGGGTGAAGTATCCATCGGCGCGCTCGACCAGGGTGTTCAATGCCTGGAAGGCCTGCTGATAGTCACGCGCGGGGCCATCCATCTGCAAGGCCGGGGTCTTCGCCAGCGCGTCGGTCAGTGGCTGGCCGCAGTACTCGACGCGGTGCGACAGCACCTTCCCGGGCGAACGCGGTTGCGCTTCCTTGCCGGTCGGGCCGGCTTCAGGGTCCTTCATCCAGCTGGTGTAGGTCTGGAAACCCTCGTGAATGGGTTGTTCAACGCCGTTGTAGCACTCGATGTAGGCGTTCACCTTCTCCAGGCTGGGGTCGGCCAGCGACAACCCTGCCGACTTGTTGCAGCCGCTCAGGCCAGCCACAGCGCCGATCAGCAGCAGCTGCACGATACGCAGACAGGAAGTCATCATGGTCTCTCGCATGGGTGCTGGCGCGCCGGTCACTGGCGGTTGCTCTGGAAAACGAGCGTGTTGTATTCCTGCATCAGCTTGTTGGCAGAGCCACGCGGCGCCATCGACGGCGAATCAAGCATGCGTCGTTCGAAATCGGTGTAAGGCTTCTTCTCGCTGACGCGCTGCAGCCGCTCCTTGCCTTCGCGCCGGAAATTCTCGGCCCCACGCTCGAAGCCTTCCCAGTCCGACTTGCCCGGTTCCTGGTCGGCAACCTCGGCGTGCGCTTCATCGGAAATGCGGTTGAAGGCATCCAGGCGTTCGCGGGCCTTGGCCTGATCGAAATCATCCTCGCTCATCAGATCCATGATGGCCTTGGCTTCCAGCATCATCGCCAGACGGTAGTACTCGCGCGTGCGCCCCTCGGCCTGTTCCAGCGCCTTGAGCTGCTCGCGCTGGGCGGCGTCGTTCTGGCGCTCCAGCTCGGCATTGAACGTTTCGCTGGCAGCCACGAAATCCTTGAAGGCAGCCATCAAGGGCGCGTGCAGCTGCTTGCCCTTGGCGAACTGGTCGTCTTCGTAGTCCTGGCGATCGTAGTAGTCATGCGCGTCCTTGCTGACCGGCACCAGCGCCTTCAGCGCCTGCTGGTAGTGACCTGCAGCCGCATCGAGTTCGGCCAGCGCCGGCTTGGCAGCAATCGCCTCGGTCACCGGGGCGTCGCACTGCTTCATGTCGTAGTCGCTGATCTCGAACGGGCCGTACACGTGCGTCTCGCGTCCGGTCGGGCCAGCGTCGACATCCTTGATCCAGCGCGTGTAGGACTGGATGCTGCCGTGGGTTTTCGAATCCAGCGCGTTGAAGCAGCCGATGTAGGCGTTGAGCTTGGCGGTCAGCTGCTGCTGTGTATCGGACGGGGCCGTGCTGGCGTCCGGCGTGCCGGAGGCAGCGGCGCCGCCCGCAGCTACGGGTGCCTTGCCACCGCAGGCGGTCAGGATCAACGACAGCGAAGCGGCCAGCGCCGCGACGGAAAGAGTGCGTGACATGTGCTCACATCCTTGTTGAAAACGATTACAGCCACGCATTCTAGCGCAGCAGGCCGAGGGTCGCAGCCCTCGGCCTCTTCCAGCGACGCGCGGTCAATCCAGGAACAGATCCGGCAACAACGGCCGCGACGGATCCACCGCGTATCCGGAAAGATCGGTGATACCGGCCTGTGCCAGCACTTCATCGTCGATCAGGAACTGGCCGTGGAAGCCGGCCGCTTCACGCACCAGCACCGCATGTGCGGCATCGGCCATGATCTGCGGCGTGCGGCAGCCAGCCGCATCCACGCCCGGAATCATGTTGATCGCATCGGTGGCGATCACCGTGCGCGGCCACAGCGCATTCACCGCCACGCCCTGCGGACCGAATTCGGCGGCCAGGCCCAGGGTGACGAAGCTCATGCCCATCTTCGCCAGCGTGTAGCCGGTGTGCGGTGCCCACCACTTCGGCTCCAGGCTCGGCGGCGGCGCCAGGGTGAGGATGTGCGGGTTCGGCGCCTGCAGCAGGTACGGCAGGCAGGCCTGCGCGCACAGGAAGCTGCCACGCGAATTGACCTGCTGCATCAGGTCGAAGCGCTTCATCGGCGTATCCAGCGTGCCGCGCAACCAGATCGCGCTGGCGTTGTTGATCAGGATGTCGATGCCACCGAAGGTATCGACCGTGGCCGCCACCGCCGCCTGCACCTGCTCTTCCTCGCGGATGTCGCACTTCAGGGCCAGGCCCTGGCCGCCAGCCGCCGTTACCGCTTCGGCCGCGGTATGGATGGTGCCCGGCAGCTTCGGGTTCGGCACCGACGACTTGGCCGCAATGGCCACATTGGCGCCGTCGCGCGCAGCGCGCAGTGCGATGGCCAGGCCGATGCCGCGCGAGGCACCGGTGATGAAAAGCGTTTTGCCCTGCAGACTGCCCACGTTCCACACTCCAGCGTATGCAATGAGCCGCTAGTATGCCGCGCCGACGCGGAGTTCACCTGTCCTTGACGATACTCGGGCCTCCAGACAACGCACGAGGTCCACGCCATGCGCCGTTCCCGCCTGTTGCTGCCTGCCCTGGGGCTTGCCCTGCTGACTGCCTGCCAGGGCCGTTCGCCGGAACCCGGAAAGGAGCCGCCCGCCGGTGACGCGCCCAGCGCGGAGAAGGCCGCCGCCGACGGCAAGCTGCGCTGGAGCGAGGCGGTGGTCTGGGATGGCGATCTCAATGCCTGCCGCCAGGGCGAGAATGCTGCGACCCGCGATTGCCTGCGTGATGCGATGCGCGCCGGTGGCGCCAGTACCGATGCCGTTACCGCCGCCGAGCAGTTGTCCAGCGGCGGTGAGCTGGCCTATGTGACCGCCTGGCACGAGAACGAAGGACTGGGCATTGCCACGGTCGAGTATCCGTTCCGCGCCAACACCAACGAAGGCACCCGCCTGGTCGACGCCAGCGGCAAGCGCATCGATGTGGATGCCGTGCAATGGGACGACACCCTGCGTGCCGACCCCGCCGTGCAGGAACTGCTGAAGGCCAACCCGCAGGCCACGCCGTTCGCCCCGGCGCAGTCGGCCGGGGCCACGCCACTGGAGAATGGCGGCATCCGCGTGATGTATCGCACGCCACTGCGCGACTGCCACGCCTGCCCGGATGTGGGCCAGCTGCAGATCGCCTACGACTTCGACGCCAAGCGCAACTTCATCGGCCAGCAGGTGGTGCCGGCGACGCCGTAAGGTCACCGGCGTCTGTAGAGCCGAGCCATGCTCGGCTCATTGAATGCAGCCGAGCATGGCTCGGCTCCACATCATCGCCACTAGCAAGACCCTTCACTCGAATTCGCAAGAATCGTCCGCGACGTCCACCGGCTCTTCGAGGCCGGCCATCCGCACATCGTGCTTGTTTCCACCAGAACCCTTCATTGCCACCTCAGGCATAGCAGACCAAGCTTTCAATTCGAGGAGATATCAGCTCGGCACCGTCCCAGCGGATGATTTCCAGCTCCAGCAGACGGTCGTTTGCGTCCGCATGAAGAATCGGCGTGAGTTCAGCACCATCTGCGTCCTGCATCTGCAGCTCGACGGGATACGCGTGCTGGCCTTGGTACGGAGGACGCTCATATCCGGAAATGACGAATCCCACCCGAGCTCCACCAAGACCCATTTCCACGGCCGCTGCGAGAGCAAGGTCGGCGTGAAGCTGCGAGGCAGAGGCCTCAGGCAGATGAGATGCCACAGCCTCGATCAACTGCCTTTCAAAGCAGGAAACAGCACGCGTCGGATTGCTCATCGCATCGTTGATCTCAGGGTTGCTCCCGTACCGACTCACCGCGCCCCCCGGCCCTGCTTACATCGCGTTGGACTGGTGCTGGAGTGCCGCATGCAGAATCCACGTTTCAGTGACACTTGGCAATGACCGACGAGCATGTAATGGATCGCAAACTGCATCCACGCATGGCGTGGATCTACCGGTACGCCTGCACCTGCTTCCTCAGCAGATGCGGCACGATCAACCGATGCACCGGCGCGACCGGCAGCATGTACACGCGCCCGAACGCGTTGTGCGTATGCACCACCGTCGCCACCTCCAGCACGGCGCCCTGCCACTGCAGGGCTAGCTGCACACGCAGGTGGCGATCGTCGTCTTCCAGCACGATCGCATCGTCAGTCAGCGACTGCAGGGTGAAGATGCCCAGCCGCTGCCCGGGTTGAGGATCCGCAACATCCTGCACCGCACGCAATGAGCCCAGGTGCTTCATGCCGAGCAGGCGCATGCCGTGGTTGCGCAGCGCCATCAATCCGTCGAACCAGCCGGGAATGGTCGCGGCCATATCGCGATAGGCCTGCAAGGCCGAGCGTCCATCACGATGGGTCGTCGCCTGGCAGGCGTGCACGAAGTCGGCGCCGGCCAGCTGTGGGCGCAGGACGCTGCCCGCGCTTGGCGGGCCGGTCGCCACCTGCGCAGGGCTCACGGCTTCGGCCCCTGCCCCTCGTTGTCTTCCCAATGCAGGATGCGGCGGGTGACGAAGCGGTAGACCGGCTTGCCGGTGGCGAACCACAGTTCGCGCACCCACGAGGTGCGCTTGAGCACGCGCTTCTCCACCGGGGTGAGCGACTCGCGGCAATACATGCGCTTGTGCTTGAGCAGATGGCGCAGATCCTCGCGGGCCAGCAGGCGCATCCAGCGCGAGCGCGGGTTGCCGATCACCGCCAGCTGGAAGTCGATCAATGCCGGGCGGCCATCGTCGGTGACCAGCCAGTTGGCTTCCTTGGCCAGATCATTGTGTGCCACGCCATTGCGATGCAGCTTCTGCAGCAGGCGACGCGCGGCGCGGAACCAGGCCAGGTCACCGCGTGGCGGACGCTGGTACATGGCATCACCGGCCATGAAGCTGCGGTCGAGTTGACGGCCATCCCAAGCCAGCAGCTGCGGCACATCGGCCATGCCGTGGATGTGGCGCAGCGCGCGCGCTTCACGGCGGGCCAGCCACCAGGCCGGCAGCCGCAGCCACAGCGGCGTGGCGCCCAGGTCACGGCGTACGAAGGGACCGGCAGGCCCTTCCACAAGGAGGATGCGACCGAAGCTGTCGGCCTTCAGGGCGTGCGAGGGCGTGTCTGGCGAATGCGGCATGTGCCCATTCTAGGCGATGGCGCCGGTTGCAAACGGTCACGAAGCGGCTGGGAACCAGTCACCTTCACGCCCCTATAATCGGGCAATGGACTCTTCATGGATCGACGCCACCCTTGCGTGGATTGCCGCTCACCCCGTGCTGGCGGGTGCCGTTATCTTCCTCATCGCCTTCTGCGATGCGGTGATCATTCTCGGTGCCATCGTGCCGGCCCTGCCGCTGCTTTTCGCGGTGGGCGTGTTCATCGGCCTGGGCCAGATCTCCGGGCCGTATGCGGTGGCGGCGGCGGCGCTGGGTGCGTTCGCTGGTGATGGCATCAGCTACTGGATCGGCCGCCGCTGGGGCGACCGCCTGCGTGGCGTGTGGCCGTTCAGCCGCTACCCGCAGCTGCTCGACCGCGGCGAGAACCTGTTCCGCCGCAATGCCTTCAAGAGCATCCTGATCGCACGCTACGTGGGCGCTATCCGCCCGTTCGTGCCGGCCATCGCCGGCATGATGAAGATGCCCGCCAGCCGCTATGTGCAGGCCAGCGGTATCGCCAGCATTTCCTGGGCGGTGCTGTTCCTGGCCCCGGGCTGGATTCTCGGCGAGGCCTACGACGCGGTGGCTGCGGTGGCTGGGCGACTGGTGGTGGTGGTCGGCCTGCTGGCGGTGATCCTCGGCCTGGTCTGGGCCATCGTGCTGTACGGCTACCGCTGGTCGGCCGCACGCATGGATAACTGGCTGGCACGCCTGCTGGACTGGTCCAACCGCCACCCGACGCTGGGTCGCTACACCGTCGGCGTGCTTGATCCCAAGCGCCGCGAATCGGTGCCGCTGGCGATGCTGGCGTTGATGCTGCTGGTACTGGGCTGGGGCTGGTTCGCGCTACTGACCGTGGTGGTCGCACACGGCGAGCCGCTGGCGATCGACCTGCTGGTGCACCAGGCCATGCTGGCGCTGCGCAACCCGCTGGCCGACTACCCGATGGCCGCACTGGCATCGCTGGGCGCCTGGCAGGTACTGCTGCCGGCCACCGCGGCGGCGATGGGCTACCTGATCTGGCGCCGACGCTGGATGGCGGCCGCGCACTGGCTGGCCGCGCTTGCCTTCGGCCTGGCGCTGACCATGCTGCTCGGTGCCACCGTGGATGTGGTGCGCCCGGTCGATGCCAGCAGCGGCTTTGGCTTCCCGTCGGTGTCGGTGACCATGGCCACCATCACCTTCGGTTTCTTCGCGGTGCTGATCGCCCGCGAGATGCCCGGTCGCACCCGCGTCTGGCCGTACCTGGTGTCGGGCATCGTGGTCAGCCTGATCGGCTTCTCGCGCCTGTACCTGGGCGCGCATTGGCTGAGCGATGTGATCGGCGGCATGCTGTTCGGCACGTTCTGGCTGCTGGTGCTGGGCATCGCCTACCGCCGCCGCTTCAACCGCTCGTTCTGGGTGAAGCCGGTGGCCTGGCTGTTCTACGGCGTCTTCGCCGTGGCGGCGATGTGGTACGCGCCGCGCCACATTCCGGTGAAGCTGGAGCGGTTCGAGCCGACCCTGCCGGCACCGCAGGCGATGGATGCGCAAGCCTGGTGGCAGCACGACTGGGCCACGCTGCCGGCGCGCCGCAACGAATTCGACGACGACCAGCGCTGGCCGCTGGACGTGCAGGTGGCGGGCCCGCTGGCGCCGCTGCAGGCGCAGCTGGAAGCCCGCGGCTGGAAGCGGCAGGAGCAGGCCGGCTGGCAGCAGGCGCTGCTGATGCTGGACAAGAACACCGGCGCCGATGAGCTGCCGGTATTGCCGGCAACGCTGGACACCCGCGTGGAAGCCTTGCTGATGGTGCGCCAGGGCGCGAAGCCGGATGAGCGCTATGTGCTGCGCTTGTGGCCGGCACCCGCGCAGCTGCAGCCGGGCAACACGCCGCTGTGGCTGGGCAGTGCACAGACCCTGCGTTACGAGCGCCACTTCGAATGGATCGGCATGTGGCACCCGCTGCGTGGTGTCGACCCGGCGTTGAACGCGGTGAAGGACGCCGTGCAGGACCTGCCGCAGCGGGAGGATGTGCACAGCGAAACCGGGCTGCCGGTGTTGCGGTTGAAGACCATGCCGTGATCGAGCCGGTGCTTCTCTGGTAGTCGCCAACCTTGGTTGGCGCTTCGGGAAAAGGCCGCCAACCAAGGTTGGCATCTACCGGTTCCGGCGCGCTCTGGCCGTCGCCAACCTTGGTTGGCGTTTCCCGGTTCCGCTGCGCTCCGGCCGTCGCCAACCCTGGTTGGCGTTTCCCGGTTCCGCTGCGCCCTGGTAGTCGCCAACCTTGGTTGGCGTTTTCCGGTTCCGCCGCGCCCTGGTAGTCGCCAACCTTGGTTGGCGGTTTCCGGTTACGGCATCCAGCCCAGCAACTGCTGCAATCGCTGGTGTGGGTCGTCCATCTGCAGCAGCTGCAGGCGCTGCTGCTCGCTCAGCGGCAGCAGTTCGGCCAACCGCCAGCCGACCCAGCTGGCCTGGTCCAGCAGTGCCGGGCTGGCGGGCGCATAGGCGTCGCCCGCCTGTTCGATGATGTGACCCAGCACCGTGGCCAGCAGCGCATGCTGCGGCCGTAGCTCATCGTCCGGGTCTTCATCACACCAACGCACGTCGGCCACCACCAGGCCGTTGTCGCGTACGCGGGTGCGCTCGACATGGAAGCGGCGGGTGCCACGCAGGCGCAACTGCAGAACGCCGTCGGCGCCGACATCGAAGTCTTCGATGCGTACCTGCACGCCATAGGCGGCCGGCGTTGCCGGTGCGCCGACTTCCTCGCCATCGAGGATCAGACAGACACCAAACCCCTCACCACTGCGGCCGCTGTCGCGGACCAGGTCCAGATAGCGGCGCTCGAATACACGCAGGCCCACCGCCGCACCCGGCACCAGCGTGGTGTGCAGCGGAAACAGCGGCAGCGAACCGTCGACGCTCATCGGGCCTGCAGCGCGGCCAGGAAACGGCGCGGCGCGCCGTCGAAGCCACCATTGGACATGAACACCACGTGGTCACCACTGCGCGCGCTGGCCTGCAATTGCGCCAGCAACGCGTCGGTATCGGGCACCGCGTGCGCTTCGCCACGCACCGCGGCGATCACCGCAGCGGCATCCCAGGCCAGTTCCGGGCGATGCAGGAACACCACTTCATCGGCCAGCGCCAGCGACGGAGCCAGCGCCTGCGCGTGTGCGCCCAGTCGCATCGAATTGCTGCGCGGCTCCATCGCGACCACGATGCGCGCATCACCCACCTTGGCACGCAGGCCTTCCAATGTGGTGGCGATCGCGGTCGGGTGATGGGCGAAGTCGTCGTAAATGGTGATGCCGTCATGCTGGCCGATCACTTCCATGCGGCGCTTGACGCTGCGGAAGCGCGCCAGCGCCGGAATCACCTCGGCCGGCGCCACGCCCACTGCATGCGCGGCGGCCAGCGCGGCCAGGCCGTTGAGCACGTTGTGACGGCCCAGAAGCGACCACTGCACATCGCCCATTGCCTGCCCGCGGTGATGCACGCGGAAGGCGCTGCCATCGGCGGCCAGCAGCTCGGCATGCCATTCCAGCGACGGATCGAATCCGAAGCGTTCGACCGGCGTCCAGCAGCCCATCGCCAGCACTTCGGCCAGATGCTGATCCTCGCCGTTGACGATCAGTCGGCCACGCGCCGGCACCGTGCGCACCAGATGGTGGAACTGGCGCTGGATCGCGGCCACGTCGGGGAAGATATCGGCGTGGTCGTATTCAAGGTTGTTGAGGATGGCCACCAGCGGCCGGTAGTGCACGAACTTGCTGCGCTTGTCGAAGAAGGCGGTGTCGTACTCGTCGGCCTCGACCACGAACTCGCGGCCCTGGCCCAGGCGGGCGGAGACGCCGAAATCCTCGGCTACGCCGCCGATCAGGAAACCGGGTGAACGACTGGCGCTTTCCAGCAGCCAGGTGAGGATGGTGGTGGTGGTGGTCTTGCCGTGGGTACCGGCCACGGCCAGGGTGTCGCGGCCCGGCAGCACCTGTTCGGACAGCCACTGGGCGCCGGAGATGTAGCGCTGGCCGGCGTCGAGCACGGCCTCCACGGCCGGGTTGCCGCGCGAGAGCGCGTTGCCGATCACCACCTCGTCGGTGCCGGCCGGCACGCTGTCGGCGCGGTAACCCTGATCCAGGGTGATGCCCAGCTGTTCGAGCTGGGTCGACATCGGCGGATAGATGGCCTGGTCGCTGCCGCTGACCGTATGGCCCAGTTCCCGCGCCAGGGCGGCCACGCCGCCCATGAAGGTGCCGGCGATTGCAAGGATATGTACGCTGCTCATGACCGAGGATTGTGACCGATGACGGCTGTATAGGGCCAATGTCCGATCCGGGGTAAGACAAGTCCTACACAGGATGTGAGAAAACTCCAATCATCTGTCAGGGAAATCCCGATAGCGATGTTCTGTGAACCCGGACACAATTCGAACTGCCAGCCGCAGTACCCGAACCGGTCCTACTCCCCAAGAGGCCATCCCCAAGGGAGCTCATGCTGCGGGGCCCTGAGCAAGCCCTCTGCTGGCGCCTATCAAACGACACAGGCCTGGTCCTCGCGGACCAGGCCTGTGCTTTTTGCACCCGAAGGACCGGCAGTGCACCGGCCCTGCAGGATCACCCCTTGATCGCCGCCAGGATGCGGGCTTCGATCTCGTCCAGCTCACCGACGCCGTCGACGCGGGCCAGGGTGCCACGACCGGCGTAGAAGTCGACCACCGGGGCGGTCTGGTCGTTGTAGACCTGCAGGCGCTGGCGCACCGCTTCCGGCGTGTCATCGGCGCGGCCCTGTTCCTTGGCACGACCGGCGATGCGCTCGACCAGCAGCTCGGTGGCCACGTCCAGCTGCACCACGGCATCCAGCGGCTGGCCGATCTTGGCCAGCAGGCCGTCCATCGCATTGGCCTGGGCCACATTGCGCGGGTAGCCATCGAGGATGAAGCCCTTGGCGACATCGGCCTGGGTCAGGCGCGACTCCAGCATGCCCAGCAGGATGTCGTCCGACACCAGGTTGCCGGCATCCATCACCGTCTTGGCCTGCTTGCCCAGCTCCGTGCCCGCGGCGATTTCCGCGCGCAGCATGTCACCGGTCGAAATGTGGGCGATCCCCAGCTTTTCCTTCAGGCGCGTCGCCTGTGTCCCCTTGCCCGAACCGGGCGGTCCCAACAGAACCAATCGCATTGACCTGACTCCAACGTGTTGAAAACAAAGAAGGTTCGCGTCCCGGACGGACCGGTATCGCTGCACCGCAATAGCGCCACTTTACCGCATCCGGGTAATGTCCCTGCAATGTCCCCTCCCCCGAGCAGGTAGAAGCATGCGCAACGGTACTCTCCTCTACGCCCAGTCCGGCGGTGTCACCGCGGTCATCAACGCCACGGCGGCGGCGGTGATCGAGCAGGCCCGGGCCAAGGGCATCAAGGTTCTGGCCGCCCGCAACGGCATCCTCGGCGCCCTGCGCGAGGAGCTGATCGACACCAGCAAAGAGAGTGCCGCCGCGATCCGCGCGCTGGCCCATACCCCGGGCGGCGCCTTCGGCTCGTGCCGGGTCAAGCTGAAATCGCTGGATGCCGACCGCGCCCGCTACGACCGCCTGCTGGAAGTGCTGCGCGCACACGACGTGCGCTGGTTCCTCTACAACGGCGGCAACGACTCGGCCGACACCGCGCTGAAGGTCTCGCAGCTGGCCAAGGCCTCCGGCTACGACCTGACCTGCATCGGCGTGCCCAAGACCATCGACAACGATCTGGCGGTGACCGACACCTGTCCCGGCTTCGGCTCGGCGGCCAAGTACACCGCGGTCTCGGTGCGCGAGGCGGCGCTGGACGTGGCGGCAATGGCCGAGACCTCCACCCGTGTCTTCATCTACGAGGCCATGGGCCGCCACGCCGGCTGGCTGGCTGCGGCCGCCGGTCTGGCCGGCAACGGTGATGACGAAGCGCCGCACATCATCCTGCTGCCCGAACGCGCCTATGACGAAGCGGCGTTCCTGGCCAAGGTCAAGGCGGTGGTCGAGCGCGTCGGCTACTGCGTGGTGGTGGCGTCGGAAGGCATCGCCACCGCCGATGGCCGCTTCGTCGCCGACGCCGGTGGCGGCAAGGACTCGTTCGGTCACTCGCAGCTGGGCGGCGTGGCCGCGCACCTGGCCGGCCGGGTCAAGGACCAACTGGGCCTGAAGGTGCATTGGGCGCTGCCCGACTACCTGCAGCGCTCGGCCCGCCACCTGGCCAGCAAGACCGACTGGGAGCAGGCGCAGGCGGTCGGCAAGGCCGCCGTGCAGCTGGCGCTGAAGGGCCAGAACGGTGTGATGCCGGTGATCGTGCGCAGCAGCGATGCGCCCTATCGCTGGAAGATCGAAGCGGCGCCGCTGTCGAAGATCGCCAATCATGAAAAGAAGATGCCCGCCGGCTTCATCCGCCGCGACGGCTTCGGCATCACCGCCAAGGCACGCGCCTACCTGTCGCCGCTGATCAAGGGCGAAGCCCCGCTGCCCTATGGCACCGACGGCCTGCCGAAGTACGTGACGCTGAAGAACGTGGCCGTGAAGCAGAAGCTGCCGGCCTTCGAGGGCTGAGCCGAAAAAGGGGACGGAGGGGATTAAGTCGTATACGCCCCTTTGTGTTGAGCCCTGTGCGGAGCGCAGGGCACATTGCGGCGGCCGCCGAAGCACCCCACAATCGGGCTCCGGCCCGGGGCAAAGGGGCCGCCGCAAGCCAGATTCGACGCTGCCCGGCCTTCAAGGCCCGGGCCTGTGCTGCCATTTCACAAGGACTGTAACCATGAAGCACCCGATCCTGATCGCCGCGCTGCTGTGCGGTGCCGCCGCGCCGGCCTTCGCTGCGACCTGCGAAAGCAACTTCCAGAAGAAGGGCAATCCCTTCGTCGGCACGACCTTCACCTCATCGGTCACCCATCCAGACCTGACCGTGGCCAGTGCCATCGGCCAGATGCGGGTGATCGCCAAGAACGCCAACATGGACGTCCTCAGCGAGGACGTGGAAGGCGGCTCGATGCTGATCGAAGAGCCGGAATCCATGGCCCACAAGCCGATTCCGATGATCATCAGTGCCACCTCCGAAGGCGGCCAGGGCACCGTCGGCATGGTGGTGAAGGTCAACAAGGGTGCCATTGCCTCGGCCGATGGCGTGCGCGAAGAAATGTGCAAGCTGCTCAACCAGATCAAGCCGGGCAAGGCTGGCGAACAGGCAGCCAAGGCCACTCCGCAGGCGTCGGTGGTAACGATTGCCGCCGACCGCTTCGGCTTCCAGCTGCGCAACCAGAACAAGGACAACCCGGCCGCGGTCGAGCCGCGCTACAAGGGCAAGACCTACGCCATCACCGGTCGCATCACCTCCGTGCTGCGCAGTGGCGGCACCTACAACACCAGCTTTGACCTGCCCAGCGATGGCAGCATCGACTTTGAGCGCGTGGCCATTTCCTGCTCGTTTGCAGCCAACCAGGCCGCGTATGCGCTGGCCCTGCGCCCGCGCGAGAAGGTGACGCTGACTGGTGTGGTCGACAGCTACGACCAGATTGGTCGTGTGTTGTGGTTGAAGGACTGCCGCGGCAACTGATCGCTGCCAGCATGGGAAAAGGCCCGGGTGCGCAGGCGCCCGGGCCTTTTCGTTTCCACAGCGGTTCACACCTGGCGCACGTGCATCGCAGGATGATGGATACCCCGTCCGGAGGTCATCATGGCACTGCGTGTTGTTCGACTGGGTACGCCGCGCCACCCCGGCGAAGGGCTGCGTATCGGTACCGTGCGGCGACCACCGCGCGGCGTACCACGCAGCGAATTCGCGACACAGGACTGGTACGACGTCTGGTTCCCGCCCCTGTCACCCAGCGCGGAACTGGTAAAGCGGGCGCACGAAGCGAAAACTGCGGCCGACTGGAATGCGTTCTTCCGCCACTACAAGGCCGAGATGAAGGCGCCGGACGCGGCCCACGCGCTGGACCTGCTGGCCGCGATGTCACAGCACAGCGACATCAGCGTGGGGTGCTACTGCGAGGATGAAGCGCATTGCCATCGCAGGGCCCTGCGAGAGCTGCTGGTGGCGCGCGGGGCGACGCTGGCGGAGTGATTGCAGGGGAGCCGGCCAGCGGCCGGCACTACCAGGTTGCCCGCCGGGCATGGCCCGGCACTACCGATGCGCAGCGAAGTAGATCCACGCCATGCGTGGATGCGCAGCGCCGGGCACGTCAGTAGATCCACGCCATGCGTTGATGCGCGCTGCTGGACGGCCTCAATTGCAGGCCTTGCCTTCCATCTGCAGCTGCGCGGCGAACATCGTCACCTGCGGAATCTGGCCGGCAGCGGCCTGCTTCTTGGCCTCTTCCAGATAGATGCGCGACTGGCCCTGCCCGTCCAGCTCGACCTTGTTGCTCGACGGCAGGCGCCACACGCGCACCACGGCCTGCTGTGCCGGGCAGGCGGCGCTGGGCACGCGGATCACATCATTGAGCTTCCAGCCCTTGTCGGCGCTTGGCTGCGCCTTGGCATAGTCGACGAAACGCGCGCGCGGCTGGCACTGCTCGCTGGTCCGCACCGGCGCGAAGCGATACGGCTCGGCCGCCTGACCGGTGAAGGCACCTTCCAGGCGCGCGCAGGCCTCGGGAATCTGCCGCAGGGTATGCACCGCGCCCACGGCCTGGGGGGCACCCACGGCGCGCTGCAGCTCCGGGGTTTCCGCGGCGAGTGCCGGTACGGCCGGGACCAGGGCGGCAAGCATCAACAGGGACAGGCGCATGGGGAATCTCCTACGGGACTGAGCGCAGGCTTGCAGAGGCTGGCTTAACGGGGTGCAAAGGCCTGTGGCTTTCGAATCATGCCCATGGACTGGCGGCATGCGGCGGGGCTCGTAAAAACCAGTCGAGCACGGCTCGACTCTACAGTGCGCGGCACGCATACTGCGGGCACCAGGGAATGCTGAACACCGCCATACGTCGGACGACCACCAAGGTCGGTACGGGTTGGTTCCAGGCTGCAGCCCGTCGTCCCCCTCGTGGTGCCGTTCATCGCCACTGGATGCCTACATCCATTCTGCGGAGGGGTCTAATGCTGGAACGTCACGGGCTGTCATTGGCGCTGGGCTGCGCCATTCTCGCGATCCTGTTCGGAATCGTCTCGGCGCGCTGGATCCTGCGCCAACCCACCGGCAATGAACGCATGGTCGCGATCGCCACCGCGATCCAGGAAGGTGCGCGTGCCTACCTCAACCGCCAGTACCTGACCATCGGCGTGGCCGGTGTGGTGCTGTTCGTGCTGGTCGGTGTGTTCCTCAGCTGGTACACCGCGATTGGCTTCGCAGTCGGCGCGGTGCTGTCCGGTGCGGCCGGCTACATCGGTATGAACGTGTCGGTACGCGCCAACGTACGCACTGCCGAAGCTGCACGCCACGGCATCAGCGCCGCAATGGACGTCGCCTTCCGCGGCGGCGCCATCACCGGCATGCTGGTGGTCGGCCTCGGCCTGCTGGGCGTGGCCGGCTACTACGCGCTGCTGCTGCGCATGGGCCTGCCGATGGAACAGGCGCTGCATGCCCTGGTCGGCCTGGCCTTCGGTTCCTCGCTGATCTCGATCTTCGCGCGTCTGGGCGGCGGCATCTTCACCAAGGGTGCCGACGTCGGTGCCGACCTGGTGGGCAAGGTCGAAGCCGGCATTCCCGAAGACGATCCGCGCAACCCGGCGGTGATCGCCGACAACGTGGGTGACAACGTGGGCGACTGCGCCGGCATGGCCGCCGACCTGTTCGAGACCTATGCGGTCACCGTCATCGCCACCATGCTGCTGGGCAGCCTGATGCTGGCCGAGGCCGGCGCCAATGCAGTGCTGTATCCGCTGGTGCTGGGCGGCGTATCGATCATCGCTTCGATCATCGGCGCACTGTTCGTCAAGGTGAAGCCAGGCGGCTCGATCATGGGCGCGCTGTACAAGGGCGTGATCGTCTCCGGCGTTCTGGCCGCCATCGCCTTCTACCCGATCACCACCGGGCTGATGAGTGACAACGTGCATGGGCCGATGGCGCTGTATGGCTGCGCATTGATCGGGCTGGTGCTGACCGGCCTGATCGTGTGGATCACCGAGTACTACACCGGCACCCAGTACAAGCCGGTGCAGCACGTGGCACAGGCCTCGACCACTGGGCATGGCACCAACATCATCGCCGGCCTTGGCATTTCGATGAAGTCCACCGCGCTACCGGTGGTCGCGGTGTGTGCGGCAATCTGGGGCGCGTTCGCGCTTGGGGGCCTGTACGGCATCGCCATCGCCGCCACCGCGATGCTGTCGATGGCCGGCATGATCGTCGCCCTCGATGCCTATGGACCGATCACCGACAACGCCGGTGGCATCGCCGAGATGGCCGAGCTGCCCTCGGAGATCCGCGACATCACCGATCCGCTGGATGCGGTGGGCAACACCACCAAGGCAGTGACCAAGGGTTATGCGATCGGCTCTGCGGCACTGGCGGCACTGGTGCTGTTCGCCGACTACACCCATAACCTGCAGGCAGCACATCCGGGGCAGGAATTCCGCTTCGACCTCAGCGACCACACGGTGATCATCGGCCTGCTGATCGGCGGCCTGATTCCCTACCTGTTCGGTGCGATTGCGATGGAAGCGGTCGGCCGCGCCGCCGGTGCGGTGGTGGAAGAAGTGCGCCGCCAGTTCCGCGAGATCCCCGGCATCATGCAGGGCACCGGCAAGCCGCAGTACGACAAGGCGGTGGACATGCTGACCCGCTCGGCGATCCGCGAAATGATCGTGCCCTCGCTGCTGCCGGTGGCGGTGCCGGTGGTGGTCGGCCTGCTGCTGGGGCCGCGCGCACTGGGCGGCCTGCTGATCGGCACGATCGTGACCGGCCTGTTCGTGGCCATTTCGATGACCACCGGCGGCGGCGCCTGGGACAACGCCAAGAAGTACATCGAAGACGGCCACTTCGGCGGCAAGGGCAGCGAGGCGCACAAGGCGGCAGTGACCGGCGATACCGTCGGCGATCCCTACAAGGACACCGCCGGTCCGGCGATCAATCCGCTGATCAAGATCATCAACATCGTGGCGCTGCTGCTGGTGCCGCTGCTGTAGATCCACATCATGCGCAAACCCGTAGAGTCGAGGGTGGGGGTCAGGGTGTGGGCCCCACCCCCGCACGAGGAGAGCAACCACGCAGCGACG
>NZ_JAWIRR010000031.1:28889-51809 GCF_036320065.1 Stenotrophomonas sp. SMYL8
CGTAGAGTCGAGCTTGCTCGACTGCTTCTGGCCCACACCGCAGGAGCAGTCGAGCAAGCTCGACGCTACGAGGTCACCGCCCGCGCAGGAAGAACGACACCGGCACCATCACTTCCACCGGGTCGCCGGCCACTTCGGCCGGCGGCGCCGGTACCGGGCTGGCCCGCTGCACGGTGTCCAGCGTCTCCTGGTCGAGCAGCGCGAGGCCACTGCTGCGGCCCAGTTTCAACCCCGAGACCGCGCCATCGCGGGCAACCGCAAAGCGCACGTAGACCACACCCTGCTGGCGCAGCCGCTCGGCCTGGCGCGGATAGCGGCGGTGTTTCTGCAGGTGCCCGAGCAGGCGTCCTTCCCAGGTCGCCTCGGCACGACTGCGCTCACCCGCCGTGGTCTGCGGTGCGGTGTAGCGTGTAGCCGCATCAGCCGCCACCTGCGGCGGTGCGCTGGTCTGCGCGACGTTGGCGTCAGCGGTGTCCGGCGACGGCGTCGGCTCCGGTGTACGCGGCGGCGGCAGGTCACCCTGCGGCTGCACCGGCGCCTTGGGTTGTTCACGCAGGGCCGGCGTCGGCGCCTGCCGCTGTTGTTGCTGCTGCAGCGGCCCGGTCGCGACCTCGCGCGGCGGCACCGGCGGTGCCTGTGCCATCGGCGCCAGTTCCAGCATCAGCGCCGCAGGCGGAACCGCAGCCGTCAGCGCCGGCGCACGGGCCGCCCACCAGCAGGCCGCGCCGATCAACAGCGCATGCACCAGCAGCACGATCGCCAGGCTGGTCGCCCAGCGCCGCAGTCCACTCATCGTGCGCCCTGCTCCAGGCCGACCAGTGCCACCTTCAGGTAGCCGGCCGCGCGCAGCGCATCCAGCGTGGCCATCAGTTCGCCATAGGGCACACGGGTATCGGCACGCAGGAAGATGCGCTGCGTGGTGTCACTGTGAGTGGCCGCCTGCAATGCAGCCGCCAGGCTGTCGCGCGCCACGGCCTGTTCACCAACGCGCAGCGACAGATCGGCCTGGACGGTCACGTACACCGGTGCCTGTTCCGGCGGCGTGGCACTGGCATTGCTGGCCGGCAGCTGCACCGGCACCGACACGGTGGCCAGCGGTGCGGCCACCATGAAGATGATCAGCAGCACCAGCATCACGTCGATGAAGGGCGTGACATTGATCTCGTGTGCTTCTTCCGGCACATCGTCGCGGTCGGACGCGGTCCTGATCGCCATCGACGCGCCTCAGTGCACCGCACGCAGCGGCGCCGCTGCGGTACGCGGAACGGCACGATCGAGATCGCGCGAGACCAGTTGCTGCACAGCCGCGGACAGATCGCCGAGCAGACCCCGCAGGCCGGCCAGCACACGGCTGAAGTGGTTGTAGACCAGCACGGCGGGAATCGCTGCGACCAGACCCAGCGCGGTCGCCAGCAGAGCCTCGGCGATGCCGGGCGCAACCACCGCCAGGTTGGTGGTGTTGCTGTGCGCGATGCCGATGAAGCTGTTCATGATGCCCCACACCGTGCCGAACAGGCCGACGAACGGCGCCACCGCGCCGATGCTGGCGAGCACGCCGATGCCGCGTCGCTGCACGCGCGCGGTTTCCAGTTCAATGCGGTCCAGGCGCGAGGCCACGCGCTCCTTGATGCCGTCGCGGCTATCCAGTTCCTGCGACAGGCGCAGTTCGGTGCGCGCTGCGTCCAGCATGGCGAGTGCGGTACCCTGCTGCATACTGGCGTCGGCGCTCTCGCCGGGCAGGCTCGGCGCCTGCAGCAGCAGCGCACGCGCTGCGCGCAGCTGCCGTGCCTGGCGGGCCAGTTCCCAGCCCTTGGCCAGCAGCACGGTCCAGGTGGCCAGCGACGCCAGCGCGAGCGCGATCATCACCGTTTTCACCACCACATCGGCGGCCAGGTACATGCCCCACGGGGTCAGTGCAGGAGCAGCCACGGGGGCCAGGTCAGCAGGCAGCATCGTCTCGTTTTCCATCAGCATCAGGGGTCGCTGCACGGCGGCGTACCGTGCGCGGATCATTGGCGTCGTCCACTTCCACGACCGGGTTGGGCTCCAACCGCGGTGCGGGCCGACTGAGCACGTAGCCGGCGCTGACCGCGAAGAACAGGCCCACGCCCAGCAGCAGCCGCCAGGACGGATGTGCGCCCCAACAGAACAGCGCGAAGCCCACCGCCATGCCGGCGCTGGCAAACGCCTTGCCCTTGCGCGACACCGCGCCCTGCTCACGCCACAGCCGCAGTGACGGGCCGTAGCGCGGGTGCGCCAGCAGGCGTTGCTCGAACTTCGGCGAACTGCGCGCGAAGCAGCCCACGGCCAGGATCAGGAAGATGGTGGTCGGCATCACCGGCAGCAGCGCGCCGATCACCCCGAGGCCGACCATCACCCAGCCCAGCGCGAACCAGAGCCAGCGCATCAGCGTTGCGCCGATAGGCGGGAGGCGTGCATCAGGCGAATTCCACTTCAACGTGACCGTGCACGCTGCGGAACGCTGCATCGGCCGCATCGATCACCTGCTGCTCCTGCTCGGCGCTCAGCGGCACCGCATCCAGCGCAGCGGTGAATTCACGCCAGTGGCGCGCCGCGCCATCCGGGTGTGCGGCCAGGTGGCGGGCGCCGAAATCACGATCCAGGCCGAGCTTGGCAGCCATCTTGTACAGAATGGTGCCGCCGAGATTGGAGCCTTCGGCCACATACAGCCACCCCAATGCGGCGGGTAGCTCCAGATCGGACGGCAACGCCGCGATGTCGGCCCCCGGCAGGGTCTGCTCCAGATCCTGCAGGTCGCGCGCCACCTGGGTCAGGCGGCGGCGCTCGCCCAGGTCCGGCAGCAGTGCATCCAGCGCAGGGTTGGCATACAGCGCATCGATACTGCGGTGGAAGCGATACTGCACGCGCAGGAAACGGGCGAAGTTGCTGCGGTCGGCGAAGATGTCGCCGGCCATGATGCGCTTGTCCAGCGCGCCATGGCTGTCGCGGGTGGCGGCCTTGAGCCGCAGGCTGCGGCTGTCTTCAGGGGCGATGTGTGCGTTCATGGGGGGTGCCAAGGGGGTCGTCCTGCTGTAGACGTTCGCCACGGGGCTTTCCCCAAGGCCATGTGCACCGATAATGGCGTATCCCTTCTTCCCGCAGGAACCGACGATGATCACCACCGAACCGCGCATGACCAACCTGTTCCTGCAGCTGGGCCTGGATGCCAGCGCCGAGGGCATCGCCCGCTTCATCCGCGAACACCAGCTGGCCACCGATGTGGAAGTGGTCGAAGCGCCGTACTGGAACGATGCCCAGCGCCAGTTCCTGTCCGAGTCGCTGCAGGCCGATGCGGCATGGACCACGGTGGTGGATGAGCTGAACGAGTCGCTGCACGAAGATGCCGTGAAGGCGGCGACCGGGCTGTAACCGGCCGGAGGAAGGCGCCGGGCATGGCCCGGCGCTACCGTTGTCTCCCGCTGGGGTCAGAGCCCTTTCTGCAGGAAAGGGATCCGACCCCGACGATCAGTACTTCCAGGTCAACGCCAGGCGCGCGGTGCGGCCCGGGGCCGGCATCACGCCCAGGGCAAGCGGGTCCAGGTAGTAGCGGTCGGTCAGGTTGTCCACGCCGGCTTCCACCGACAGCTGGTCGTTGAAGCTCCAGCTGGCGAACAGGTCGACCAGGGTGGTCGGCCGGTACAGCTGCTGGATCGCCGACAGACCCACGTTCCAGTCCTTGTCCAGCTTGCTGATCGGGCCGGCGTTGTGGACCACGCGGGTGCCGAACGTCAGGCGCTCGTCGAACAGGCGCGAGCCCAGGGTCAGGTTGACCATGTAGCGCGGCGGGTTCTGGGTATTGGTGTACGAGCCCTCGAAGCCGCCGTCCACGCAGTTGGGCGTGTTGGCCAGCTCATCGTTCCTGCGCTGCGCACCATAGGCACGGCGCTCGGCGGCGATGTCCGGCGCGCAGGTCTTGGCCTTGAAGTAGTAGTGCGCGGACAGATCAGCAAATACCTTGCCGCTGTCATAGCTGGACTGGAACTCCATGCCCGAGACCTTGAACTGGTCGACGTTGCGGATCAGGCCGGCCGAGAGCGTGCGGTAGTCACGGGTGATCAGGTCGTCGATGCGGGTATCGAAATACGCCAGCTTCAGCGCCAGGCGGTCGCCGGCGGTGAACAGGTCATAGCGGATGGTGCTGGCACCGATCTCCCAGCTGCGCGCACGCTCCGGCTTCAGCTCGCCCACCGGCTTGGCGGCGGTGAACAGGCCCAGCGTGGTCTCGAACAGGCTCGGCAGCTTGGTGCCTTCGGCGTACTTCACGTAGACCATGGTGTCTTCGCTGAAGCGGTAGGCCACGCTGGCGGTCGGCGAGAACGCAGTGTCACGACGGCGGATCGGCTGCGACCAGCTCCAGCTGACCGGCACTTCCAGGTCCTGCGCCTTGCCGGCGTCGTAGAAGTTCCAGCCACCGATGTCGCCCACCGTGCCCTTCTTGTACGGTGAAGCCAGCAGCGATTCCTGGGTGAAGTTGCCGTTGGCATCCGGATACCAGTTCAGCAGCGCGATGCGCTTGGCCCGCCACGACGGCAGCGCCGGGTTGCCATTGAGCAACTCGGTGTAGCGGTACTGGCCCTGCACCTCGTAGGCATCGGGCGTGGCCAGGCGGTTGCGGTCATGCACATCCACGCGGTTCCAGCGACCGCCGGCCAGCAGTTCCCAATGCTCATCGGGCTGCCACTTCAGCGAGGCCACGGCACTGTATTCCTTGCGCTCGGCGTTGCGCAGGAAGCGGTTGTTGATCAGGTCATCGTGCATGACCGGCCCCGAGCTGCCAGGTGCAATGTCCTCATCGCTGTAGGACAGGCCGTAGTCGAGGGTGAATGCACCGGCGTGTGTATCGAACTTCGAGGTGTTGCTGGCATCCAGGCCGAAGCGCTTCTGCCGCAGCGGATTGCGGTAGGCATCCTTGTAACCGGGGTCGCCACTGAAGCTGGGCGCGTCGTACCACTCGGTGCGGCGATCGAAGTACCAGGGGGTGATGCCGGTCAAGCTGTTGTACATCACGCTGTCGGTGTCGGTGTACGTGGCGTTGACGCGCAGGTCGACCAGCTCGCTGTCCGGGTTGAAGCGATAGCGCAGGGTGTAGCTGTCCATGTCGACGTGGCCCGGGTCCCATTGCGGAATGCGGTCACGATCCACACGGATGATCTGCGAGGCCATGATCTCGCCGGCGGTGCCCTCGTAGCGGCGGTAGCCCGCTTCCAGGGTCTGTGCATCGTCGATGCGCCAGGTGCCCTTGAGCAGCGCCGACTTCGAGCGGGCCGAGGTATTGAACACCTCGGTACGCGGCGGGTTCAGCGGCGCCAGCGTGCGCCGGGTCTGCGGGAAGTCATCGTAGCCATGCTTGCCGGAGAAGTAGTTGCCGTTGTCGCGGTAGGCGTAGGCGGCAACCAGATCGAAGCGATCCCAGTGTCCCGCAGCGGCCACATTGAAGAACTGGCTGCCGGTGGCGCTGCGGTCGGTACGCGGCGCGGCGCTGTAGGACGGCAGGTTGTTGGCGCTGTTGTTGGCCAGGCCGCCACGCACGCGCACGCCGAAGTCCCGCCCTTCGCGCAGCACGTCACCGATCTTCAGCGTCTCCATCTCGACCACGCCGCCGATGCCACCGGAGGCGTTGGCCTGCAGGCTCGGGCCCTTGGTGATGGTCAGGCTGGAAATCAGGTCCGGGTCGAGGTAGGTGCGCTGCGACTGGCCGGCATAACCACGGTAGGTATCCATGCTGGACTGGCCACCGTCGATGATCACCGGCACACGGCCCTGGCCCTGGATGCCACGGATGTTGACGTCGAAGCCGTTGCCCACGCGCGGATCACCGGCGGTGACGCCAGCCACGCCCTTGACGATGTCGCCGTTGGAGGTACCGCGGAATCGCTCCAGGTGCGTGCGGTTGAGCGTGGTGGTGGAGCCAACGCTGCGATAGCCGTCGAGCAGGCGCGCCTCGTCGCTGGTTGCGCCGCTGTCGATACGGTCGCCGGCCACGCTCAGCGTATCGGTGACGATCACACCGCTGTCGGCCTGCGCCGACGCTGCCGCTTCCAGGGTCACCGCATCGGCACTGACCCGGCGCACCGCCAGGCCACTGCCCTGCAGCAGGTGCTGCAAAGCCTCGCTGGCCGACAAGCTGCCGCTGACCGCACGCGAGGTCACACCCCGGGCCAGAGTGGCCGGGTACACGACCTGCACGCCGGACTGGCGCATGTAGCTGCGCAGCGCCTCGTCCAGTGGCTGCGCGGGGATATCGAAGCGCTGCACGGCAGCGTGGTCACCGCTGGCATCCTGCGCGAGTACGGAGGGCGCGGCGCTGGCCAGGCCGGCCGCCAGCAGGGCGATGCACAGGCGGGACGGGCGCGGCATGCGGCCCGGACGATGGAAATCGAACATGGGGGAACCTGTCAGGTAATCGGTGCCGCGGGCGCGGCGACATCCGCAACACGGGCGGACACGGCGACGTACTGGCGGCGGCGGGTACGTTCGCGGAGTAAGACGGATGAAAGCGTGGCAACCCCAAGAGCGATTTGCGGCCGCGGCAGGTGCCGACCGTGGGTCGGCTGGTTGCAGTGGTGGGTGCCAACCGTTGATAGGCTGCTTGCAGTGGTGGGTGCCGACCGTTGGTCGGCTGCTTGCAGTGGTGGGTGCCAACCGTTGGTCGGCTGCTTGCAGTGGTGGGTGCCGACCGTTGGTCGGCACAGGGACGGTCATCCACGCATGGCGTGGATCTACTGCACGATGGCGACGCCGAATGGAAGACGAGTAACCCGAAAACCTGCTGTTGCCGCCAACGCATCCAGCGCCTGCTCCGGGCGATCGATGCGCAATGCTGCACTGACGGCCGGCAGCTGCGACAGATCGCCACGCACGAAGGTCGGGCCAGCGCGATAGCGCCCGACCCATTGCACGGCCTCGGCGACGCTGGCCTGCTCCAGCAGCAGTTCACCCTGCCGCCACGCGCCGACACTGTCGGCCGCCACATCTCCCAGACGCGTCACGCCACTGCGCTCGCCATAGACCGCACGCTGTCCCACCTGCAGGTAGGTCCAGCCACCGTCGGCCGGGCTGGCCACGCGCACCCTGCCCTGTCCGACCTGGGTTTCCACCTGATCGTTGTCGCGTGCGACGGAGAACGCGGTCGAGATGTCCTCGACCACGCCATTGCCCGCGCGCACGCTGAAACGCCGCTGGGCGTCCGGGCTGACCTCGAACCAGGCGCGCCCGCGCAGCAGCTCGATCCGGCGTGCATCGGCATCAAACCGCACGGCGATCGCGCTGTCCGCATCCAGCACGGCTCGACTGCCATCGGGCAGTTGCACGTTCTGCACGACATGCGTACTGCGATGGTCGGCCTGCAGCCGCAACCAGGCCTCCGGCCATGCCACCAGCATCGCCAGCGCAGCTGCAGCGGCCATTGCCCAGCGCAGCCGCCGCGGGCGCCGGCGCTCGGCCGGCCGGGCCTGCGGGCGTGGTCCGACGCTGCGCCACAGCGCGCGCTCGTGCTCGAAGGCCCGACGGTGCCCCGGCTGTGCCAACCAGCGTTCGAACTCATGCATGCGCCCCTCGCCGATGTCACCCGAGGCCAGCCACGCGATCCAGCCCCGGGCCTGTTCGGCCAGGGCATCGTCATTGGCGGCGGGCAGCGTGTTCGGCGGGCTCATCGGCTGGCGGACAGGCGCATTCAAGCGCGGGCGGAGGAACTAGACCGCATCCGCGGTCCAGTGATCAAGACGTTTCAGCGAGGGCCAAACCCAAGGCGGGGCGATCATCGGCCGCTGCGCGCCCAGGCCAGGCGTTGCAGCGCCGTGCGCACATGGTTCTCGACGGTAGTCACCGACACACCCAGACGGCGTGCGATCTCGGCCTGGGTCAGCCCCTGCAGGCGGTTGAGCCGGAAGATGGTGCGGGTCGGCTCCGGCAGGTGCCCCGCCGCGTCAAGCACCCGCTGCAGCTCGTCCTGTGCCATCGCCTGCTCTTCGGTCGAGATCACCTCGTCCGGCCCCCACAGGTAGTGGTCGGCCAGCAGACGGTTGCGCCGGGTCGATTCGCGGCCATGGTCGGTGGCCAAGTTGGCGGCCAGCCGGTACAGATAGGCGCGCGGGTTGTCGATGGCCTGGCTGTCGTCGACGCCACGTGCCTTGAACCACACCGCCTGGATCACGTCTTCGGCGCCGTTGTCGCCCCCCAGGATGCGTTGCACCCGGCGCAGCAGCGCGGGCCGCTCGCGGATCAGCAGTTCGGTGAGGGAGGCGGCATTGGAGGACATGCGCGGAACCGGGACGACAGACGGAAGGCGCCGCGCATGCTACTCCGTTAATGAGAATCAGTCACGTTCGCATCAATGGATGCACCCGGTCAGCCCGTCATAGACGCTCTGCGAGGTCCCCGGCAGCGGGTCATGCAGTGGATCGCGGGCGGCGAGCGCGGCATGGAAGGCTTCCACCGGGGTTCCCGCACCCAGCGGCAGGCGGCACAGCCAGGTCGGCTGCCGTGCCCTGATCGCGCCATCGTTGCGGGACACCTCCAGATCGCTGGCGGCGAATGCCCACAGGCATTCATGCACGGTTCCCCGCACCGCATCCACCGAACAGCGCAGGCGCAGGGCGCGGATATCGCTGTATTCGCCCTCGCAGAAGGTGTCGCCACAGATGGCATCGAAGCCATGCTGCAAACGGCCTTCCAGGGCAAAGAAGCGGTCCCAGTTGGCCTCCTGGTGCGGGTAGTCGATCAGGTCGACATAAGGGGACGCCTGTGCCAAAGGCGCAACCAGCAGCATGCAGGTCAGGCCAAACGGCAGGGCAGACACGTTCATGGGCAGACTCCTTGGGAAGGTTGGTCCAGCCTGCGCTCCCATGCCGGCCGCCCCCATCAGCCAATCCCGGCCTGCCGGGTAGGCCCCCGCCCCACAGCGCCGTCGGCCCCTCCCTCTGCACAGCGCCCGGCAAAGGCATAAAATGGGGGGCTATCCGTCTACATCCCCCACCTGGAGCACGACCATGGGTCTGGAACTCGTCTCGCCCGGCAAGAACCCGCCGGAAGAAATCAACGTCATCATCGAGATCCCGAAGGACTCGGAGCCGGTGAAGTACGAAGTGGACAAGGAAACCGGCGCGATCTTCGTCGACCGCATCCTGTCCACCCCGATGCGCTACCCGTGCAACTACGGCTACGTGCCGAGCACCCTGTGTGGCGATGGCGATCCGGCCGACGTGCTGGTGGTGCTGCCGCTGCCGCTGGTGCCGGGCTCGGTCGTGCGCTGCCGTCCGGTCGGCGTGCTGAAGATGAGCGATGAGGCGGGCAGCGACGAGAAGATCCTGGCCGTGCCGGTCTCGAAGATCTTCAGCGGCTATGCGCACGTCGAAGACATCGCCCAGGTCTCGAGCCACTGGCTGGAGCGCATCGGCCACTTCTTCGAGCACTACAAGGACCTGGAGAAGGGCAAGTGGGTCAAGCTGGACGGTTGGGGCGGCGCCGCTGAGGCCAAGCAGATCCTGATCGAGGCGCACCAGCGCCATCTCGACAGCAAGGCCTGAGCCTGAACCGGATCGCTCCGGCGGCACCCCGCTGGAGCGATGCGGGTCACGTTTCATGACGACGGCACATCACACGTGCCGCCGTATTAGGTAAATTGCGTCACTTCACACGTCGTCGACATCCATCGTCGAGACAGCCAGGGGAATGTGTCGTGCGTATTCTGCTTGTTGGGGATGCAGCCAGCCTGCCGGCCGAGCTGACCGAATTCATTGCCGATCTTGGGGAAGACTGGCAGCCGCTGACCGCCACCGATGGCCAGACCGCGATGACCGCGGTGGCCACGCAGGGCGTGGATGCGGTGATCGTCTGCCCGCAGCTGCCGGATCTCAATGCCACTACGCTGCTGGGCCAGATCCGGACCTTGCGCCCGGAAACCATCCGCATCGCGCTGATCGATGCCCAGCACGGCAACCGGCCGCCGCCGGCACGCCTGATCGGTGTCGCTCACCGTTTCCTGCCGTTGCCACTGGCACCGGAAGTGCTGCTGGAAGCGCTGACCAGCCTGGAAGAGCTGCGCGAAGTACTGGACAGCCCACGCCTGCGCGATGCCATCGGCCGTATCGAGAAGCTGCCCTCGCCGCCGCACCTGTACCTGAGCCTGACCCAGGCGCTGGAGCATGACGACGACGCCGACAGCGCCGACGTCGCCAAGCTGGTGGCGGCCGACCCGGCCATTGCCGCGAAGGTGCTGCAGCTGTCGAACTCGGCGTTCTTCAGCCAGGGACGCACCATCGCTGACCTGCGCACGGCCGTGACCCGCCTGGGCCTGTCGACGCTGCGCGACCTGGTGCTGGCCAGCGAGGTGTTTTCCGCACCCACGTTGTCCACCGCCGAACGCAATTCGCTGCAGCAGCGCGCCCTGCTCGCCTCGCGCCTGGCCGCGCGCCTGCTGCCCGAATCCAGTGCCGAACTGGGCGCGACCGCCGCCCTGCTGGCCGACATCGGCCTGCTGCTGCCCGGCGTACGCAACGAGCGCAGCGAACCGTCGCTGGCCGGTGACACCCGCCCCGGCCATGCAGAGGCCGGCGCCTACCTGCTGGGCCTGTGGGGCCTGCCGATGCCGATCATCGAAGCGGTTGCCTTCCACCTGCAGCCGCAGCGCGCCAATACGCGCAGCTTCTGGGTGACCGGTGCGGTGCATGTGGCGCTGGCGCTGGTCAACGGCGATCCGGTGGATGAGGACTACCTGCAGCGCGCAGGTGTGCTCAACAAGCTGCCGCAGTGGCGCGAGCATGCCAATGCGTTGATGGGACTGGTGCCGAGCGAGGCTTGAGCGACCGCTCCGCACAGGTGCAATCCGCCCGAAGGAGTCTGATCCAGTTGGGGCCGGCCATCGACACCCTCCAACGGCTCAGCGACGTCCGATGTCATGCGTCGGATGTGCTTCATCTGTCTTGAATGCTCGGACGATGGATGGGCAGAGTACTGTTACCGCAATGCAATGCTTGATGGGCCACCCAACGAAAAAGGGAAGGCCCAAGGTGGGCCTCCCCTCTCTGGATCAACAACGGCCCACTTGATCGTCATTCATCCATTCACTGCTGGAAACGCAGAATTCCGCTCAACGCGGACGGCACACGATCCATTCCCTGCTCTTGCGATCACACACGCCACCATCCACCGGAAGACCCGGATAGCCTGGAAGGTTCACTGCAGGGCGTGCGACGGGCGGATTGAATGCGGGATTGTCCAGGTCGAGCACGCTGGTCAATTTCGCGATCAGCGTATCGATGAAGGACGGATCTTCCTGGGCAGATGGCGCAGCCATCGCCGTTGCCGAAAGGCTCAACACACTGCTGAACACCACTGAACGAACGAATCTGACAGTCTTCACAGCAAATCTCCTTATCTGATGTGGGCGTCCCGATCTTAGGCCCGCCTGCAGCAGACGCACACGGCAGGCACGGATCACTCCGTTCCACCGCTGCTGGAGATCGATCCTTGATGGCAGTAAAAGCAAAGAGGGCGGACCTTGCGGTCCGCCCTCCCTGTATTGCTATCGCACTTCGAACGATCAGAAGCGCTGGGTGTACTTCATGTACAGGAAGCGACCGACGTCGAAGCCACCGTAGTAGGCGAAGCTCGAGTTCGGCGCCGAGTACTGCAGCGCACCGCGGTGATCGAACACGTTGTTCGCACCCAGGGCGATGGTGGCATCCCACGGAGCCTTCCAGCTGACCTGCACGTCGTGGAAGGTGTTGGAGCCGGTGTGGCGCAGCGGATCCGGCTCACCATTGGCGTAGTGGTTCGGGGCGTCGCACCATGCGTCGTCGATGCAGCTTTCCTTCATGCCCGAGTAGTAACGAGCAGTCCAGTTGACACCGAAGTCACCCAGCTCCCAGTTCACGCCCAGGTTCGAACGGACGCGGAACAGGCCCGGCTCACCAACGCGACCGATGGTGATGTTCTCACCCTTCTTGTTCTGGCCGGCTTCGTCGTACTTGGCCAGGTAGCTGGTCTGCCAGTCGATGCTGAACTTGCCGATCGACAGTTCCGGCAGGCGGTACTTGACACCCAGGTCGTAGCCTTCGGTCTCCATCGAGCCGAGGTTGGCCAGGCCGTAGGTCAGCGCCTCGATATGGCCATCGGCTGCACGGGTGACGCCTTCGCAGCGAGCTGCGTTGCCCAGCACGTAGCAGTCACGCAGGATGCGATCAACGCTGTCAGCGATGATCATGTTCTTCAGCTCGTAGCGGTACCAGTCGAGCGAGATGTCCAGGCCCTGCACCCAACGCGGGCTCCAGACCAGGCCAACCGTCTTGCTCTTGGAGGTTTCCGGCTTCAGAGCCGAATTCGAACCGCTGACGAACTGGTCCGGGGTCGCGCACGGGAAGGTGCTGCAAGGCGCGAAGCCCTGGCCGACCTGCACGTAGTTGGCCGGCACGCCAGCCCCGGCGCAGGCAGCATTGCCAGCGACGTTGCCCGGCGAGGTCGAACCGCACGGATCGGTGTAACGCTCGAAGCTCGAGTTGGTGCCGCCGTACAGATCGTCGACGGTCGGCGCGCGGAAGCCTTCTGCGTAGGTACCGCGGACCAGCAGCTCTTCGATCGGGCGCCACACCAGGCCGAACTTCGAGTTGATCGTGTCACCGAAGTTGCTGTAGTCGGAGTAGCGGCTGGCGACGTTGAAGGTCAGTTCCTTGGCAAACGGCAGGTCCGACAGGATCGGCACGTTCAGTTCCAGGTAGAACTCATCCAGCGAGTAGTTGCCCGAGGTGGTGGTCGACGCCAGGCCGGTCGACTGGCCCGACTGACGGAAGGCGTCCGGCACGAAGCGGCCTTCTTCCTTGCGGTGCTCGTAGCCCATGGCCACGCCCAGGTCACCGGCCGGCAGCTCGAACAGCGAACCGGACAGGTTGGCGGTGTAGCTGGTGGTCTTGGTCACACCGGTGTCGGTGTAGGTCGGGAACAGGAAGTTCTGCAGATCACGGTCGGCAAGCGAGCCCTGGCCGTTGACGCCATACGGCAGCAGCGGGTTCCACGGACGGCACTGGCTCAGCGGGATCGGGTTGGCGGCGGTGCCGCACTGGGCAACACCCTGGCCGTTGATGAACGACTTGCCAAGTGCCTGCTCGGATGCGATCAGGCTCATGTCGCCGTAGCCGGTCTTGGTCAGCTCATTGCGGTTCCACAGCGCGCCGACGTCCCAGTCCCAGGTCTTGCCGGCGAATTCGAAGAAGCCGCTCAGGCTCGGCGCGAAGCGCAGGGTCTTGAGGTCGCTCTTGGTGGTACGCGGCACTTCCCACAGGCGGCGACGGAACTCGACGTCCTGACCGATCGGGTTGAACGCGCTGTCCTTCGACAGCGGGGTACCGAACGACAGCGACTGGTACGGGTAACCCGCGATCTGCTGGTCGGTGGTGCGCTGGTTGTACAGCACGTCAGCATTGAAGGTGATCGAGTCGGCCAGATCGTAGCTGCCGTTGACGTACACGGACTTACGCTCGATGCCGGTCTGCACCATCATCTGCTGGTTGGCATTGGAGTACTCGGCCGGGGTCAGCTGGTGGTAGTCGGCCGCATTCTTCGGGTCACCGCCCGGATTCAGGGTCATCCACTCCGGCTGCGGCTGGCCTGCAGCGCGCGGCTTGCAGTCGCCCCACACGCGCGGGTCGCACCAGGTGCTGTTCTGGCTCAGCGGGCTCCAATCACCGGAGGTGGTGTTCGGGCCCAGGCCGCCGTCGCGGCTGAACCAGCGATCCTTCGCCCACACCGGATCCTGCTTGGAGTATTCGGCCGACAGGGTCACGCCGCCACGCTCGCCTTCGGAGCCGAGGGTGAACGAGTAGGTGTTGGTGTCGCCGTCGCCGCGGCCGTACTGGCCGACGTAGACGCTGGCTTCAGCACCGTCGAAGCGCTTGCGGGTGATCACATTGACCACGCCGGCGATGGCGTCCGAACCGTAGATGGCGGAGGCGCCATCCTTCAGCACTTCGATGCGCTCGACGGCGGCCATCGGAATCTGGCTCAGATCCTGGTAGCCGGCAGTGGTCGCGCCCAGGCGCTTGCCGTTCATCAGCACCAGGGTGCGCTGCGCGCCCAGGTTGCGCAGGTCGACGTAGTAGCCGCCAACGTTTTCGCCGGAGGACAGCGAGTCCGCACGGGAAATGGCCGGCGAACCTGCCGAGGTCAGGTTCTGCAGGACATCGGCGACGGTGGTGTAGCCCTGCTTTTCCAGGTTCTCACGGCTCAGGGTGAGGACCGGCTGCTGGGTCTCCATCGAGGCGCCGCGGATGCGCGAGCCCGTGATTTCGATGCGATCCAGGGTGGTCGCATCCTTTGCTTCCTGTGCAGAAGCAAAGGCGGGCGTCAGCGCCAACGCAATGCCAGCCGGCAGAAGGCCCAGCCGCACTGCGGGATTACGAACGTTCATCTATCTCTCCAAGGTACGTGTTAGCAGCGTGTTAAAACACCCCAGCACGTTACGATTGCGTTGCAGCGCTGTATTTGCGCGAACCAACCGGAGACTTTGCAGATTGTGGCGGCAGCAAGCCGCCGTTCTCCCTGAAGCGCGATGCGGACTGGCCGTAGCGGGCGCGGAACGCACGCGCGAAGCTGCAGCAGTTGTCGAAGCCACTGGCTGCAGCAACTTCGCCGACCATCATGTCGGTGTCACGCAGCAGGTCGGCAGCGCGCTCAAGGCGCAGCCGCGCCGAAAGCGACTGCGGGCTTTCCTCGTACAGGCTCTGGAAGGTCTTGGAGAGATACCAGCTGGAGAAGTTGGTCAGCTCGGCCAGTTCACCGATGCGCACCACGCGGTGGCTGTTGCCTTCCAGGTACAGGCGGGCGCGCTGCATGCGGCCGAACACCTGGCGCTTGCGGCTGCGCGAGCGCCCCGGGCAACGCTGCACGTTGTCGGCCAGCCCACGCTGCAGGCCCGCCAGGTGCAGCAGCAGCGGGCGCAGTGCCTGTGCCGGCTGGCCACTGGCAAGCGCATCGCGCCACAGGCGCAGCGCAACGCGGGCATCGCCACGGTTCATGCGGCCACGCCCGGCATACAGACCGCAGTCGGCCATCTCGGCCAGCACGCGCAGCGCTTCGACCGTCAGGTTCAGGCCAACGCACAAGCCGTTGCGACCGGCCTGCACCAGCGGCCGCGACTCCTTCTCGAAGGCGATCCACTCGCCCTGGCGCAAACGGAAGCGTCCTTCCTTGGCTTCCACCCAGGAGCTGCCGCGCACCTGCATCCACACAGTGAAGCTGCTGCCTGCGGTCTGCAGGCTGCCGAGCCGGGCCACGCCCAGGCAGGTCGGCGCAGCATCGTCGAGCGACCGGTCCAGAGAGACGGTTTGGCCGCGATCGGCCAGCGAGAGTTGACGCATGGGGGCACCACGGATTTGCCTAGTACAGGCCTCCGTTTTGCCAAATCAGGCGGCACCACGTCAGGAAAGTCAGACGAGATCGCCACGAATTCGCGGCGAGGTCGCCACGAAGAAATTACGAAGGCCCATTTCCGTTGAACAACAACAACTTGGAGAACGCCGGAAGCAGCGTCGGCGAGCGCTCGGGCAAACGCATCACACCGATGTCGGCACCGTCGCTGACCGCCATTGCCACGAACAGCGTGCGCCCATCGGCGCCGGCACTCAGCCCGTTGCCGGCACTGAGGCGTTCCGCATCCAGGCAGCGTTCCGGTTCCTCGCGCCCGGCCTGGATCAGCACCAGTGTCGTACCGCAGCGGGTGGACGTACCGAGATAGCCGATCGCACTGTTGCCGGCCACGGTCCAGGCCCGGTACCGCCACCGGCTGGGCTGGTCATCGCTGATCTGCTGCACGCTGCCTGGCGCCAGCGCCGCATCCACCGACCACAGGCCGCCTGCCGCCAGGCGGGTGAACAGCACACGCCCGCTGCTGCGATCGAACCGCGCCTGAGACACGCCCTCGATGCTGGCAAGGCGGCGCCAAGGCTGCACGCTTCGATCAAACAGGCTCAGCCGGGTCTGTTGCTGGTCATCGCGCTCGACTACCAGCAGCTGGTCCGGGTTTGCGCCGTACAGTGCCTGCAGAGGCTGCTCCGACGGTACCGGCAACGGCTGGACGCGTTCGTCACGTGGGGCGATCTCATAGACCACCGTGCGTCCGTGTTCGTCGCGCCCCACCACCAGCAACCGCCGGCTGTCGGCCGACCAGTCCGGTGCCTGACGTGCTTCAGGCCGCAATCCTTCGATAGGCCGCAGCGAATCGGGGCGCTCCATGTCCGCCCACCACAGCGCGAAGCTGCCTGAACGATCGGACGTGAACACCAGTTGGCGTCCATCCGGCGCCGCCATCGGCTGCCCATCCCGACCACTGGATGCAAACAAGCGCTGCGGGGGGGAACCGCCCTCCATCGGCACCTTGAAGATGCCGAACTGCGCGCGGCGGTGAACGAAGGCCAGCATCCCCGCGCGGCGCGCCGTCGCCGGCCATTGTGCGTCGTCGAGCCCGGCGTCGCGCAGCGTGCGGCTCTCGACGTCCAGGTAATACAGGCGCACCTCACTGTCGACACGGCGTCCAAACACGATCGTCCGGCCATCACGCAACCAGGCCCAGCCACGCAGCTCAGCGGCCTCGTTGGTCAGCTGCTCGGGCGTGCCACCTGCGGCCGGCATGCGCCACAGGTCGCCCAGCTGCGGATTGCGCACGAATACCAGCCACTTGCCATCAGGCGAGTAGCGCGGCGCATAGTCGAAGTCATCCTCGGCGACACCGTAGTCCAGCGCCTTCCATTGGCCACTGGCCAGATCAAGCTTGCGGATGCCGCGATGGGCATAGCGCCCCACCATGCTGCCGAACACCAGACCACGGCCGTCCGGCGTCCAGTCGAAACTGAGCAGCTCGGTGCCATCGCACCGTGTGGCCTGGCGCAGGGCACCACCGGTCGCGCTGGCGATCAGCACCTGGCAACCGCCGTTGTTGCTGAACCGCGCGAAGGCGATCTCGCGTCCATCCGGCGACCAGCTCGGGAAGCGATCGACCGAGCCGGCCGGCGGAGCCAGCAGCTGCCGCGCAGGCGCGTTGCCGGAGGTCTGCACCTTGATCGCGCCACCGCCCTGCCCGTCTTCGTTGGCGCCCTCATAGGCCACCAATGAACCATCGGGTGAAAGCGTGGGATAGGTTTCAAAGCCGCTGGTCGCGGTGATCAACCGATAGGGACGCTGCGGGCTGCCGATCACGCGCGTGCCGTTCTCCACGGCCGCGTCCACAGCTGAACTGCTGGCCGGTGCCCGCCGCAGCAGCAGCGCGGTCAGCACCACCACCGTGGCCAGCATCAGCACGCCCAGCACCAGCAGTACGCGCCGGCGGACGTGGCGCCAGCGGCGGCGCGATGCCTGCACGTGTGGCGGCATCACCTCGGCGATGGCCATCGCCGGTTGCATGTCCACGATTTCGTCATCGGCTCCTGCGGGCGGCGCCGGCTCGACATCGTCCAGTACCTGCACCGGCACCAGCAGGCGATAGCCGGTCTTGGCGATGGTCTCGATATAGGCCTGGCCGTTGTCGTCGTCGTTGCTGAACGCCTTGCGCAGCTGGGTGACGGCCTGGGTAAGCACATCATTGGTCGGCAGCGTGTCCGGCCAGACTTCCGCGAACAGTTCATCGCGGGTGACAACACGCCCCGGCTGGCGCAGCAGCACACGCAGCACGCCCAGCGCCTTCGGCGTCAGCCGACGCGGGCGACGCGCACCCACGACCTCGACTTCGCGCGAGGACAGAGTGACAGTGCACTCTCCTATCCGGATCCGATCGAATCCGGGGGGCTGGTTTTCACTGCTGTTCATTTTCCGCTACACAGTAGAGACAGGTCCGGGGCAGCGTTTGCCTTCGATACCCTCCCGTCCTGGGAACAGCAAAAAGCCAGACTCCGCACAAAGCATCGGCGCATACCGCAAAAACAATGAAGCGGGCGAATACTAGCCTATGCGGGTTACCTCGCCTATCGCGTGGTCGACATCCAGGCTCTCTCTCGCCGACGCATTCACATAATCTGCAGCACCATTCGCGCCCTGCGGGGCGCGAAATTTTTATCTGGCGTTCATTTTCACATGCGCCGCAGCATGGTCAATCCAACCAGTCGCGAAACCACCAAAGCTACGTACATCACGCCTGAAAACTGCTCCAGCATGACCAAGGCGCGCGCCTGCGGATGCAGTGGCACAACGTCGCTCAAGCCAACACCCGAGAGCAAACTGAAGCTCAGATAAAGAAGCTCCATCCAGGTGCGCTGCGCGCCACCACCGGTGCCCTGGAAACTGCCCGGATACCATTGCTGGCACACGGCGAAAGCAAACGCGAAGGCCCACGCCAGCAACGTGAATGTCGCACCTGCTGCGAACAGTTCATCGCGGGTGACTTTATGGTCCTGGAGCATGTAGGCGATGAGCGCACCGGCCGTATAGAAGTACAGCAGGCTTTCCAGCAGCTGCGCGGTGGTCAGCAGCGCACTGCGATCCAGCAGTGCGCCGGCCAGCGAGAACACCACCGAAGGAATGGCCAGCAGCAGTGCCAGCCAGGTGCCCAGCGGACTGCGCTGGACCACCCACAGCGCCAGGCCGAGTACCGCCATGCCGAACATGCCCAGTGCCGCACGGCCGCCGGCGGTGTCATCAAGTGCGGGATACAGCAGCACCGCGATCAACTGGGCACCCAGCAGCCAGGCCGAAGGATGGCGGCGGGCAATGGCCAGCCAGCGGGTGGTGATGGCAACGGGCATGGCGTCCTTCCCCAGGGTGATGGGCGGAGGATAGCCGGGAGTGGCGTGATGAGCGGTAGTGCCGACCAATGGCCGGCACTCTCCCCGGCCCCACGCACGACGGAATGCCGGCCAACGGCCGGCACTACCCGTTACACGTCAGCCCTGGTGATAGACCTCGGCGCCGGCGGCGCGAAACTCCTTCGACTTCTCCTTCATGCCGGCCTCGGCGTAGTCGCGCACGTCCTGGGTGATCTTCATCGAACAGAAGTGCGGGCCGCACATCGAGCAGAAATGCGCCAGCTTGTGCGCATCCTTCGGCAGGGTCTCATCGTGGAATTCCTTGGCCTTCTCCGGATCCAGGCCAAGGTGGAACTGGTCTTCCCAGCGGAACTCGAAGCGCGCCTTGCTCAATGCGTTGTCGCGCACCTGCGCACCCGGATGGCCCTTGGCCAGGTCGGCTGCATGCGCGGCGATGCGGTAGGCCATGATGCCGTCGCGTACGTCCTGGCGGTTGGGCAGGCCGAGGTGTTCCTTCGGCGTCACGTAGCACAGCATCGCCGTACCGAACCAACCGATCATCGCCGCACCGATCGCGCTGGTGATGTGGTCGTAGCCCGGTGCGATGTCGGTGGTCAGGGGGCCCAGCGTATAAAACGGCGCTTCGCCACACTCGCGCAGCTGCTTGTCCATGTTTTCCTTGATCAGCTGCATCGGCACGTGGCCGGGGCCTTCGATCATGGTCTGCACGTCGTGCTTCCAGGCGATCTTCGTCAGTTCGCCCAGCGTCTCCAGCTCACCGAACTGCGCCGCGTCGTTGGCATCGGCGATGCAGCCCGGGCGCAGGCCGTCACCCAGCGAGAAGGTCACGTCATAGGCCTTCATGATCTCGCAGATCTCTTCGAAATGCGTGTAGAGGAAATTCTCCTTGTGGTGCGCCAGGCACCACTTGGCCATGATCGAGCCACCACGGCTGACGATGCCGGTGACCCGCTTGGCGGTGAGCGGCACATAGCGCAGCAGCACGCCAGCGTGGATGGTGAAGTAGTCCACGCCCTGCTCGGCCTGCTCGATCAGTGTGTCGCGGAAGATCTCCCAGGTGAGTGCTTCGGCGCGGCCATCGACCTTCTCAAGCGCCTGGTAGATCGGCACGGTACCGATCGCCACCGGCGAGTTGCGGATGATCCACTCGCGGGTCTCATGGATGTGCTTGCCGGTGGACAGGTCCATCACCGTGTCACCGCCCCAGCGGATCGCCCACACCAGCTTCTCCACCTCCTCGGCAATGCCCGAGGAAACGGCGCTGTTGCCGATGTTGGCATTGATCTTGGTCAGGAAGTTACGGCCGATGATCATCGGCTCGCTTTCCGGATGGTTGATGTTGTTGGGCAGCACCGCGCGGCCACGCGCGATTTCATCGCGCACGAACTCCGGCGTGATGATCTTCTGGATCGAAGCGCCGAACGCCTCGCCCGGGTGCTGCTGCAGCAGCCCGGCATCGCGGATCGCGTCCAGCCGCTGGTTCTCGCGGATGGCGACGAATTCCATTTCCGGCGTGATGATGCCGCGGCGCGCGTAGTGCATCTGGGTGACGTTGGCACCTGCACGCGCACGGCGAGGCAGGCTGCGCGCGGGGAAGCGCACCGCATCGAGCTTCGGGTCATGCTCGCGATCGCGACCGAACGAAGAGCTCAGTCCTTCCAGCCGCTCGGTATCACCGCGTTCTTCCACCCAGCCGCGACGCAGTGCCGGCAAACCAGCGGACAGATCGATGCGCACCTCCGGATCGGTGTACGGGCCCGACGTGTCGTAAACGGTCACCGGTGCATTCTCTTCGCCGCCGAACAAGGTCGGCGTGCGGGTCAGCGCGATCTCGCGCATCGGCACCTGCAGATCCGGGCGTGAACCGGGCACGTGGATCTTGCGCGAGCCGGGAATGGGCCGGGTCACGGATTCGGAGAGTTGCTGGGCCTGTTGCTGCAGGGCGGAGAGCTGTGCGTTCATCGGGCATCGTCCAGGAAGGTCAGGGACGAAGCGGCGGCGCACTGCTGCCGCGCCCGGACGGTCCTTGGGCGGAGTCCGGGCATGGCTGCACTGCAAAGCTTCCCTACGCCGGTATGAGCCGGATCAGGTTCCAAGGGACTGTCTCAACCGTGGCCACATGGCCGCGGTACCCCCGCTTCTTGGTGTGCATTAGAGCATAGAACGCACTGCAGCTCCTGGCTGTTCCATCCACGCACGGCGTGGATCCGCTGTTTCTGTATTAACAGAACCGTGACATCGCATTCAGTAACGTGCACGCGCATCGTGCCGCTGCGGCCGGTGTTTCCCCGCCGCCTTCGCGGCCCCTGCCCGGTCTGTGCTGCATGTCGCCGGCCCCTCGCAGCAAGCTCTGCTCGCTCCCCTCAATCCCTTGATCGGAGAAGCTCCTTCATGGTGTTTCGCGTTTCCATCGCACTGGTTCTGCTTCTGGTGCTGCTTGCCGGTGTTGCACCGGGCCCCTTCAATGCCGTGGTGCAGAGCATCCTCGGTGAACTCATCCGCGGCATCGGCTGGCTGTACCTGCTGGTCGTGTTCCTCGCGCTGGTGTTCCTGATGTATCTGGCCTTCGGTCGTTTCGGCAACCTGCGCATCGGTGGCGAAGACGCTGAACCGGAATTCTCGCGCGCCAGCTGGATGTCGATGCTGTTCGCCGCCGGCATGGGCATCGGCCTGGTGTTCTGGGGTGCCGCCGAACCCATCTCGCACTTCAGCAAGCCACCGGAAGGGCTGGCATCTGAAAGCATGGATGCCGCGCGCGCCTCAATGCGCTATGCGTTCTTCCACTGGGGCCTGCACCCGTGGGCCATCTATGCGCTGATCGGCCTGGCAATGGCCTGGTTCCAGTTCAACCGCAACGGCCGCGGCCTGGTCAGCGACATGCTGCAGCCGATCATCGGCCGCCATCACCGCGGCTGGATCGGGCGCGTGGTCAACATCGCCGCCGTCGTCGCCACCGCGATTGGCGTTGCCACCACGCTGGGCTTCGGCACCATCCAGATCGCGGCCGGCATGGAGCGTGTGTTCGGCCTGCACGCAGGCGTTCCGCTGCAACTGACCGTCATCGCAGTCGCGTTCGTGCTGTACATGGCCTCCACGCTGAGCGGTGTCGAGCGTGGCGTGAAGTGGCTGTCGAATTTCAACCTGGCGCTGGCCGCTCTGCTGCTGGCGCTGGTGCTGGTGCTGGGCCCCACCGGCGCGATCTTCAACACCTTTACCACCACGCTGGGCTCGTATCTGAACCAGCTGGTGACGATGAGCCTGCGCATGTCACCGTTCTCGTCCAGCACCTGGGTGGCCGACTGGACGATCTTCTACTGGGCCTGGTGGATTTCCTGGGCACCGTTCGTCGGTTCGTTCATCGCCCGCATCTCGCGCGGGCGCAGCGTGCGCGAGTTCGTCATCGGCGTGGTGCTGGCGCCAACGCTGCTCGGCTTCTTCTGGTTCTCGGTGTTCGGCGGCACGGCGATCTGGATGCAGATCTTCGGCCAGGCCGATCTACTGCAGGCACTGGGTAATGGCTATGAAACGGTGCTGTTCACCATGTTCGACAGCATGCCGCTGCCGTTGCTGCTGTCGTGCATCGCGCTGGTGCTTCTGATGATTTTCTTCGTGACCTCGGCTGATTCCGCAGTGTTGGTACTGGCGAGCATGTCCACCGATGAAGCCGGCGATCCGCCGCCCAAGCGCAAGCTGGCCTGGGGCGTGGGGGTTGCGTTGATCGCCGGTGCGCTGCTGCTGGCCGGTGGCCTGGACGCGCTGCAGGGCGTCATCACCATCGCGGCGTTGCCATTCGCGCTGCTGATGGTGCTGGTGATGGTGTCGCTGTACCGGGTGCTGGACCAGGAGTACACGCGCGAGCGGCGGCAAGCGCAGCGCCAGCGGCACATGATCGATGCGTGGATCGCGCGCGAGATGGCGGCGCAGGAGGAGACCCAGGCGGAGGCCGCACGCGCGCAGGATTCGGATTGAGAGTGTTTTGCAGCCTGCGGCTGCACTGCTTCTTTCAGGCAACGGCAACGGCAACAGCAACAGCAACTTCAACAGCGGCTCTGGGTTGCTGCTGGTTTGGCGGGTCGGTGTGGGCTGGCAGGACACGCCGTAAACCCGTCCATGGGGGCTCGATGGCGCCATCCATGGCGCCAACGGTCCTGCCAGCCCA
>NZ_JAWIRR010000032.1:0-42250 GCF_036320065.1 Stenotrophomonas sp. SMYL8
CAACGCTGAGCGCCCCCACCTGTCCCTTAAAATGCAGACGCCCGATGCGATGCATCGGGCGTCTTTGGCCGCCTGACGGCGGCCGGACCATCCACCCATCGGTGTCAACCTATGGCAGGACGAGTCATTCCCTCAGCGCGCCAGCAGTACCGGCAGCGACGACGCCAGCAACGCTATGCCTGACGCGGTCAGCAGGCCCAGCACGACCTGCCGGAAGCGTGCCTCGCTGATGCCGATGTAGACCCGCGCGCCCAGCAGGGTCGGCACCAGCATGGCCGGTGCCACGATGGCGAAGTACGGCAACATCTGCCGGCTCACCAGGCCGCTGCCGACATAGGTGGCCATGGTCACCGCCAGCATCGCCAGGTTGAAGTTCTGGATGACCGCGCGCTGCTCGTCCTTGCCGAAGCCTCGCAGGGTGCTCCACAACGTCGGCACCGGCCCGGCAAAGCCGCCGATGCCACTGAGCACGCCACCGGCCATGCCAGCAATCGCATCACCGATACGGCCGCCGACGCGGACCGGAGGCAACGAGCGCGCCATCAGCATCACCGGGCACCACAGCGCCAGGAAGCCACCCAGCAGCGCCTTGAACCAGTCCATGTCCAACCGTGGCAGCACCGTCACGCCCAGCGGAATGCCGGCCAGCCCACCCAGCACGAACGGCAGCAGCAGGCGCAGGTTGAAACCGCGGCGCACGGTGAACACTGCGACCAGCTGCCCGACCAGCGCACCAAACACCGAAAGCGTCGCCGCCAGCCGCGGCTCCAGTCCCCACGCCCAGAACGACATCGCCACCATGCCGAAGGCGAAGCCGGACAGGCCCTGCACGAATCCGGCGACGATCGCGCCCAGCGCGACCAGCAGATACACCGACTCCATCACCACCTCGGTTGCTGCCGCGCGACTACCCCGCCGCGCCCACCTGTGCAGCGTAGTGCGCCGCAAGGTGCTCGACCAGCGCACGCACCTTCGGCGCCAGCGCCCGCGCGTGCGGATACAGCGCGAAGTAGCGCCGCTGTCCGGCGTGCCAGGCGGGCAGCACACGGATCAGGCGGCCGGCACGCAGGTCCTCCTGCACGGTCAGCGCAGTGAAGAGGCTGATGCCCATGCCAGCCAGCGCAGCGGCATACAACGCTGGCGTCGCATCCACCCGCAGGCGCTGCCCCGCCTCGATGCTCGCGGCGGCACCGCGTGGTCCCTGCAGCTGCCAGGGCGACATCGCCGCTGTGGGACTGAAACCCAGCAGCGTGTGCTGTGCGAGGTCCGAAGCCTGCCGGGGCAGACCGTGCCGCGCCAGATAGGCCGGTGCGGCGACCAGGATACGTGGGCAGCTGGCCAGCTCGCGGGCGACCAGCTGGCTGTCCGGCAAGGAAGGCGCGATGCGCAGGGCCAGATCGAAGCCACCCCCGACCACATCAACCAGCTGGTCGTCGGCGGAAAGATCCAGCGTGACCTGTGGATAGCGCTGCAGGAACGACGGCAACCAATGCGGCAGCTCCTGGCTGGCGACCACCTGCGGCACGCTGATCCGCACGGTGCCGCTGGGCTGTGCCTGCCCTGCGCGTGCGCGGTCATCCGCCTCCTGCAGGCGATCCAGCAGCGCTGCCGCCTCGCGGTAGTAGTCGCGACCGGCTTCGGTCAGTGACAGCCGGCGGCTGTTGCGATCGAGCAGTCGAACCTGCAGATGTTCTTCCAGCTGCCGCAGTTGCCGTGACATCGCCGAATGGGTGGTACCCAGTCGTTCGGCGGCGGCGGTGAAACTGCCTGCATCGACGATGGCGCGCAGCGCACGCAGGGCGGCGAAATGGTCCATCGGCGGGCGGCTCCAGGTGGCGGGGCCCGCGGCGTGCGGGCCCCGTCAGCTTATCAAGCGCCGTCGCCGGCCTTGCGCACCGGCAGTGCCAGGATCGCGTCAGTCGCCATGACATCGCCGAAGGTGTCCTCAATCTGCGCCAGCGAGGCGTCATGCAGCGCGCGATGACCGATGCGCTGGCCTCCGGCAAGATCCAGATCACGGCTGGCAGTTGCATCGGACGACACGATGACACGGTAGCCACGCGGTGCCGCTGCGGCATCGCGGGCGGCACCGGCCACGCAGGCATGGGTCTGCAGGCCGGTGACGATCAGGGTGTCGATGCCGGCATCCTTCAGCACCTGGTCGAGCACTGCGGCGGAGTCACCGGCGAACACGCTGACGTTGTCCTTCTGCACTACGGTCTCGCCCTTGCGCGGCTGCAGGTCGCGATGGAAGGCGGCATTGACGCTGCCCTGCGCGAACAGCGGCGCACCCACCGGCAACACGTGCTGTACATGGATCACGCGGATGCCGTGGGCATCGGCGAACTCGACCACCCGCTTCGCCTGCCGCAGTGCGGCCACGCCATCGGGGATGACCATGCGGCCACCGGCGAAGCCCGGCGCAGCGCTGCCGTCGAAGTATTCGTTCTGGAAGTCGATCACCAGCACGGCGGTCTTCGCCGCATCCAGCGAAGCCACAACGGGTGCGCCAGCCATGTGGCGGATGGTGGGATGGGGCGGTTCGGCAGCGGTGACGGGGGTAACGGTGGCCATGCCGATCAGGCTGGCCAGACCAAAGGCGGTGAGGTTCATGTTCAAGCTCCTGTGCGGTGAAAAGTGGGCACATGATGCGGAGCGGACGGCGCACGAACCAGCCATGTAAAAGCACATGATCTGTGCGAATTTCGCACAGACAATCCCCTGTAGAGCCGCCCCATGGGTGGCTGCGGACCAAAGCCCCGCCATCCACGCATGGCGTGGATCTACCGAGCCGACCCACAACGCAACGAGGCGCCCGAAGGCGCCCCGCTGCGGTTCCGTCAAGGAACGCCGGCCGCTTACAGGCGGCTGGCGATGGCCTGGGCAAAGCTCATGGTGGTGCCGGTGCCGCCCAGGTCGCCGGTCAGCGAATCCTTGGCTTCCATGGTCGCCACGATGGCCTTGCGCAGGCGCTCGGCATTTTCCGGCTGGCCGACATGGTCCAGCATCTGCGCCGCTGCCAGCAGCAGCGCGCACGGATTGGCCTTGCCCTGGCCAGCGATGTCCGGCGCGGTGCCGTGCACGGCTTCGAAGATCGCCGCGCCCTTGCCGATGTTGGCACCCGGGGCCAGGCCCAGGCCGCCGACGAGGCCGGCGCACAGGTCGGAGATGATGTCGCCGAACAGGTTGGTGGTGACGATCACATCGAACTGTTCCGGACGCATCACCAGCTGCATGCAGCAGTTGTCGACGATCATTTCCTGGAATTCGATGTCCGGGTACTGCGCAGCCACTTCACGGGCGACATTCAGGAACAGGCCCGAGGTCGACTTGATGATGTTGGCCTTGTGTACGGCGGTGACCTTCTTGCGGCCGGTGCTCTTGGCCAGCTCGAAGGCGTAGCGCACGATGCGCTCGGAGCCCTTGCGGGTGATGCGGGTGCCGGAGAAGGCGGTCTCGCCGTCGGCCGACACTTCCTGGCCTTCGGCCAGGTAGGCGCCTTCGGTGTTCTCACGCACGGTGATCAGGTCGACGTTGTCGAAACGCGACTTGGTGTTCGGGAAGGTGTGGGCCGGACGCACATTGGCGTACAGGTCGAAGTGACGGCGCAGGCTGACGTTGATCGAGGTGAAGCCACCACCGACCGGGGTGGTCAGCGGGCTCTTCAGCGCGACCTTGTTGCGCGCGATCGATTCCAGGGTCACCGCCGGCATCAGGTCGCCGTGCTTTTCCAGGGCCACCAGGCCGGCGTCGGCGTCTTCGTACTCCAGGCCAGTCTTGAGCTGGTCGAGCACGAACAGGGTGGCGTCCATGATTTCCGGGCCAATGCCGTCGCCGCGGATGACCGTAATTTTCTGCGTCATTGATCGATGTTCCGAACAGGGGGAAAAACGCCGTCCGGACGTGCCCGGAAACGCCGGCGCAAAGGAAGTTTCACCGGCAATTATGCCTGAGCCGGGGCCGAGGTCCCAAATAGACCATGGTCCCAGTGCCCGGCTCAGGCAGAATTGCCCGCGCATCCCACCTTATCCCCGCGCCTGTCGGCGCGCCCCCTTGAACAACAAGGGGGCTCCTGGGCTGTGGGATCACGGGGAAGGCGCCCCGCACGTCCGGTAGTGCCGGCCGCTGGCCGGCAACCTCGGCCATGTGGGGTTCACGGAATGCCGGCCAGCGGCCGGCCCCCCCCGCCCCCCCCCGCCCCCCCCCCCCGGGGCGCCCGCCCCCCCCCCCCCCCCCCCCCCCCCCACTACCGGGAGGGCCGCAGACCCCGGTTCCCGGCGCCCGTCAGGTTCAGTGCGCGTGCGCTTCCGGGGCGGCGGCGCCGCCTTCGAGCTGGTCGAGGAAGTCGACCGCGCGGCGCAGGTGCGGGATCACGATGGAACCGCCCACCACCAGGCCGACCGAGAAGGTCTCGAAGAACTCTTCTCGGGTCACCCCGGCGTCCTTGCACTGGGCGACGTGGTAGCTGATGCAGTCGTCGCAGCGCAGCACCATCGAGGCCACCAGGCCCAGCAGTTCCTTGGTCTTCACGTCCAGCGCGCCGGCCTGGTAGGTCTGCGTGTCCAGCGCGAAGAAGCGGCGCACCACCTGGTTCGGCTCGCCCAGGATCCGCTCGTTCATGCGCTTGCGGAAGTCGGTGAACTCGGCGATGCGATCCTTGCTGCCGTCGTCGGCCGCGCTCATGCCTGGCCCTGCCCGGCCAGCAGCGGCTCGAGCTTGCCTTCACGGTGCAGGGCCATCATGTCGTCGTAGCCGCCCACGTGGACGTCGCCGACGAAGATCTGCGGCACGCTGGTACGGCGGGTCAGTGCCATCATCTTCTCGCGCTCGACCGGGTCCAGGTCGATGCGGACCTCGGTCCACTGCTGTCCCTTGCTCTTCAGGAAGTTCTTGGCGGCCACGCAGTACGGGCAGACGGCGGTGGAATAGATGGTGATGGCGGGGGCACCGCCGGCGGTCTGGGCTGTCACGGGAAACTCCACGATGGATCGACGGTCTACATATGGTACCGGTGCGCTGGAATTTCCACGCCACGGCCGCAACACTGTGGATTAACGAATGGTTGCCCCCCACCCTGCCACGCTTGGCGCGCCCTGCCCGAGGACCCACTGCTTGCGAGCCCTGCTGCTGACTACCACCGTCACCCTGGCCCTGGCCATGCCGCTCGCCCAGGCCCAGGAGAAGCTGCCCGACATCGGCTCCTCGGCCGGCGAGCTGCTGACCCCGGCCCGCCAGGCCGAGTACGGCGCGATGATGCTGCGCGAGCTGCGCAACTACGGCTACCTGCTGGATGACCCGCTGGTCAACGACTGGCTGCAGACCATGGGTACCCGGCTCGGCTCCAACAGCGACCAGCCTCGCCAGCCCTACACGTTCTTCGTGATGAAGGACCGCCAGATCAACGCCTTCGCCACGCTGGGCGGCTACATCGGGGTCAATGCCGGCCTGGTGCTGACCGCCGAGCGCGAGGACGAGGTCGCGGCGGTGCTGTCGCACGAAATCGCGCACGTCACCCAGCAGCACGTGCTGCGCGGGGTCGAGCGTGCCCAGCGCGACCAGATCCCGATCCTGCTCGGCATGCTGGCGGCGGTGGTGGCCGCACAGGCCAGCAACAGCACGTCGTCCGGCAACGCGACGATGGCCGCGATCAGCTCGGGCATGGGCCTGATGCAGCAGCGCCAGATCAACTACACCCGCTCCAACGAATCCGAGGCCGATCGCCTCGGCATCCGCACCCTGTCGCGCAGCGGTTACGACGTGGACGCCATGGCCGGCTTCTTCGAGCGGATGGCATCGGCGATGCGCGGCAACGAGGGTGGCTACAGCGTGCCCGAGTTCCTGCGCACCCATCCGGTCAACATCACCCGCATCAGCGAGGCGAAGGCCCGCGCCGACCAGATGAAGAAGGACACGGTGCTGCTGACCACCAGCACCCCCAGCGGCGAGCGCAGGGAGCGCGTGGACCCGGCCGATCCCAGCCTGGCCGAACCTCTGTTGCGCGGAACCAACCCGCTGCTGCCCAGCAGCGTGCTGCGCATCCCGATGGGCCAGCTCAGCCGCGGCGCCAGTGGCGACTTCGACTGGGCGCGCGAGCGCCTGCGCGTGCTCAGCGCGGATTCCACCCCCGAGCTGGAACGCGAGTATGCCGATCTGGCCAAGCGTCAGAAGGACGGCCTCAACGATGCCCAGCGCTATGGCCAGGCGCTGGCGGTGATGCGCAGCGGTCGCGCCGGCGCCACCCAGGCCCGGCAGACCTTGGCAGGCCTGCTGCAGACCCGCCCGGACAACCTGTGGCTGGCTCTGGGGCTGGGCGAGGCCGAATCGCGTGCAGGCCAGACCGCCCAGGCCAACAGCCGCTTCGAGCAGCTGCTGCGCCAGCACCCCAACAGCCGTCCGGTGGCGCTGACCTATGCCGAGATCCTGAACGAACAGGGCAGCCGCGAGGCGGGCCAGCGCGCGCAGGCCATGCTGCGGCCCCTGCTGTCGCAAAGCGGTAACGATCCGGTCTTCCAGCAGCGGTACGCCCGCGCCAGCGAGTTGGCCGGCGACAGCGTGCGTGCCAGCGAGGCCTACGCCGAGGCGGCCTTCCTCAGCGGCCGGCCGGAACAGTCGCTGATGCAGCTGCAGGCGCTCAAGCGCAATCCGGCGCTGGACTACGTAGGCCGGGCACGGGTGGATGCGCGCATCGAGGCGATCACCCCCACCGTGCTGGAGCTGCGCCGGCAGGGCGTGCAGGACCCGGACCTGGACCGCCGCTGAGCGCTGCATGACCGGCCGATGGCAATCCCGGCCGGTTCCGGCCAGGTAGTCACAAACATGTCATCAAACCGTAGTCTACTGGCACCACTCCAGTAACCGAGCCCTACGGTGTCCTCGTGCAGAAACGCATCCTGATCGTCGATGACGAGCCCGCGATCCGTGAAATGGTCGCCTTCGCCCTGCGCAAGGGCGATTACGAACCGGTCCACGCCGGCGACGCCCGTGAGGCCCAGACCGCCATCGCCGACCGCGTCCCCGACCTGATCCTGCTGGACTGGATGCTGCCCGGCACCAGCGGCCTGGACCTGGCCCGGCGCTGGCGCAAGGAAACCCTGACCCGCGAAGTGCCGATCATCATGCTGACCGCCCGCGGCGAAGAAAACGACCGCGTGGGTGGCCTTGAAGCCGGCGTCGACGACTATGTGGTCAAACCGTTCTCGGCGCGCGAACTGCTGGCCCGCATCCGTGCGGTGATGCGCCGCGCCCGCGAGGACGACGAGGACGGCAGCGTGGCGGTCGGCCCGATCCGAATCGACGGCGCCGCCCATCGCGTGTTCGCCAACGACCAGCCGGTGCCGATCGGCCCGACCGAATACCGCCTGCTGCACTTCTTCATGACCCACCCGGAGCGCGTCTATACCCGCGCCCAGCTGCTGGACCATGTGTGGGGCGGCAGCGTGTACGTGGAGGAGCGCACCATCGACGTGCACATCCGCCGCCTGCGCAAGACGCTGGAACCGTTCAACGCCGAAAACATGGTGCAGACCGTGCGCGGCGCCGGCTACCGCTTCTCCACTGCTACCTGAGTCTCGTCGTGCCGGCGCCACGCACCTGCGGGTGCCGGCGCCGGCAACTCTGCTATAACCCTCGGTTCACCCCAGTGAACCGCCGCACCTCAACGACGAGATCGCAATGCCCCGCCACATCCGCTCTGCCTGGTTGAAGACCCTGGCCACCGTTGCCGCGGTACTGCTGTTCGCCGGACTGGTGGGGTGGTTCACGGGCCATCTGTGGTTGTGCATCGCGTTGGGCGCGCTGGCCACGCTGGCCTGGCATTACTGGCGCCTGCGCAGCGTGCTGCGGCGCCTGACCGCGCGCCAGCGCTGGGATACCGCCGAAGAAGGCACCGGCGTCTGGAACGAGCTGGACCGCCTGCTGTACCGCAACCAGGTGGAAATGCGCGTGCGCAAGCGCCGCCTGCTGGACATGCTGCGCAGCTATCGCGCTGCGGCCGCCGCACTTCCCGATGCGGTGGTGGTGCTGGACCGCAACAGCCAGCGCGTGCAGTGGTTCAACGAAGCGGCCACCGCCCTGCTCGGCCTGCATCACCCCGGCGACCTCGGCGAAGCCCTGGTCGAACGCCTGCAGCCGATGCCGCTGGCGCACTGGCTGGCCGGCGGTCGCAACGCCGAACCGATCCTCGACGTGCCTTCGCCGGTCGATCCGGCGATCCGCCTGAACCTGCGCCTGATTCCCTATTCGTCGGATTACTGGCTGCTGATCGCCCGCGACGTCAGCAAGCTGCTGCGCCTGGAACAGGTGCGCCGCGATTTCGTGGCCAACGTTTCACACGAACTGCGCACGCCGCTCACCGTGGTGCACGGCTACCTGGACATGATGGACCCGGAGGATTTCCCGGGAACCGGACCGATGCTGGAAGAAATGCGCAAGCAGAGCCAGCGCATGGCCCAGCTGGTGGAAGACCTGCTGACCCTGTCGCGCCTCGAATCGCAGGAACACAGCGAGGAAGAGACCGTGGCCATGCAGCCGATGCTGGCGACCCTGCGCCGCGAAGCCGAAGCGCACAGCCAGGGCCGCCACCAGATCAGCATCGACGACCTGGCCGGCGTTGACCTGCAGGGCTCGACCAAGGAACTGCACAGCGCCTTCTCCAACCTGGTCACCAATGCGGTGCGCTATACGCCGGCCGGTGGCCGCATCGCCGTGGAGTTCCGCCGCGAAGGCGACGGTGCCGTGCTGGCGGTGCGCGATTCCGGCTATGGCATCCCGGCCTCCCACCTGCCGCGCCTGACCGAACGTTTCTACCGTGTCTCCAGCAGCCGCTCCCGCGAAAGCGGCGGTACCGGCCTGGGCCTGTCCATCGTCAAACACATCCTCGGCCTGCACCACGCACGGCTGGAGATTGAAAGCGAAGTCGGCAAGGGCTCGGTGTTCTCCTGCCATTTCGATGCCGACCACGTGCGCCCGCGCGAGTCCGCCCCCCTGACCTCCATCGAAGAATGACGCCATGAGCAGCCTCGGATCCCTCCCCCTCCCCGTGAGCCCGGACAACGATCCGTTGCGCGACCCGGCGCTGTACATCAACCGCGAGCTGTCGCAGCTGGATTTCAACTTCCGCGTGCTGGCGCAGGCGATGGACCCGCAGGTGCCGCTGCTGGAGCGCCTGCGCTTCATGTGCATCTCCTGCACCAACCTCGACGAGTTCTTCGAGATCCGCGCCGCCGCCGTACGCCACGCGCAGGAATTCGGCCTGCCGCCGGCGCCGGACGGGATGAGCCCGCAGGCCATCCTCAACGCCATCCATGACCGCGCCGCGGAACTGGTGGACCAGCAGTACCGCTGCTGGAACGAGACGCTGCGCCCGGCGCTGATGGAGGCCGGCATCGGCGTGCTCGGCCGCCATTCCTGGACCGATCGCCAGAAGCGCTGGCTGCGTGCGTACTTCCGCAACGAGATCATGCCGGTGCTGTCGCCGCTGGGCCTGGACCCGGTGCATCCGTTCCCGAAGATCCTCAACAAGTCGCTGAACATCGTGGTGGTGCTGAAGGGCACCGACGCGTTCGGCCGCGCCGGCCACCTGGCCATCGTGCGTGCGCCGCGCTCGCTGCCGCGCATCATCCAGCTGCCGGAGAAACTCGGCGGTCCGCAGAACTTCGTGTTCCTGTCCTCGGTGCTGTCCACGTTCGTCGATGAACTGTTCCCGGGCATGGAAGTCCAGGGTGCCTACCAGTTCCGCGTTACCCGCAACTCCGAGCTGGTGGTGGACGAGGAGGAAGTGGAGAACCTGGCGCTGGCACTCCGCGACGAACTGGTCGACCGCGGCTACCGGCCGGCAGTGCGCCTGGAAATCGCGCAGGACATGCCGCGCGACATCGTGCGCACCCTGCTGCAGAACTTCGGCCTGACCGAGAACGCGGTGTACCGCATCGACGGCCCGGTCAACCTCAACCGCATCATCCAGCTGTACGACCTGATCGCACAGCCGGACCTGAAGTACCCGCCGATGACCCCGCGCACCCTGCGCGACAGCGACGGCATCTTCGAGACCACGGCGCGCCAGGACCTGCTGCTGCACCACCCGTTCGATGCCTTCACCGCCGTGCTGGACCTGATCCGGCAGGCGGCGATCGATCCGAACGTGCTGGCGATCAAGCAGACCCTGTACCGCACCGGCAAGGATTCGCTGATCGTCGACGCACTGATCCAGGCCGCACGCAACGGCAAGGACGTGACCGTGGTGGTCGAGCTGCGCGCCCGTTTCGACGAAGAGGCCAACCTCGGCCTGGCCGATCGCCTGCAGGAAGCCGGCGTGCAGGTGGTGTATGGCGTGGTCGGCTACAAGACCCACGCCAAGATGCTGCTGATCGTGCGTCGCGAGGGCCGCAAGCTGCGCCGTTACGTGCACCTGGGTACCGGCAACTATCACAGCGGTACCGCCCGCGCGTACACCGACATCAGCCTGATCACCGCCGATGCGGACATCGGCAACGATGTGCACCTGTTGTTCCAGCAGCTGTCCGGGCTGGCCTCGAAGATGAAGCTCAAGCGCCTGCTGCAGTCGCCCTTCACCCTGCACACCGGCATCCTCGGCCGCATCGAGCGCGAGACGCGCATCGCCGCCGCCGGCCGCCCGGCGCGGATCATCGCCAAGATGAACGCCCTGAACGAACCGCAGGTGGTGCGCGCGCTGTACGCCGCCTCGCAGGCCGGCGTGCAGATCGACCTGATCATCCGCGGTGCCTGCACCCTGCGTCCGGGCGTGCCGGGCGTGTCGGACAACATCCGGGTACGCTCGATCGTCGGCCGTTTCCTGGAGCACAGCCGCGTCTACTGGTTCGGCAACGACGGCGCACCGGAGATGTACTGCGCCAGCGCCGACTGGTTGGAACGCAACCTGCTGCGCCGGGTCGAGACCTGCTTCCCGATCCTCGATCCGGAGCTGGCCAAGCGGGTCTACCGCGAGGTCCTGCAGAACTACCTGGACGACAACCTCAATGCCTGGGAACTGGATGCCGACGGCATCTACCACAAGCGTGCGCCCGCCCACGACGAGGCACCGCATTCTGCGCAGATGGCACTGATGCAGGGTCTGTAACCCGGTGTGTCGACCAAGGTCGACACCTACCAGGAGCGGTAGGCACCGATTTGGGGCTGGATAGGATCAGTGCCGACCAACGGTCGGCACCCACCATCAGATCGCAGAAATCTGTCGAAGGCGGGGTGGGTCCGGTTGAGGGGGCGTGAGCGGCATGGGCCCGAGGCATGCCTCGGGCGGGTTGGGCAGGATGCCCAGCCCCGGTCTTGCCGTGTGCGCAGGACAGCGCACACGAGCAGGCGCGACCGAGCTTACATGGACGTACTTGCAGCGTCCCCCTCAACCGGACCCACCCCGCCATCCCGCGGATAGCCCGCTGTTGCCGTTGCTCTGGCCTCTGCGGGTGCAGGGCGCAGCCCAGCCGCACTCCCCTCTTCCAAAATGTGAAGGTCGCGCGGTGACGAGCACACCGCCCCTTCGGCTAACATTCGTCCATGCCGCACACCACCACGACTCCGCCCGCATTGCAGGATGGCGACCTGCTGGCCGCCATCGACCTTGGCTCCAATAGTTTCCACATGGTCATCGCGCGCTACACGCTCGGCCAGCTGCGGGTAATCGACCGCCTGCGCGAGACGGTGCGCATGGCCGACGGCCTGGATGGCAAAGGGGGACTCTCCTCCGCTGCCCGGCAGCGCGCGCTGGAATGCCTGGCCCGCTTCGGCCAGCGCATCCGCAATGTACCGCCGCACCGGGTGCGCGCACTGGCCACCAACACCGTGCGCCAGCTGCGTTCACCGCAGTCGTTCCTGGTTCCCGCCGAAACCGCGCTCGGGCACGCCATCGAAGTGGTCAGCGGCCGCGAAGAAGCGCGCCTGATCTACCTGGGCGTGGCCCATGCACAACCGCCCAAGCCCGGCCAGCGCCGGCTGGTCATCGACATCGGCGGCGGCTCCACCGAGTTCATCATCGGCATGGGCATGCAGACCCTGGAGCGCGAAAGCCTGCAGGCCGGCTGCATTGCCAGCACCCGGCGTTTCTTCCCCGGCGGCAAGCTGAGCAAGAAGCGCTGGAAGGACGCGCTGGCCGAGATCGGTCGCGAGTTCCAGCCCTTCGCCAGCAAGTACCGCGCGCTGGGCTGGCAGGAAGCGCTGGGTTCTTCGGGCACGCACAAGGCGATCAGCGAGATCTGCGCGACGATGAAGCTGAGCAAGGGCGCGATTACCGCCGAGGCCCTGCCGCAACTGCGCGACGAACTGCTGAAGGCCAAGAAGATCGACGACATCCAGTTGCCGGGACTGTCCAGCGACCGCCGCCCGATCATTGCCGGCGGCATCCTGGTGCTGGAGGCCGCCTTCCAGGCGCTGGGCCTGCAGAAGCTGCTGGTCAGCAAGGCCGCGATGCGCGAAGGCATCCTCTACGACATCGTCGGCCGCGCTGGCGAGAACGATCTGCGCGATGAATCGGTGTCCGCGCTCAGCCAGCGCTACGGCATCGATACCGTGCAGGCCGACCGTGTGCAGGACACCGCGCTGTCACTGCTGGAACAGGTGCAGGAACGCTGGCGGCTCGATGCCGACGACGCGCGCATGCTCGGCTGGGCCGCGCGCCTGCACGAGCTGGGCCTGATGATCGCGCACAGCGGCTACCACGTGCATGGCAGTTACGTGCTGGAACACTCGGATATCGCCGGCTTCTCGCGGCAGGAACAGCAGATGCTGGCCGCGCTGGTGCGCAGCCATCGCCGCAGCGTGACCAAGACCGCCTTCGACGCCCTGCCCGAGCGCCTGCTGCTGACCGCTCGCCGGCTGGCCGCCCTGCTGCGCCTGGCGGTGCTGCTCAATCGTGCCCATGAGGACGATCCACTGCCGGCGTTGGAACTGACCGCCGACGACAACCGCCTGTCGTTGATCGTGCCGCAGGCCTTCATTGATGCCCGGCCACTGCTGCGCGCCGATCTGATCGGCGAGACCGACGGCATCGCCGGGCTGGGCATCCAGTTCCGGCCCTTCGTAGCCTGAGGCTCACGCTTTCCCGCGAGGGAAAGAAGGTCACACACCGTTACGGTTCGCGCATGCGCCCCCGGTTGACCTGCTGCGACGCAGCAGATCAAGTCGGGGGAGCGCATTCAGCGTTACAGCTAAGCGACTGCTTTTGTTGAGCTTTCGTGAAATCTGACGATGAAGCCCGGTACAAATCGACACGACCTCTTTACAGAGCATTAACCAACGAGACTACTATCGGGTCATCGGTCCGCTTGTGGGCGGCCGATTTCTTCGACGCCCCTTTTGGCGTCCCTGCACGACCTGAGAGAGAGAGAGCTCGTCATGACTTCACGTACCACCCCCCTGGGGCAGGCCATCCGCTACGCCCTGGCAACCACTGCGACGCTGGCCGCCCTGCCTGCGTTCGCCCAGAGTGGCAGCACCGCCGCGCCGACCACCCTGGATCGCATCGAGATCACTGGCTCGCGCATCCGCCAGGTGGACGTGGAGACCGCTCAGCCGGTCCTGGCACTGAGCCGGTTGGACATCGAGCGCCAGGGCTTCAGCTCGGTGGCCGACATCCTGCAGAACGTGACCGCCATGGGCAGCCCGGCGATCAGCCGTGCAAACGCACTGAGCTCGGGCGAAAACACCGGCGGCACCTACATCGACATGCGCAACCTGGGCGCGCAGCGCACCCTGGTGCTGGTCAACGGCAAGCGCCTGGGCATCAGCACCTCGGGCCTGCAGGACGTGTCCTCGCTGCCGGTGTCGGCGGTGGAGCGCATCGAAGTGCTGAAGGATGGCGCGTCGGCCATCTACGGTTCCGATGCGATGGCCGGCGTGGTCAACATCATCACCCGTTCCAACGTCAACGGTGTGACCGCCAACGTCTACCACGGTCAGTACAGCGAAGGTGACGGCGCGCGCGATCGCTTCGACGTGGTGGGTGGCTGGAGCAATGACCGCGTGTCGCTGACCCTGGCACTGGAGCACTCCGAAGAAAAGAGCGTCTGGGCCAAGGACCGCTGGTTCAGCAAGTACGGCGTGAGCGACCGCCACCCGAACGATGCCTCCAACTGGACCACGCTGAGCCAGTGGGGCCAGGTCACCGGCCTGAAGGGCGGCCCGGGCTGCACCAACACCAAGGACGGCTGCGGCTATTCGCTCAACCGTGGTGCTGACCCGACCAACCCGGCCAACTACCACCTGACCGATGCGACCCCGTTCACCGGCGACGTCAGCAACGCCAACGAACAGATGCACGTCATGTATCCGCTCAAGCGTGATTCGGTGTACTTCGACGGTCGCTTCAAGATCACCGACCAGGTCAACCTGCGCACCGAATTCGGCTACAACAAGCGTTCGGCCGAGCGCCAGATTGCAGGCTACCCCCTGCAGTCCAGCTCGGTGTCCATCTCGGGCGACCCGACCGCCACCGGCCTGATGTCCAAGGACAGCTACTTCAATCCGTTCGGCAACCAGCACGGCTATGCCAAGCCAACCGACGTGGCCTGGAACCGCCGCACCTGGGAAATCCCGCGTGTGAGCACCAGCGAACTGAAGACCTACCGTGCGGTAGTGTCGCTGGATGGCAGCTTCGAGATCGGCCAGCGCTACTTCGACTGGGACGTGGGCTACCAGTACAACCGCAACGAGCTGACCGCTACCGCCACCGGCAACCTGCACAAGAAGCGCGTGCGTGACGCCGTGGGTCCGTCGTTCCTGGATCCGGCCACCGGCAAGGTGATGTGTGGCCGTCCGGGCGCGGTGATCAGCGGCTGCACGCCGTGGAACCCGCTGGTGCCCTACGGCAAGAACGATCCGAACGGACTGACCGGCAATGAAGAACTGATGGCCTGGCTGTTCCCGGCGGAGCACACCACCGGCCGGACCACCACCAAGAACGCGTTCGCCAACCTGTCCGGCAGCATCATGACCCTGCCGGCCGGCGACCTCGGCTTCGCTTTCGGCGTGGAAAGCCGCAAGGAAGATGGCCGCTACACCCCCGATGCCCTGGCCCAGACCGGCGCGACCACCAACCTGGCCGCAGGCCCGACCGGTGGCAGCTACAACGTGAAGGAAGCCTACCTGGAGCTCAGCGTGCCGGTGCTGGCCGACCTGCCCGGTGCGCGTGAGCTGAGCTTCAGTGCCGCCACCCGTTACTCCAAGTACAACACCTTCGGCAACACGCTCAACAGCAAGTTCGGCTTCAAGTGGAAGCCGATCGACCAGCTGCTGGTCCGTGGTACCTGGGCAGAAGGCTTCCGCGCCCCGACCATCAACGACCTGTACGGTGGTGGTTCGGAAACCTTCGCGCAGTTCAGCGATCCGTGCGACACCGTGTTCGGCTCGGCCAAGGGGAGTGCCGAAGTCCGCGCGCGATGCGCACGTGACATCGCCGATGCCGCCAACTTCCGCCAGCTGAAGCAGGGCAACGCCCCGGTGACCACGGCGCAGGATGCGACCCCGACGCCGTTCGTGTCCGGTTCGAACCCGCTGCTGGTTCCGGAAACCTCGACCAGCAAGACGCTGGGCCTGGTGTGGAGCCCGACCTTCCTCAGCAACCTCAACGTGGCGCTGGACTGGTGGAAGATCCGCATCGACAACACCATCGTCGGTGACAGTCCGAACCAGATCCTGAGGGACTGCTACGAGCAGGGCATCGAATCGCGCTGCAGCCGCTTCAGCCGTGACCCGTCCAACGGCATCGTCACCGGCCTGAAGTTCGGCAACCGCAATGCCGGCTTTGCCGAGACCGAAGGTTACGACCTGGATGTCAGCTACCGCGTCGACACCAGCTACGGCAAGCTGAGCGCAGGCTGGACCAGCACCTACGTCAGCAAGAACGTCTACCGCTCCACCAACGATGTCCGCGAAGCGATCACGCCGATCAACGGCGTTGCCAACACCATCGGCACCGCCACCAGCCTTGCGTTCCGCGTGCGCTCGAACCTGGTGCTGGGCTGGGATGTGGGTGACTTCGGCGTCAGCTGGACGGCACGCTACTACTCCGGTGTGAAGGAGCGCTGCCTCAACGCCTCGCGTTATGCGGACGAATGCTCCGATCCGACCTTCCTGGCTCCGTGGCTGAAGTCGCCGACCGCGTACAACGAGCGCGGTGCCGTGACCTTCCACGACGTGCAGTTCCGCTACAACCTGCCGTGGGATGCCACCGTTTCGGTGGGCGCGAACAATGTGTTCGGCAAGGAAGCACCGGTGATGTACAGCAAGCCGAACTCGTCGTTCTCCTACTACGGTGGCTACGACATCGGTCGTTTCATGTACATGAAGTACCAGCAGCGCTTCTGATCCATCCGCGCTGTTGAAGCTCGACGACCACGGCCCTTCGGGGCCGTGGTTTTTTTCTGCCTCCGCGCAGACTGTCGCTTTCCACATTGACCGTGATGCGTTCAATCAGGGACACGGTCCTCTGCGCAGCGTCCGCCGCGATGCCACAGGTTGGAGCAATCGATTGATTTGCTTCCGCTTTGTGCAGAAGCGTCACGGCCGTCTGCAGCGCTTTCGTCGCTTGCCCATACGTCTCCCCATCCATCTTCACTAGGTTCGAACATCCACCGCCGCGGTGGAGTTGACGCAGCCCCGCTTGGCTGTGTTCCGAAGACTTCGAAGACTGAGAGAGAGACCCATGACCATCCGTATTCCCGAGCTCGGGTTGGCGATCCGTCGTGCACTGGCGATGACGGCCACCACCGCGCTGGCCGCCCCCGCATTCGCCCAGCACGCACCGGAAGCCACCACGCTGGACCGTATCGAGATCACCGGTTCGCGCATCCGCCAGGTCGACCTGGAAACCGCGCAGCCGGTGCTGACCATCAGCCGCGCCGACATCGAGCGGCAGGGCTTCAATTCCGTTGCCGACATCCTGCAGAACCTGACCGCAACCGGCAGCCCGGCCTTGAGCCGTGCCAGCCCGCTCAGTGCGGGCGAGGCCGCAGGCGGCAGCTACGTGGACATGCGCGGCCTCGGTGCACAGCGCACCCTGGTGCTGGTCAACGGCAAGCGCCTGGGCATGACCACTTCGGGTTACCAGGATATATCCAGCATTCCCGCCGCTGCCGTGGAACGCATGGAAGTGCTGAAGGACGGCGCCTCGGCCATCTACGGTTCCGACGCGATGGCCGGCGTGGTCAACATCATCACCCGGCGCAACGTCCAGGGCGTAACCGCCAACGTCTACCACGGGCAGTTCAGCGAAGGCGATGGTGCCCGCACCCAGTACGACGTGGTTGCCGGCTGGTCGAATGACCGCGCTTCGATCAGTGTCGCCGCCGAGCATGTCGAAGAAAAGGGCGTTTGGGCGAAGGACCGCGGCTTCAGCGCCTACACCTATACCGATCGTCATCCGGACGATGGCTGGACCACGGTCGGGCAGTGGGGGCGCATCGTCGGCTTCAAGGGCCCGGGCTGCAGCAGCGCCCGTGGCTGCAGCTATTCGCTCGATCGCGGCAGCCAGCCGGGCGGGCCGGACAGCTTCCACCTCAGTGACAACACGCCGATCACCGGTGATGTCAGCAACAGCAATGAACAGATGCACGTGCAGACGCCGATCAAGCGCGATTCGCTCTTCGTCGATGCACGCATGGATCTGAACGACCAGATCCGCTTCAACACCCAGCTGGCCTACAACCGACGCACCACCACGCGCCAGATTGCCGGCTATCCGTTCCAGTCCGGTGCGGCCGGCATCACGCCGATGTCCGCCGACAGCTGGTTCAATCCGTTCGGCCGCCACCACGGCTATGAACGCCCAAGCGACGTGCACTGGAACCGCCGCACCTGGGAGATTCCACGCATCAGCACCAGCGAACTGACCACCTGGCAGGGTGTCGCAGCGTTTGAAGGCAGCTTCCAGTTCGCCGGTCGCGACTTCGATTGGGAAGCCGGCTACCAGTACAACCGCAGCGAGCTGGAGCAGCGTGCCACCGGCAACCTGCACAAGCAGCGCGTTGCCGATTCCACCGGTCCTTCGTTCTACAACCCGGCCACCGGCAAGGTGGAATGCGGTACACCGGATGCACCGATTGCCGGCTGCAAGCCCTGGAATCCACTGGTGCCGTATGACCAGGATGACCCGTACGGCCTGACCGGCAATGGCGAACTGCAGGACTGGCTGTTCCCCGAGGAACTCACCCGTGGCCGCAACACCACCCGCAACCTGTTCGCCAGCCTCAGTGGCGGCCTTGCCACGCTGCCTGCCGGGGAACTGGGCTTCGCCCTGGGTGTGGAGAGCCGCCGCGAGGAGGGTCGCTTCATTCCCGATGCGCTGGCCCAGACCGGCGCCACCACCAACCTGGCGGCGGGCCCCACCGGCGGTGGCTACCGTGTCGACGAGGCCTATCTGGAGCTGAGCGTGCCGGTGCTGAGCGACCTCCCCGGTGCACGCCAGCTGACCCTGGACATGGCAACGCGCTACTCGGACTACACCACCTTCGGCGGAACCCTCAACAGCAAGTTCGGCATCTCGTGGAAGCCGATCGACCAGCTGCTGGTCCGTGGCACCTGGGCCCAGGGTTTCCGTGCGCCGACCATCTCGAATCTGTACGGCGGCGGCTCGCAGACCTTCACCACCGGCTTCCGTGATCCCTGCGATACGGTCTATGGCGCCGCCGCCAGCAGCCCGGAGGTACGTGCACGCTGCGCCGCCGACATCGCCAACGCGGACAGCTACCGCCAGCTCGGCCAGGGCAACGAGCCGATCACCGGCAGCAGTGGGCAGACGCCCCTGCCCTTCACCAACGGTTCCAATCCCGACCTGAAGCCGGAAACCTCGACCAGCCGCACGCTGGGCCTGGTCTGGAGCCCGACGTTTGCCGAAGGACTGAACATTGCATTGGACTGGTGGAAGATCCGCATCGACAACACCATCGTCGCCGACCATCCCAACGACATCCTCCGCGACTGCTACGAACTGGGCATCGCCGAGCGCTGCGGCAGTTTCACCCGCGACCCGGAACTGGGCATCGTCAACACGCTCAACTATGGCAGCCGCAACAGCGGGTTCCGCCAGGCCGAAGGCTATGACCTGGAGATCGGCCACAAGATCGAAACGTCCTGGGGCACGCTGAGCGCCGACTGGAAGACCACCTATGTGGTCGCCGCGGAAGAACGGACCACCAACGAGGCGGATGCCCCGCCCATTCCCAGCAATGGCATCGCCAGCAACGGCGGCATCGGCTTCCGTGTGCGCTCCAACGCATCGTTGGGCTGGGAGCGTGGCAACCTCGGCCTAAGCTGGGGCCTGCGCTATTTCTCCGCGGTCAAGGAGCGTTGCCTGGATGCAGCCACGTATCCGGGTGAGTGCTCGCACCCGGGCCAGCGCGCGCCGTGGTTCAGTGGCAGCCGTGACTACAACCGTCGCGGATCGGTCACCTTCCACGACGTGCAGGCGCGCTACAACCTGCCATGGGATGCGACCGTCTCGATCGGTGCCAACAATGTGTTCGGCCGCCAGGGACCGGCCATGTACAGCCAGCCGAGCGCCAACTTCTCCTACTACGGTGGCTTCGACATCGGTCGTTTCATCTACATGAAATACCAGCAGCGCTTCTGATCCACCCCGCCATCTGCACGACCGCCACGGCCCTTCGGGGCCGTGGTTTCGTACAGGGACCTGACCACCGTCATCCCGTGGTCGCAAAGCGGTCATATCGGCTACATCGCCAGGCCCGAGCATGCCGGAAACCCGGAGGCCCGCCATGCGCTATGCCATCGTCACCGAGACCTACCCGCCGGAAGTGAACGGCGTTGCCCTCACCGTGCAGGGCCTGGAGCAGGGACTGCGCAATTCCGGCCATGACATCGACCTGATCCGGCCACGCCAGACCAGCGAAGCACTGGACTCGGCACCGGGCACGCTGCTGGTGCCGGGCGCCGCACTGCCGCGCTACCCCGGCCTGCGCTTCGGCCTGCCTGCACCGATCCGGCTCAACCGCCACTGGCAGCAGCAGCGTCCCGATGCGGTCTACATCGCCACCGAAGGCCCGCTGGGCTGGTCGGCGCTGCGCACCGCGCGCCGCCTTGGCATTCCGGTCGCCAGTGGTTTCCATACCCGCTTCGACGAGTACCTGCCCGACTACGGCGTGGCCTGGCTGCAGGCTGCCGCGATGCGCTGGATGCGCCGGTTCCACAACCAGGCCGATGCAACCCTGGTGCCCACCCGCGAGCTGCAGCAGTTCCTCGGTGAACAGGGCTTCGAACGCGTGCGCCTGCTGGCACGCGCGGTCGACAGCCAGCAGTTCGATCCGGGCCGGCGCGACCCGGCGCTGCGCGAGGAATGGGGCGTGGACGGCAACGGCCTGGTCGCGATCCATGTCGGCCGCATCGCTGCGGAAAAAAACCTTGGCCTGGCGGTGAAAGCCTTCCGCCGCCTGCAGCAGATCCGCCCCAAAGCCCGCTTCGTCTGGGTGGGTGATGGTCCGGCCCGCGAAAAACTGGCACATGAAAACCCCGATTTCATTTTCTGCGGCATCCAGCGCGGCGAAGCCCTGGCACGGCATTTCGCCAGCGGTGACCTGTTCCTGTTCCCCAGCCGCAGCGAGACCTTTGGCAACGTGACCCTGGAAAGCATGGCCAGCGGCCTGGCCACCGTCGCTTTCGACTACGGTGCGGCCCGCGAATACCTGCGTGATGGCGAGAACGGTGCGGCCGTGGAAAACGATGAGCAGTTCATCGAGGCAGCGGTGCAGCTGGCCGCCGATGATGCACGGCGCCGCGAATTCGGCAGCAGCGCCGCGCGTGCGATGAAGCGCCTGCATCCACAGCAGGTGGTTGCCGAATTCGATGCCCTGCTGGCCGAGCTGGCCCAGTCGCGGAGGAGCGGCCATGCGCACCACGCCGCTTGAGCTGCTGGCTGGCCGCGAGGCGCGGCTCTGCCGCCGGGCCAACCACTACTGCCGGCGTCGCCGCGTGCGTCGCCTGTTCTCGGTCATCAGCCGGCTCGGCGATGGCGTGTTCTGGTACGTGCTGATGGGCGCGCTGGTGGCGCTGGACGGCTTCGACGGACTGCGTGCATCGGTGCACATGGCCGCCACCGGCCTGGCCGCACTGCTGCTCTACAAAAGCCTCAAGCGCTGGACCCGGCGTCCCCGCCCGTATGCGGCCGATCTGCGCATCCGCGCCTGGGTGGCGCCGCTGGACGAGTTCAGCTTCCCCTCCGGGCACACCCTGCACGCGGTGTCGTTCACCATCGTCGCGCTGGCCTACTACCCGTGGCTGGCGCCGCTACTGGTGCCGTTCACCTTCGGCGTCGCGCTGTCGCGGGTGGTGCTTGGCCTGCACTACCCGTCCGATGTACTGGCCGCCACCGGCATTGCCATCCTGCTGGCATCGGCCAGCCTGGCCTGGTTGCCGCTGCCGGTGTAGCCCCCGGGGTCAGATCCCTTCGGTAGCGCCGGGCCATGCCCGGCGGTGGATGCCCTAGAATGCCTGCATGACCACGTTGTTCATTTCCGACCTGCACCTGGACCCCAGCCGTCCGGAGATCACCGACCTGTTCCTGCGCTTCCTGCGCGAGCAGGCGCCCGGCGCCGATGCGCTGTACATCCTCGGCGACCTGTTCGAAGCCTGGATCGGCGACGACACGCCCTCGCCTGCTGCCGATGCGGTGGCCGACGCGCTGAAGGCACTTTCCGACAGCGGCGTACCGGTGTACTTCATCCGCGGCAACCGCGACTTCCTGCTCGGCGAAGACTATGCGCGCCGTGCCGGCCTGCGCATCCTGCCCGACCCGTGCGTGATCGAGCTGTACGGCCGCCCGGTGCTGCTGCAGCACGGCGACCTGCTGTGCACGGACGACATCCCCTACCAGCAGTTCCGTGCACAGACGCGCGACCCGGTCTTCCAGGCGCAGTTCCTGTCGCAGCCGCTGGCCGCACGCATCGCCTTCGCGCAGAAGGCACGCGACGCCAGCCAGGCCCGCCAGTCGGAAATGAAGCAGGATGATCGTGCGCAGTTCGAGTCGGTAACCGACGTGTCACCCGCCGAAGTCGATGCCACCTTCGTGCGCCATGGCGTGGACACCATGATCCACGGCCACACCCATCGCCCGGCGGTACACACGCTGCAGGCCGGTGGCCGCGCCTGCAACCGCATCGTGCTGGGTGACTGGTACGAACAGGGATCGGTGCTGCGCGTGGATGCCGGCGGCTGGTCGCTGGATACGCTCGCGCGCGAATGATGGATCGCGGGGTGCCAACCAAGGTTGGCATCTACCAGGGCAGGTGAACGCACCCAGGTAGACGCCGACCTCGGTCGGCGGTTGGCCTCAGCGGAAGGCCGCGATGGTGGCCTTGGTATTGACCAGCACGCGCTGGTTGTCGGCGGTGCTGGCATTGCCCATCGGGATGCCGTTGTAGTTGATGTTCGGGTTGGACCAGTAGTTCAGGCGCGGGCAGCCGGCCGAGCAGTCATAAGCCATGATCGTGCGCCAGCGCGAACCGGAGGACGGCTCGTAGCGATAACCGTGCCCATAGGCATAGGGCGACGTGCTGGGATCACTGGCGATATCGTGCCGCGCACTCTGCAGGTGGCCGATCTCATGCGCGAAGGAGTAATAGCCGGTCGCGCAATCCCAGTACACCGCCGCGAACGCCGTCGATGCCGTCGAACCGATGCCCGAGGCCAACCCGCAGTAGCTCGTGTTGTTGATCAGCAGCACGCCGACATCGGCCGCAGTGTTGTTGCGGCTGGTGTGGATGCTGTCCATGTAGCCGTCGCTGGTGTTGCGGAAGCGGGTCAGGTCGGTGGTGAAGTTGCCGGATTCGGTGTAGCTGGTGGTTTCATAGCCGGCCAGCTGCAGGGTGATGCCCACGTTGCTGTTGACGTAGCCCTGGTTGGATTCGGCTACCGCCAGCTGCACCAGCGACTGCATGTTGCCGCCATAGGCCGTTACCGCTGCATTGGTTGCCACCACCAGCACGCGGATGGTGGCCGGGGTACCGGACGAGGCCTGCGCGATGCCGATGCGGTCATTGTTGCCCATCGGGATTTTCGGCAGCTGGTTGTAGTCGGCCGGATGGTCGGCCGGCATCCGCGACTCATCCACTTCCACCAGTACATGGCGGTTGCCCAGTGGGCGCAGGCGATACAGCTTGCCGTCCTTGCGGATCGAACCGGTGAGGGTGTTGCCCGAACGCACCAGGATCACTGAATTACCAGGATCATCCTGGCCATTCGAAGTGGCGGCAGTCAGCCGATCGGACGGCGAGCGCAACTGGCCGTACCAGATGCTGCCGCCATCGGGCAGGGCTTCCACCTTGCTGCGCACCGCCTGCACACGCTGGCCAAGCAGTTCGAACTCCAGCTGCGGCTGCGCAGTGGCAGCAGCGTCGACACGCACTTCCTGTACCGTCGCGGTGGACGGGGTGGCCAGCAGCTTGCCCAGCGCGGGCTCACTGTTTGCCGATGCGCGGCTGATGACCGTCACCGGCTCGAACAACGGTGCCGCATGCGCGGCCGCTGCCACCGACAAACCCAACACCAGGCCACCTGCCGCTTTGCCAATCGATCTGGACAACATTGCGTCGCTCCTTGAATGATGTGAACAGCGTTGATGCAGCACGCCCGGGTCTACCGGGTCTGGCCATCTGGCCTGCGCGGGTCGTGTGAATTCAATAGAAGATGGGAATGAAAATCAGGAACTGTGATCGACCGCATCTGCGTTAAGTAAGGTCAAAAGCGTCACTACACTTCGCCAATACACCGCTTTCGCGCTACCGTGACGCAGCCACGACGGGGAATGCACATGGCACCATCTCAGGACACGGACGAAGATGTCGGCTTGCTGCGGATCGGCCTGTTCTTCGATGGCACCCGCAACAACGCACACAACCTGGCACGCGGTCGCCCACAGGTTCCGCAGCCACGCCCGGCGCAGCTGCGCGCGGATGATGATTCGACCTACCAGAGCCGGCTGACCAGCAGCTACGACAACGGCCTGACCAACATCGCGCGCCTGCAGCAGCTGTATCCGGACAGCCGCCGCGATGCGATGGCCGCGCCTTCGCTGTCGATCTATGTCGAGGGCGTGGGGACCCGCGATGATGCCGATGACGATCTGATCGGACTGGCCTTCGGCATCGGTGCCAGTGGCGTTCGCGCGAAAGTGCAGCGCGCGCTGCAGGTGCTGCTGCCGGCGGCACTGGCCGAGCTGTCCGCGCGCTGGCAGCGACCGCTGCGTGGCGTGCAGCTGGATCTGTTCGGCTATTCGCGCGGTGCTGCCGCGGCACGTGATATCGCAAACCAGCTGCAGGCCTGGGACAGCGCGCGCTGGCGCCAGCTGCTGCAGGGCGCCGGCCTGCCCTGCACTGCGGACTTCGCCGCCGTCACGCCGGTGCTGCGCTTCATCGGACTGTTCGACACCGTGGTTGCAGTCAATGGTGGCCGCGCCGATGAACACCCGCAGCTCGCCCTGCGCAGTGGCATCGCGGCACACGTCGTGCAATTGGCCGCGCGTGACGAGCATCGCCAACACTATCCATTGACCAGCGTCGCGCCAACGTTCACCGAGGTCGCCCTGCCCGGCGTGCACGCCAACATCGGCGGTGGCTACAACCAGCTGGAAGAAGGGCCCAAGCTGCTCAGCCGTCCACGCCGGCAGCAGCTGCGCCGCCCACCGGTTTCCGACTACCAGGTCCCTCCACTGGCGTTGCTGCAGGCCACCACGGCCTACGCCGAAACGCAGGCCGACGCCGAACGCTGGCGGCAGCAGCTGGGCGTGGGTGAAAAGGAGATCTGGGTGGATGTCTGGCACCAGTGGCAGCAGCAGCGTCGCGCCGGCAGCCGCAGCGTGCTGTTGTCGCCGGTGCTGTATGTGACCGCCGCGGTGGTGCTGCGTCGGCGCATCGACTGGCGTTACCAGCTGATCGCACTGCAGGTGATGCAGCAGCAGGCCATCGATGCTGGCGTGCAATGGACCGCCAATGCCGCTGGAGTTCCCGGCTGGGAGCTGCCGTCCGCCCTGCAGCCGATCGCACGCCGACTGGTTGCCGGACAGCCGCTGACGCAGACACAGGAGGCGCTGCTGCGACGGCGTTACCTGATGCAGTCGGCGCACTGGAACTTCGATGCACTGGGCGACACCGCACTGACCTACGCCGCCGATGCCGGCGTCAGCGAACTGCCGTACCGGCCGGGTCCCGGCCTGTTCTACATCAACCGGCCAACGGTGGATGGCAAGCGCGTGGTGTTGCCGAACGCATGAAAAAAGGGACGGAGGGGATTAAGTCGTTTGTGCCACAAACGACTTAATCCCCTCCGTCCCCTTTTCTTCAACCGGCCTGTTCAATCAGGTTGGCCAACTCATCCGCATCGAACCCGGCCAGCAGGCGCGCTTCGATGTTGAATGGCCCATGCAGGTAGCCGCCGGCGTACTCCACCAGCAGTTCCTTGAAGCGCGCACGCGGCTCGACAGCGGCGCGGTCGCAGTACCAGCGATACCAGCGCGAACCGGCAGCGACGTGCGCCACTTCCTCGCGCAGGATCACTTCCAGCACATCGGCGGTTTCGCCATCGCCGACATTGCGCAGCTTCCCGATCATGCCGGGCGTTACGTCCAGGCCGCGCGCTTCCAGCACGCGCGGCACCAGCGCCATGCGTGCCAAGCCGTCATGGGCGGTCTTTTCGCACATTTCCCACAGGCCGTTGTGCGCTGGGAAATCGGCATAGTCGTGACCATGCACCTGCAGGCGTTCGCGCAGCAGCATGAAGTGCCGCGATTCGTCGTCGGCACAGCTGACCCAGTCGGCATGGAACGCCGGCGGCAGGCCACGGAAGCGGTATACCGCATCCCAGGCCAGGTCGATCGCGTTGAGTTCGATATGGGCGATGGCGTGGATGAAGGCGGCACGCCCTTCCACACCGCCCAGTCCACGCCGCGGCACTTCACGCGGATGCACCAGCACCAGCTGCGCCGGCCGGCCGGGCATGCGGATCGGCTCCGGCGGCGGTGCATCGGCCTCCACCTTCAGGCGGCCAGCACGGAACGCGGCGGCATAGGCCTGGGTCAGCGCCACCTTGCGCAGCGGGTCGGCTTCGGCCAGGCACTGCTGCGCAGCGCGCAGCAGGTCGCCACCAACGTCGGGTACATCGACCACGCCTGGACCTCAGGCGCGGCGCTTGTGCTTGGCGTCGTCCGAACGCAGCTGCTGGATGCGCTCGAAGTAGCCCGGCTCGATACCCGTCGGGTAGTGGCCGTTGAAGCAGGACGAATCGAAGTTGCGCAGCGCCGGGTTGCCCTCGCTCACCGCCGCTTCCATGTCTTCCAGGTCCTGGTAGATCAGCCAGTCGCAGCCCAGGTGGGCCTCGATCTCTTCCACGGTGCGGTTGTGCGCGACCAGCTCTTCGGCCGCCGGCATGTCGATGCCGTAGATGTTCGGGTAGCGCACCGGCGGTGCCGCGCTGGCCAGGTACACCTTGCGCGCGCCCGCATCACGGGCCATCTGCACGATCTGCTGGCTGGTGGTGCCGCGCACGATCGAGTCGTCCACCAGCAGCACCACGCGGTTGCGGAACTCCAGGTGGATCGGGTTGAGCTTGCGGCGCACCGACTTCACGCGTTCGCCCTGGCCCGGCATGATGAAGGTGCGGCCGATGTAGCGGTTCTTGATGAAGCCTTCGCGGTACTTCACCCCGAGCACGTTGGAGATCTCCAGCGCGGCATCGCGCGAGGTATCCGGGATCGGGATGATGGTGTCGATGTCGTGGTCCGGGCGCAGGCGCAGGATCTTCTCGCCCAGCTTGATGCCCATGCGCATGCGCGCCTTGTGCACCGAGACGTTGTCGATCATCGAATCCGGGCGCGCGAAGTACACGTATTCGAAGATGCACGGGGTGTGCTCGGCCGGCTCGGCGCAGATTTCCGAGAACAGCTCGCCACGCGCGGTGATCACCAGCGCTTCGCCCGGCTGCACGTCGCGCACGCGCTGGAAGCCCAGCACATCCAGTGCGGCCGACTCGGAAGCAACGATGTACTCGTCGCCCTCTGCATGGCTGCGCTTGCCCAGCACCAGCGGACGGATGCCATGCGGGTCGCGGAAGGCCACCAGGCCCAGGCCCAGCACCACGCTGACCACCGCATAGCCGCCCTTGCAGCGGCGGTGCACGCCGGCCACCGCGCGGATCGCGGCTTCCGGGCTGAGCTGGCGCTGCTGCTCCAGTTCATAGGCGAACACGTTCAGCAGCACTTCGCTGTCCGAATCGGTGTTGACGTTGCGGCGGTCCTGCTCGAACACCTGCTGGCGCAGCGCTTCGGTGTTGATCAGGTTGCCGTTGTGGGCCAGCGCGATGCCGTACGGCGAATTGACGTAGAACGGCTGTGCCTCGTCCATGCCTTCCGAACCGGCGGTCGGGTAGCGCACATGGGCGATGCCGACGCTGCCTTCCAGGGTGGACATGGTGCGGGCATCGAACACATCGCGGACCAGGCCGGTGGCCTTCTGCACGCGCAGGCGGCTGCCGCTGGCGGTGGCGATGCCCGCCGCATCCTGGCCACGGTGCTGGAGAACGGTCAAGCCGTCATACAACTGCCCGGCGACGTTCTGGTTGCCGACGATTCCGACGATGCCACACATGGTGCGAGGTCTCCGCTGGGCTGTGCCCAGTTACAAGGAAGGTGGCCGTACCTGGCCGCGGTGGTCGCCGCGCGCGCGGTCGACGTTGGCCGGATCGCCCGGCTCGATACTGTCCGGCAGTGCAGGAGCGTCCGGGCGCACTTCGGCCGGATCGTAGGAATCGCCCTGTTCCGCTTTCGCAGGCCGCAGCCATCCGCTGCCTGCCACTACCTGGTTGAGGATGCCATTATCGCCTGCCGCGCCCGGCTTTCCCAACCCGGCGCCTGCGTTCTTGCCCAACTCCATCAATGCAGATGGGGACAGCGCGTCGGTCGGCAAGGCCTTGGGCAGCAGATCGGCCCCGGGAACCTCCCAGTGCGGCAGTTTGCTGTTCATCCAGGCCACGGTCGGGTTCAGCAACGGACGCACCGCCGAACGCTGCCAGGAGGGTTCGGCGGTCAGCGGGGTGAAACTGCCCAGCAGCAGCAGGACTGCGGCGATCAGGCCGCCTCGCACCGCGCCCAGCACCCCGCCCAGCAGGCGGTCCAGGCTGGTCAGCATGCTGCGGTGGACCAGGGCCTTGATGACCATGCCGATCACCGCGACCACGATCATCACGCCGATGCCGACCCCCAGGTAGCCACCGACGAAGTGTTCGCCACCGGGGGCCGCCGGAGCGGCCCACCAGTGGGCGGCATCATTGCCGAAGGCGAAGGCCGCCCACGCGGCCAGCAGCCACGACAGGGTGCCGATGACGATTCCGACAAAGCCGCGCAGCATCCCCAGCAGGGTCGAGGCGGCGATCACGATCAGCAGCACCACGTCGATCATGGCGCCCCGCTCCTTCGGCGGCGCTGGCAACGGGGCTGCGCGTGGGTCATGGGTGCGGTCGGACCATGCCGGCCACGCCGACCTTGGCGGCGACCTGCGCCTTCAGCTGCTCGGCGTCAGCGCGGTTGGCCACCGGCCCGACGCGGACGCGATGCAGGGTGCCCTTGTCCGTGCGCACCTGCTCGACGAAAGCGCTGAAACCAGCGGCACGAACCTTGTCGCGCAGGGCATTGGCATCGTTGGCCTGACCGAACGCGCCCAGCTGCACGGCAAAGCCGACGCCGCTGGCAGCCGGTGCTGCCGGTGCGGTCGGCACCGTCGCCGGCTTGCTGGCGGTGGCCTCCGGCTTCGGTTCGGGCTTCGGCGCCGGCTTCGGCGGTTCCGGCTTGGCTGCCGGCGGCGCGGTCGCCGTTGGCGTGCTCGGCGGCAGGCTTTCGCTGCGGACCGGGTTGCCGCTGGCCGAGGGCGCAACAGCTGCGGACGGGGTGCTGGCGCTCGGCGCAGCCGGTGCCGGGGTGGCCGCAACCGGAGTACTGCTGCCGGCCGCCGCGTCCAGGGTGATCACTTCGGCCTTCACATCCGCACGGATCTTCACCGCCTGCAGGCGGGCCGCTTCGGCCTGGGCACGGTCGGCGTAAGGTCCAACGCGCACGCGCCATGCCTGGCGGCCGTTGATGGTGGCCGTTTCAGCGAAGCCCGGCAGCTGCGAGCGCTTCAGGTAGGCGATCACCGCATCGGCGTCGGCCTTGCTGCCGTAGGCACCGAAGGTGACCGCATAGTTGCCGGCGGCGACTGCCGGCGAGGTGTCCACGGTCGGCGGCGTAGCCGGCGTGGCAGCCTCCTGCAACGGCTTGGCCTGCCCGGTCTGCAGGCCGGTGGCACCACCGGCCGGGGCGACCAGCGGCAGCTCACGGGTTTCGAACTGACCATCGGCCGGCGCATCCGGCGCGGCGATCGGCACATTGGCGACACCGCTGTCGGGTGCGGGTCCCTTGACCAGCATCGGCAGGAAAATCACGGCCAGTGCCACCAGCACGATGGCACCAATCAGACGCTGTTTCAGAGGCGTATCCACGTGAGGCAGGCAACTGTCCGGAGATTGCCGTCGATTATACGGGTGCCGGACCGGCCGGCGTCGGCGTTGGCTGAACGCGGATCAGGCGTCGCCCTGCAGCCACTGCAGGGCCGCAGCGGCGGTATGGAAGGAGCCGAACACCAACACCCGGTCACCCCGCTCAGCCTGGGCCAGCACCTGCGCCAGCGCCTGTTCGACGCTATCGGCCAGCGGTGCCTTGGCCGCCACCGTACCGCTCAGGCGTGCCTGCAGCTGCTGGGCGCTCTGCCCACGCGGACCGTCCAGCCCGGCCAGGGTCCACTCGCCCACCACGTCCTGCAGGGCCTGCACCACACCCGCCGCGTCCTTGTCCTGCAACGCGGCGTACACCGCCAGGGTGCGGCCGGCTGACACTTCGGCCTTCAGCGCACGCGCCAGCTGGCCCGCCGCCTGTGGGTTGTGGCCCACGTCCACGCGGATCTGCACGCCGTCGCGCTCGAATGCCTGCATGCGGCCGGAGATTCGCGCTGCTGCGATACCCGCGGCCCACGCCGCACGCGGCACCGGCTTGTCCAGCGCGCGCAGGGCGGCGATGGCAGCACCGGCATTGGCCAGCTGGATCGGGCCGGCCAGCGCCGGGGTCGGCAGCTCCATGCGCAGGCCGACATCGCGCCAGCGCCAGCGCTGGGCGTCGATCGGCTCGTAGAAGTAATCGCTGCCGCCGCGGATCGCGTTGGCACCGACCAGATAGGCACGCGCCAGCACGCTGGACGGCGGATCGGTCTCGCCCAGGATCACCGGCTTCCAGCCACGGATGATGCCGGCCTTCTCGGCGCCGATCGCTTCGCGGTCCTCGCCCAGCCACTCGGCATGGTCGATGTCCACGGTGGTGATCACCGATACATCGGCGTCGACGATGTTGACCGCATCCAGGCGGCCGCCCAGGCCCACTTCCAGCACCGCCAGGTCCAGCCCGGCGTCGGCGAACAGCTGCAAAGCAGCGAGCGTGCCGTACTCGAAATAGGTCAGCGTGGTGTCGCCGCGTGCCGCTTCGACGGCATTGAACGCAGCAACCAGCGCCGCATCGTCGACATCCTGGCCATCGATGCGCACACGTTCGTTGTAGCGCAGCAGATGCGGCGAGGTGTAGGCACCCACCTTCCAACCGGCAGCACGGCCGATGGCCTCGATGAAGGCCACGGTGGAGCCTTTGCCGTTGGTGCCACCGACCACGATGGTGCGCCCGGCCGGCGCGCCAAGACCCATCGCCGTGGCCACGGCGCGCACGCGTTCCAGGCCCATGTCGATGGTCGCCGGGTGCTGGCGTTCAATGTAATCCAGCCAATCGGCCAGGGTGGTCGGGGTGTTCGTCACGGCAGTGCTTCCAGCAGGTACAGGTGGTTCGGTGTGGCGGGTCAGAGTGCGCGGTGCTTGGCTTCGCCGAAGAACGGCGTGTGGTGGGCGCAGTCGTTCAGGCGCACCACTTCCAGGCTGTCCAGGTCGGCGCCTTCGAGCAGGTTGAGCGTGGTCGGCGCCTGGCGGAAGGTCCACAGGCGGGAGATCGGCAGGCCCAGCACCTTGCACAGGATCACGCGGTTGACCGCATCGTGCGCAACCACCAGCAGGGTGTCGTGCTCGCCGAGGCCTTCGGTGGCACGCGCCAGGCCGCGCCAGCTGCGCTCCAGCACCAGGCGCAGCGATTCGCCGCCGGGCATCAGCACCGTATCCGGCTCCTCGCGCCAGGCCTGCAGGCGCGACGGATCCTTCTCGTGGATCTCGCTGGCGAGCAACCCTTCCCATTCACCGTGGGCGATTTCCTGCAGCTCCGGCTCGGTCAGCAGCATGTCGGCGCGGGCGGCGCCAAGCGCCAGCTGCGCGGTGCGCTGCGCGCGCGACAGCGGCGAGGCGACGGCACGGGTGATGTCCACCGAGGCCAGGCGGGCACCCAGTGCCTGGGCCTGGGCTTCACCGATCGGCGAAAGCGGAATATCGATCTGGCCCTGGTAGCGGCCTTCGGCGTTCCACGGCGTTTCGCCGTGGCGGGCAAGCAGGATGCGCATGCGTGCAAGGGGTCCTGGGGGGAGGAGGTTTCCGCGTTTCGTTCACATCCTGTGAAGTACGCGGAACAGGGATGATACCTGTTCGGCGCACCGGGCCGGGCCGGGCATGAAAAAACCCCGCGACGTGAGTCGCGGGGTTTCGATGTCTCCTGGGCATTCCCGCCGAGCATGGCTCGGCGCTACAACCGGCGGTCCCCGCTCGCGCGGGGACGGCGGATCTTATTTGACCAGGTTCAGTTCCTTCAGCAGCTGCGGCGCCGGCGCCACTTCCTGCATGATCCACTGCATGTAGCGGCTGTCGACGGCGATCATGCGGGTCATCACCGGGTCGAACACCCAGTTGGAGCTGACCGATTCCCAGTTGCCATCGAAGGCCAGGCCGACCAGCTTGCCGTTGGCATCCAGCACCGGCGAACCGGAGTTGCCGCCGGTGATGTCCAGGTTGGACAGGAAGTTCACCGGCACCGAACCAATGCGCTTGTCTTCCAGGCCGCCGTAACGCTTGGCCTTGACTGCATCAAGCAGCGCCTTCGGCGAATCGAACGGATCCTCACCGGTTTCCTTCGCCGCCACGCCTTCCAGGGTGGTGAACGGGGTGTACTTCACGCCGTCCTTGCCATAGCCCATGACGTTGCCGAAGGTGATGCGCAGCGACAGGTTGGCGTCCGGGTAGACGAACTCACCCTGGCTCTTCTTGTAGTCGGCCACGGCCTGCAGGTACAGCGGGCGGGCGGTCAGCGATTCGCCTTCGCGGATCTTCTTCTGCTCTTCCTGCTTCAGCAGTGCCGGCATGACGGCCACGGCGTACTGGATGGCCGGATCGCTGCTGGCTTCAAACGCGGCACGGTCGGCCTTGAACCACTTCAGGCGATTGTCCAGGCTGCCCAGCTCGGTGCCGCCCAGCTTGTTCACCAGCGACTTGACCGCAGCGGCATCGCTGCCGGCCAGCCACTTGTTCAGCACTTCGTTGTCGCGCTGCGCGGCCGGCAGGGCCACGTACTGGTCCAGCCAGTAGGTCTGCAGCTGCTGGTCCATCTTTGCCACGTAGCGACGGTCCATCTGCTTCAGGCCACCTTCGATGGTGGTCAGGTCGCGTTCCTGGTAACCGGCTTCGCGCTCGGCATCCGGCTTGCTGCGTTCGATCGACAGGCGGTACAGGGTGATCGCTGCGCCAACGGCCGAGGTGTTGTTGAACTGGCCGACGAACAGGTCGCGTTCGCGGGTCGACTTGCTGGTATCCAGATGCTTGAGCAGCTGCGCGTGTGCCGCCAGGGCCGGCTTGCCGGCAGCGCCCTGCTTCTTCAGCCACGCCAGCACGGCGGCTTCTTCAGCCTGCTTCTGGCCAGCGGCGTCGATGCGCTTGAAGCCTTCCAGCTGGCCCAGGTAGTTCTTGGCCACGTTGTTCATGCTGGCGGCGGTGGCGGCGTACTTCACCTTGACGTCGGCGTCGGCCTTGCCGGCGTCGGCGATCATCTTCAGCACGGCGTTGTAGTGCTTGGCGATGGTCGGGTAGGTGAAGCTGGCGGTTTCGTTGAATTCACCGGCCAGTGCATAGCGGTTGGTGCGGCCCGGGTAGCCGGCCACCATCACGAAGTCGTCGGCACCCAGCGGCTGGTCGGCGAACTTCAGGAAGTGCTTGGGCTGGTACGGCACGTTGTCGGCGGCGAAGGCGGCCGGCTTGCCGTCCTTGCCGACGTAGGCGCGGTAGAACGAGAAATCGCCGGTGTGGCGCGGCCACATCCAGTTGTCGACGTCGCCGCCGAACTTGCCGACGCTGCCCGGGGGTGCGTAGACCAGGCGCACGTCCTTGATTTCCATGTTGCGGAACAGGCGGTAGGTGTTGCCGCCAGAGAAGCTGTACAGGCGGCAGCGGAAGCCGGCATCGGCTTCACAGGCGGCGACCTGGGCCTTGTCGAAGGCGTCCAGCGCGCGGCTGCGGGCCAGCGGGTCGTTGCCGGCGGCAGCGATGGCGGCCTTGGCCTGGGTGGTGACGTCGGTGATCTGGTCGAGCACGAACACGCGGGCGTTCGGGCCGGCGCTCAGTTCGTCCTTCAGGGTCGGCGCGTTGAAGCCGTCCTTGATCAGGTTCTTCTGCGCGGTCGAATTCAGCTGGATGGCGCCATAAGCGCAGTGGTGGTTGGTGACCACCAGGCCCTGCGGCGAGACGAAGCTGGCGGTGCAGCCGCCGAGGGCGACGACCGCGCCCATCGGGTCGCCGGTCAGGTTGGCCAGCTGTTCCGGGGACAGCTTCAGGCCGGCCTTCTGCAGCGGGCCGGCGATTTCCGGCAGCTGCTGCGGCACCCACATGCCTTCAGCGGCATGGGCGACCTGGGCCAGCCCAAGGCTGGCGACGATGGAGAATGCAAGCAGGTTCGAGCGCATGGAGCGGCCCCTGGTAGTGGAACCTTCGATTGTAGCCCGCCGCCCTGCCCCCGCCCGAACCCCGGAAGTCATGGACCTGCTTCTTGCTCTGCCACGCGCACGTCGGCCGCGCACACGGAAATCGTCCAGAGGGGGCGTGGTCACCCTGGACGGGACCGTTGGCGCCATGGATGGCGCCATCGAGCACCATGGAGGGGCTTTTGCGTGTCCTGGCCAGGGTGACCACGCCCCCTTTCCCGGATCAGGGAGGCGCCGCTGTTCGCAGCACGTTCGAAACGCCCGCCAACACACGCCTTTCGTTCCGCCACTGCACCCGCAGCGCAACATGGGAAATCCGCGCGGCACCCTATAATCCGCGCTTTCCCCCTGATGAGTTCCACCCCGATGGCGCAGCAAACGATGAAGGCCCTGGTCAAGCGCGAAGCGGCCAAGGGCATCTGGCTGGAAGAAGTTCCGGTTCCGACCCCGGGTCCGAACGAGGTCCTGATCAAGCTCGAGAAGACCGCGATCTGCGGCACCGACCTGCACATCTACCTGTGGGACGAGTGGAGCCAGCGCACCATCAAGCCGGGCCTGACCATCGGCCACGAATTCGTCGGTCGCGTCGCCGCACTCGGCTCGGCCGTGACCGGCTATGAAATCGGCCAGCGCGTCTCGGCCGAAGGCCACATCGTCTGCGGCCACTGCCGCAACTGCCGTGGCGGCCGCCCGCACCTGTGTCCGAACACCGTCGGCATCGGCGTCAACGTCAACGGCGCCTTCGCCGAGTACATGGTGATGCCGGCCAGCAACCTGTGGCCGATCCCGGACCAGATTCCGTCCGAGCTGGCCGCGTTCTTCGATCCGTACGGCAACGCCGCGCATTGCGCGCTGGAGTTCAACGTGATCGGTGAAGACGTGCTGATCACCGGTGCCGGCCCGATCGGCATCATCGCCGCCGGCATCTGCAAGCACATCGGTGCACGCAACGTGGTGGTGACCGACGTCAACGACTTCCGCCTGAAACTGGCCGCCGACATGGGTGCCACCCGCGTGGTCAACGTGGCCAACCAGTCGCTGAAGGACGTGATGAAGGAGCTGCACATGGAGGGCTTCGACGTCGGCCTGGAAATGAGCGGCAACCCGCGCGCGTTCAACGACATGCTCGACTGCATGTACCACGGCGGCAAGATCGCCATGCTCGGCATCATGCCCAAGGGCGCTGGCTGCGACTGGGACAAGATCATCTTCAAGGGCCTGACCGTGCAGGGCATCTACGGCCGCAAGATGTACGAGACCTGGTACAAGATGACCCAGCTGGTGCTGTCCGGCTTCCCGCTCGGCAAGGTGATGACCCACCAGCTGCCGATCGACGACTTCCAGAAGGGCTTCGACCTGATGGAAGAAGGCAAGGCCGGCAAGGTGGTGTTGAGCTGGAATTGACCCTTCGCCGCGCGCGATGGGTGGGTGGGTGCCGAGCTTGCTCGGCACACCTTGAAACTGAAAAAGGCGCCCGATGGGCGCCTTTTTCTTTGCCATCCCGATGTTGCCGGCCAGCGGCCGGCACTACCGGTAACGCCTGCAGCGTTACTTGCCGATGGCCACGGTCAGCATCACGCGGCTGTGGGCCAGCTTGCCGGAGTTGTCGCGGCCGTTGCCGTCGGTGCCGTAGTAACCCAGGCCGACCTTGGCCATCCCGAACTGGCGCTCAACGCCGACATTCCAGTCGGTGTAATCCTTGGCGATGCCGTCTTCAAACGTGCTGCGGCCGACATTGGCATTCAAGGTCAAGTCCTTCGGCAGGCCCCAGCTGCCGCCCAGGCCGAAGTACCAGCCATCGGTGCTGCTGTTCCATACATCGTTGGTGTAGGCCACCGTCAGCTTGTAGGTGTCATCCAGCGTGGTGGTGGTGATCAGCTCGTTGTAGTTCTGGTGGCTGGACTTCAGGTAGGTGTAGCGGTTCAGCAGCACGTCGACGTTGACGCGCTCGGTGACGTCCACGCCGTAGCCGATCAGGTAGTCGACCTCGGTCTTCGGATCACCTGCACCAAAGTCCACGCCCGAACCCCAAACGCCGGCATACAGGCCAACCGGGCTGGTGTAGGTGAAACCGGCCTGCAGGGTCGGATCCTCGTCGGTCTGCGACACACCACGGAACAGGTAATCGGAAACAGCGGTGACGTTCCAGCTGTACGGCGATTCGTTTTCCTGGGCGCTGGCGGCGAACGGGGCGGCCAGGGACAGGGCAGCGGCAATGGCGAGGCAGGCACGGGTGTGCTTCATGAGCGTCTCCGAGGGTGGCGGGGGCGGGAAGGGGGAGCGGCAAACCGGCGTCAGACAGGCGCGGTTCACGAATTTTTAACCCGTTTGCTATTGCGATGCAACATGTGCCACCCGTGGCGGTGCCCTGCCCGGCCCGGTCGAAGGCCGTCGTAGCCCGGTAGAATCAACGGTTTCCCCGTTCAGAGCCGTGCCCACGCCATGACCGACGCCTCCTCCGCCCTGACCCGCCACTACGCCGAGGAACTGGACGCCATCCGCGCCCAGGGCCTGTTCAAGTCCGAGCGGATCATCACCAGCCCGCAGTCGGCCGAGATCACCCTCGAGGACGGCCGCAGGGTGCTGAACTTCTGTGCCAACAACTACCTGGGCCTGGCCGACCATCCGGACCTGATCCAGGCCGCCAAGGATGCGCTGGATACCCACGGCTTCGGCATGGCCTCGGTGCGCTTCATCTGCGGCACCCAGGACCTGCACAAGCAGCTGGAGAAGCAGATCGCCGACTTCTTCGGCAAGCAGGACACCATCCTGTACGCGGCCTGCTTCGATGCCAACGGCGGCCTGTTCGAGCCGCTGCTCGGCGAGAACGACGCGATCATTTCCGATGCGCTGAACCACGCCTCGATCATTGATGGCGTACGCCTGTGCAAGGCGAAGCGCTTCCGCTATGCCAACTGCGACATGACCGACCTGGAAGCCCAGCTGCAGGCCGCCGACGCCGCCGGCTGCAAGACCAAGCTGATCACCACCGACGGCGTGTTCTCGATGGACGGCTTCATTGCGCCGCTGGACGAGATCACCGCGCTGGCGAAGAAGTACAACGCGCTGGTGCACATCGACGAATGCCACGCCACCGGCTTCCTCGGTGCCACCGGCCGCGGCTCGGCCGAAGTGAAGGGCGTGCTGGAGAAGATCGACATCATCACCGGCACCCTGGGCAAGGCCATGGGCGGCGCACTGGGCGGCTTCACCTGCGCCAGCGCCGAGGTGATCGAGCTGCTGCGCCAGCGTTCGCGGCCGTACCTGTTCTCCAACTCGCTGCCGCCGCATGTGGTGGCCGCCGGCATCAAGGCGTTCGAGATGCTGGCCGCCGCTGACGACCTGCGCGACACCCTGGTGGAGAACACCCGCTACTTCCGCGAAAAGATGGTCGCCGCCGGTTTCGACGTGAAGCCGGGCGTGCACCCGATCAGCCCGGTGATGCTGTACGACGCACCGCTGGCGCAGAAGTTCGCCGAGCGCCTGCTGGAAGAAGGCATCTACGCGATCGGCTTCTTCTTCCCGGTGGTGCCCAAGGGCCAGGCGCGCATCCGCACCCAGATCAGCGCTGCGCACAGCCGCGAGCACCTGGACCGCGCGATCGATGCGTTCACCCGCATTGGCGTCGAGCTGGGCGTGATCAAGGGTTGATCCCAGCGGTCAAAGCGTGCCGACCAAGGTCGGCACCTACCGGGCGTGAGGGCGTGCCGACCGAGGTCGGCACCTTCCCGGCATCACTTCTTTTTCTTCTTGCCCTTCGGCTCGTCCTTGCTGGCCACCACCACCGGCTTGGCGGCAGCGTCCTGGCCGTTGCCCTTGGCAACGCGGATGCCGTTGGCCTTCATCCAGGCATCGAACTCGTCGGCGGTCATCTTCTTGTCGCCGTTGCTCATCAGGAAGCGGTAACTGCCGCGGCCATCCAGCTCCGGGGTCTTCACTTCCACCACCGGGGTTTCGGCCGGCGTTTCTGCCTTGGCCACCTTCTTGTGGCCACCACAGGCGGTCAGCAGCACCATCGGCAGCAGCAGGCCTGCGCAGCGCAGGGTTTGGTTGAGGGTCGGGTGGTACATGGGCAGGCTCCGTTCGGGAAATTCAGCAGCCAGACGCCCCCTACGCCTGGAACGGTGGCCGGCAACCGCCGGCCGCGGGCGATGATCAGCCCGGTGCAGCGGCCCCCAGCCGCTGCTGGTCACTGACCTCCAGCACCCGCCACTGGCCCTTGCCGAGATCGCCGAGCTGCAGCCCGCCGATCGCAACCCGGACCAGGCGCAGCACCTGCAGGTCGAAGGCCGCCAACAGGCGGCGGATGTGGCGGTTGCGGCCCTCGTCGAGGACCACCTCCAGCCACGCGGTCTTATCGCCGCTGCGCAGCACGCGCACAGCCTGGGCGACGAGGAACTCGCCCTCGTCGTCCACGCCGGCCTGCAGGGCCGCCAGCGTGGCGTCATCGGGCAGGCGGTCGACCTGCACGTGGTAGGTCTTGTCCGGCCCGGTCTGCGGGTCGGTCAGGCGCGCCGCCCACTGCGGATCGTTGCTGAACAGCAACAACCCTTCACTGGCCTTGTCCAGGCGCCCGACCGGCGCGATCCACGGCAGACCGGCACCATCGAAGCACCGGTACACGGTATCGCGGCCACGCTCATCCTGCGCGGTGGTCACCACCCCACGCGGTTTGTTGAGCATCAGGTACAGGCGCTGCGGCGCGCCCATCGGCTGGCCATCGACCTCGATCGGCGGCGCCGGCTGCCCAATCGGGAATTCGGGATCCCGCACGATGCGGCCGGAGACGCGCACGCGGCCATCGGCGATCCAGCGCGCGGCCTCGCTGCGCGAACACACACCGGCCTTGGACAGCACGCGCGCCAGGCCATGACGGACACCGGCGGCTGTGGCAGCGGGAGTCGCACGCCCACGCGGTGCGTGGGAGCGGGCGGCGGGGGCGGCAGGTGGGCGGCGCGTGCGCAAGCCTCTGCTCCCCGCGGTGCTTACTTCTTGTCGACCGGCTTGGTCTCAGCCGGTGCTTCGGCCGGGGCCGGAGTGGCGGCCGGAGCCGGACGCGCCTTGACCACACGCACGCCACGCGCCTTCATCCAGGCGTCGAACTCTTCGGCGGTCATGCGTTTGCCGTTCTGGCTCATGTCGAAGCGCCAGGGCGTGTTGTCGAATTCGGTCTGCGGCTTGTAGGCCGCCGGATCGTTCGGCTTCACCGCCGGTGCGCTCGGAATGGCCTTGGCGATGTTCTGGCAGCCATCGATGCGCAGGCGCTGCAGCACCTGGTCCAGCGACTGCGACGGATCGTAGTTGCTGCTCAGCACGCCGGCCGGCATGCCCAGCTGGTTGCCACGGATGTAGAGCTCGTCGGCCACCGGCGCGATGGTCGTGGCCGGCAACGGCAGCGGCGAGGCGCTGGTGTTGACCGAGCAATCGACCGCAGCGTGGGCGGCGGGAACCAGAGCCAGCGCCAGGACGGCGGCCGATGCAGAGCGCAGCATGAAGGGCATCCAGGAAAGGAAGTGACGCGGCGAGTTTAGCAATGCCGCGACAGCTTTCAAGCGCCACTTTCAATGAATACGGCAACTCATTGGTTTTACGGATAAAAACCCGACGAACGGTTGTTCCCGGACCGACGGACACGCGCATTCCGGGCCGCAGAAACAACAAGACCCGGCCGAAGCCGGGTCCTGCTGTGTCCTACTGGCAGAGCGTCAGAACTTAGTTCTGGACGTTCAGCTCGGTACGACGGTTCTTGGCGCGACCTTCCGGGTTGTCCGAACCATCCGGGTTGGTGTTCGGAGCAATCGGACGGCTCTCGCCGTAGCCGATCGGGCCGACCAGGCGACCGGCGTCAACGCCGTTCTTGGTCAGGTAGTTGTACACGGCGGTAGCACGACGCTCCGACAGCTTCTGGTTGTAAGCGTCGGTACCCTTCGAGTCGGTGTGACCGGCAACTTCAACGCGCAGATCCGGGTAACGCTTCAGGATCTCGGTGGCTTCGCTCAGGATCGCCACGGCGTCCGGACGCAGGTTCGACTTGTCGAAGTCGAAGTTGACGCCCTTCAGGTCGATGGAGACCGGCACCGGGCAACCGTCCGGACCGATGGTCTGACCCGGCTGCGAGTTCGGGCACTTGTCGTCGCAGTTGTTGACGCCGTCACCGTCGTCGTCCAGGTCGGCGCAGCTCGGGGCAACCGGAGCCGGAGCCGGAGCAGCCGCGACCGGAGCCGGGCCCAGCGGGATCACGACGCCGACCGAAGCCAGCACGTCACCGAACCAGTCTTCCTTCGGAGCGGCAACGCTCTGGTCGTCGAAGTCAGCGCGGTAGGCCACTTCGGCGCGGACAGCAACGCGCTTTTCGAAGGTGGTCTGCAGGCCGACGCCCAGCTTGGCGGCAACGTTGCCGTCCTTACGCTGGCGCGGACCGTTGGCATTCAGCGCCGGGTACTCTTCTTCCGACTTCTGGTAGCCCAGGCCACCGACGATGTACGGGTTCCAGCCGCGGCCTTCCTTGATGAAGTGGCGACGCAGGTCCAGCGAGACGCCGTACTGCGACCAGTTCAGGTCCTTGTTCGAATCGAAGTTCGGGTTCTGATAGTTCAGCTCACCGTCCAGCGACCAGTTCGGGCTGATGAACTTGCCCAGGCCCAGGGTCACGAACGGAGCGTCATTGGTCAGACGGTCGCTGTCCTGGAAGTTGAAGCCGGCCGAACCGGTCAGGTACCAGCGGTCATCGAACTCCTGCGCCGAAGCTGCCTGGGCAAAAGCCAGGCCGCCCAGCAGCGCGGCAGTAAGGATCTTCTTGTTCATTGAGTACAGCTCCTATTTCGGGGGTATGAAACCGGTAGAGGCATGGGCCAGCACAAGTGCGTCGATGTACGACAGCCGATTCAGCACGCCACCGCCGCGAACATTATGCTCAGGCGGGTGAAGGCCATGTTAACAGTCCCGTAACATGTGAAGTGTTGCGCCCGACCGTCCGCCGGTCCGACGTTGAAACCCTATACAGGATGATGAAAATCCGCAAGACCCTCACGCTGCAAGGGTTTGACGGGGTTTAGGTGGGGAAAACGACATATTGCGCGGCGCGCTGCATCAAACGGTTCAGCGCGTCTGCGGAAACGTGAGGAACCTTATGATGGAGCCACGAACCCAGCCGGAGCCGTGATGAAAGCCGTCGCCCTGAGTCGTGAATCCGCCCCTGCCCTGTGCGATATCCACCTGCCTCCGCCGCTGCCTCCCCGGGGCCGTGACCTGCTGGTCCGGGTCGAGGCGGTTTCAGTCAACCCCGTCGATGGCAAGCAGCGCGCCAGCACGGATCCGGCCACGCTCCAGGCACCCCGCGTGCTGGGTTGGGACGCTGCCGGCGTGGTCGAGGCAATCGGCGACGAGGCGAGCCTGTTTGCCTCCGGTGACGAGGTTTATTACGCAGGCGATGTCACCCGCCCCGGCTGCAATGCGCAGTACCACTGGGTGGATGAACGCCTGGTCGCGCGCAAGCCAACCACGCTGGATTTCGCTGAAGCCGCAGCGCTGCCGCTGACCACGCTCACCGCCTGGGAGCTGCTGTTCGAGCGCATGCCGCTGCGGCTGGACGATCGCCGCCACGCCGGCCAGCACCTGCTGGTGATCGGCGGTGCGGGCGGGGTCGGCTCGATGGCAATCCAGCTGGCCCGCCATGCGGGTTTCGAGGTGATCGCCACGGCGTCGCGCGAGGCCTCGGCCGACTGGTGCCGGCAGATGGGTGCCCGGCACGTGATCGACCACCGGCAACCACTTCAGGCCCAACTGCAGGCGCTGGGCATCGACACGGTGCAGGTCGCACTCAACCTGGCCGACACCGATCACTACTGGGACGAACTGGGCCTGCTGCTGGCGCCGCAGGGACATGTGGGCCTGATCGTCGAGCCGCGTGGGCCGCTGCGCATCGGCGATCCCTACAAAGCCAAGTGCATCGGCATCCACTGGGAGTTCATGTTCGCGCGCTCGCGCTTTGCCACTGCCGACTGCATCGAGCAGCACCGCATCCTCAGCCGCACGGCCAGCATGATCGATGCCGGCCAGCTGCGCGGCACCCTCAGTGAAAGCCTGGGCCCGATCAATGCGGCAAATCTGGACATCGCGCATCAGCGCCTGGCCAGCGGACGCACGGTGGGCAAGCTGGCGCTGGCAGGCTGGCGCGACTGAGCCAGGCTGGAACGCCGCTGTAAAGCCGAGCCCATGCCCGGCCGTGCGGTCTGATCGTAGCGTCGAGGGGGGGGGGCGGGGTTAGACAGGCCCCCGGGGGCCCGGCCCGCGCGCCGGGTGGGGGGGGGTGGGGG
>NZ_JAWIRR010000032.1:42260-48684 GCF_036320065.1 Stenotrophomonas sp. SMYL8
CGGCGCGGGGCTGCGGTCGTCGCTGTCTGGTCTTTCTCTCTCTATCCCCCCTCCCGCCCCCCCCCCCCCCCCCCCCCGACACTGTAGCGGCGGATTGGTCGGCATCTGTATCTATGGAAGTGACTGGATCGGAATTACGGTGGAAACAGATTCCTCTCCCCCGAGACCGCCATGCCCACCGCCCTGCCCTTGCGCCTGCTGCAACTGATCACCGGCCTGTTCCTGTACGGCTTCGGCGCCTCGCTGATGATCCGTGCGGCCATCGGCGTGGCGCCCTGGGATGTCCTGTCACAGGGCATCGCCGCGCAGACGCCGCTGTCGTTCGGCCTGGCGACCAATGTCATCGGCGCACTGGTGTTGCTGCTGTGGTGGCCGCTGCGGCAGAAGCCGGGTGTAGGGACCGTGCTCAACGTGATGCTGATCGGCCCCTCCGCGCAGTTCGGGCTATGGCTGCTGCCGCCGGCCGTCGGCCTTGGCTGGCAGCTGGCAATGTTCTGCGCCGGCATGCTGCTGGTCGCGCTGGCCACCGGCCTGTACATCGGCGCCAGGCTTGGCCCTGGCCCGCGCGACGGCCTGATGACCGGCCTGCATGCCCGCACCGGCTGGCCGATCTGGAAAGTGCGCAGCCTGATCGAAGGCAGCGTATTGCTGCTGGGCTGGTGGCTGGGCGGCAATGTCGGCCTCGGCACCCTCGCCTTCGCCCTGCTGATCGGTCCGCTGTGTGGTGTCACGCTGGGCTGGTTCGGGATCGGTCGCACCCCGGTAGTGCCGGCCGCCGGCCGGCAGCCGCAAGCACCCTGATCTGCCCAGGATGCCGGCCAGCGGCCGGCACTACCCCCCGGAGTTCGGGGGGAGCGCCGCAGGCGCGGGGGCGTGGAGGCCGGTAAGTGGGGCCCGCGGTTCGCGCAGCGAATTGCGGGAGCGACAGCACGCATGTGCCGAGCGTACCCGGCCAGCGGCCGGCACTACCCAAAGACCGGCCCTTGCCCCAGCCGCCGTTTCGCGGCACGCTTCGCGCTTCCGTACGCAAGCGTATCGACAATGTCGCCAGCCAACGAAAGCGCCTACCCCCATCTGTTCGCCCCGCTGGACCTGGGCTTCACCCAGCTGCGCAACCGCGTATTGATGGGCTCGATGCACACCGGCCTGGAGGATCGCGCCCGCGACTTCCCGCGGCTGGCGGCCTACTTCGCCGAACGCGCCGAGGGCGGTGTCGGCCTGATCGTCACCGGCGGCTTCGCGCCGAACGTGGTCGGCTGGCTGAAGCCCTTCGGCGGCAAGCTGTCCTGGCCCTGGGAAGTACGCCCGCACCGTCAACTCACCGCCGCCGCGCGCCAGCACGGCGCGAAGATCTGCCTGCAGCTGCTGCATGCCGGCCGCTATGCCTACCACCCGCTGTCGGTGGCGCCGTCGAAGCTGAAGGCACCGATCAACCCGTTCACCCCGCGTGCGTTGTCGGCCAGTGGCGTCGAGCGCCATATCGCCGACTACGCACGCAGCGCGAAGCTGGCCCGCGAGGCTGGCTACGACGGTGTGGAAGTGATGGGCTCGGAGGGCTACCTCATCAACGAGTTCATCGCCCCGCGCACCAACAAGCGCACCGACCGCTGGGGCGGCGATGCGAACCAGCGCATGCGCTTCGCGGTCGAGATCGTGCGCCGCATCCGCGAGGCCTGTGGCCCAGACTTCATCATCATCTACCGCCTGTCGCTGGTGGACCTGGTGGAGGACGGCAGCAACTGGGAGGAGATCGTGCAGCAGGCGCAGGCCATCGAGGCCGCCGGCGCGACGATCATCAATTCCGGCATCGGCTGGCACGAAGCCCGTATTCCGACCATTGCCACCTCGGTGCCGCGCGCCGCCTTCGCCGGGGTCACCGCCAAGCTCAAGCCGCATGTGAAGGTGCCGCTGGTGGCGACCAACCGCATCAACATGCCCGACGTCGCCGAGCGCATCCTCGCCAGCGGCGGTGCCGACATGGTGTCGCTGGCGCGCCCGCTGCTGGCCGACCCGCAGTGGCCGAACAAGGCCCGCGCCGGCCGCGCCGAGGCGATCAACACCTGCATCGCCTGCAACCAGGCCTGCCTGGACCACGTGTTCGAGAACAAGCTGGCCAGCTGCCTGGTCAATCCGCGCGCCGCCCACGAGACCGAGCTGGTCTATCGCCCCACCGCCACGCCGAAGAAAGTTGCCGTGGTCGGTGCTGGCCCGGCAGGCCTGGCGTGTGCCACCGTCGCTGCCCAGCGCGGCCATCACGTCACCCTGTTCGATGCCAGCGACGAAATCGGTGGCCAGTTCAACGTGGCCAAGCGCATCCCGGGCAAGGAAGAGTTCCACGAGACCCTGCGCTACTTCCGCCACGCGCTGCAGGAAACCGGTGTGCAGCTGCGCCTCGGCACCCGCGCCGATGCCACCCAGCTGGCCGGCTTCGACGAGGTAGTGCTCGCCACCGGCATCACCCCGCGCAAGGTCGATTTCCCCGGCGCCGACCACGCCAAGGTGGTCAGCTACCTGGACGTGCTGCTGGGCCGGGTTGAAGTGGGCACCAATGCGGCCATCATCGGCGCCGGCGGCATCGGCTTCGATGTCGGCGAGTATCTCAGCCACGCCGGTGAGTCCCCCTCCCTCGATCCGGAACGCTGGATGGCCGAATGGGGCGTGGACAGCGCGTTCGAGGCCCGCGGCTCGCTGGGCCGGCCCGAGGTCGAGGCATCACCGCGTCGGCTGTGGCTGCTGCAGCGCAGCCCGGGCAAGCCCGGCGCGCGACTGGGCAAGACCACCGGCTGGATCCACCGCGCCACGCTGAAGGCCAAGGGCGTGCGCATGCTCGGTGGCGTCGAGTACCTGGGCGTGGACGACGAAGGCCTGCGCATCCGCGTGGAAGGCAGCGAGCAGCTGCTGCCGGTCGACCATGTGGTGATCTGCGCCGGGCAGGAACCGAACCGTGCGCTACAGGCCGAACTGCAGGCCGCCGGCATCAACGCGCAGCTGATCGGAGGTGCCGATGTGGCCGCCGAACTGGACGCCAAGCGGGCCATCGACCAGGGCAGCCGGGTCGCCGCCGCGCTCTGATGAGCGCCTGAATGGGGGGCGGAATGTGATTTCCGTCACCCCTGCCGAACCTGAATGTCAAGCCGGGCGGTTCACGATGCGTTCGGCTATCCCCCCCTACCTTGCGCCATCTTTCCGCTCACCAGCCAGTTTCCGGTGAGCCGGCGCAGCCCCTCGATCGGTACTGATCGTTTCTTTTGGGGCTGCCCACGGGGCGGCCCCGATGGCCGCCTCCCCATGACGCCAAGTCGTACCCCGCCTCCTGTCGCCCCCGCGGCCGGAACCGGAGCGTGCGGCCCATACGGAGCAAGGAGTTATATGAAACTGGCCTGGATTCTCTGGCTGTCGCAGTTGTTGCCTCAGCCGGCCGCTGATTCATTGTGTTTGAGCACCACCGTTTACCTGGAAGCCCGCGACCAGACCCTGCGTGGCCAGCAGGCCGTCGCCGAGGTCGCCCTGCGCCGCCTCGACAGTGGCCTGTGGGGCGACTCCATGTGCCAGGTGGTCACCGCGCGCAAGCAGTTCGCACCGACCATCGTCTCGCCCGGCACCCAGCTGGGCAATGATGCGGCCTGGAGCGAGGCGATGAACGTGGCCTTCGACGCCGAGCGCAACTGGGCGCTGCCGGCCGGCGAGCGCCGCGAGATCGTGCCCGGTGCCAGCCACTTCGCCGCGCTGTCCATCGCCAGCCCGAACTGGCGCAATGCCTACCAGGTGGCCACCATCGGCGATCACACCTTCTATAAGGTGCAGAACCTCAAGCCGCGGCAGTCGTAACGATCCGTGCTGGCGGCAGCGTTGCCGCCCGCTGGCAAGCTCTGGGATAGTGGGCGTTTCCCGCCCGCATCACCTGGAGTTCCCATGAAGCTGTACAGCAAGCCCGGTGCCTGTTCCACCGCCGACCACATCGCCCTGCAGTGGACCGGCCAGCCGTTCGAGGTTGAACTGCTGAACAAGGACACCCTGAAGGGCCCGGAATTCCTCAAGATCAATCCGGCCGGTGCCGTCCCCGCACTGGTCGACGGCGACTTCGTGCTGCTGCAGAACGCCGCGATCATGGGCTATATCGCCGACAGCTTCCCGCAGGCCGGCCTCGGCGGCGACGGCAGCCCGCGCCAGCGCGCCGAAGCCACCCGCTGGCTGGCCTTCGTCAATTCCGATGTGCATCCGGCCTTCTCGCCGCTGTTCGCGCCGGGCAAGTTCATCGCCGACGAGAGCCAGTTCGATGCGATCCGCGCCGCCGCGCACAAGCGCCTGCGCGCCCTGTTCGAGACCGCCGACAAGCAGCTGGCCGACAAGCCGTGGCTGGCCGGCTTCCGCAGCTTCGCCGACCCGTACTTCTACATCACGCTGCGCTGGGCCGCCGGCACCAAGGTCGACCTGTCCGGCCTGGACAACCTGGCCGCCTACAAGGCGCGCATGGATGCCGATGTCGGCGTGCAGGCCGCGCTGAAGGCCGAAGGCCTGGCCTGAGCCAGACCATGGGTCGGAGCCGTCTGCACAGCAGACGGCTCTGCCCCCATCGGTGCAATCGCCACACTCAGCCGATCTGGCGGATCACTTCGCCCTTGGCATCGCGCAGGTAGGTCGGCACCACTTCGATGCGCAGCGCCGCCGCCACCGGGTAGATGCCGCGCTCGGCCCGCACGCCTGCCAGGGCTTCCAGACCCGTCTCGTCCAACGCCCAGCGCGCGCTGTCGGCCGATACCTCGCCGGTTTGACCGCGCGCGGCCGGAATGAATTCCCACTGCCGCTCGCGGCTGACCAGTTCCAGTGATTTGCCGTGGCGCAGGCGCAATGGCAGCAGCTCGCACACGCTGGCCACCTGGCCCGCACCGAGCACCAGGGTGGTGACGCCCGCCTCCTGGCGCCAGTCCAGCGTCTCGATGAACAGCATGCCGGTGCTGGAGCCCTCGCGCTCGCTGCCGGTCTGCACCTGTGCAGCCAATGCCGGATCCTCCAGCAGGTTGCCGCGATGCAGGTCGCTGATCCACAGCGGCATCGCCGGTTGCAGCGCCTGCAGCACGCCGCGCGTCGACCAGCGCTTGACCGCTTCCATCTCCTCATCGGTCAACCCGACCAGCTGCAGGAACTGCAGGTGGCCATTGGCGGTGTCGCGTGCGGGTAACTGCGGATCTGCGACGAAGGCCAGATGGCACAAGCGCGTGTTGGTCTCCAACGCGATCGGGCCGTTGGCGTTGAGGTGATGGCCATCCTCGAACACGTTGCCACTGCCGAACACATAGCGCGCCAGGTTCTGCAGCAGGTTCATCGGCCACACCGGTGGCGTGCTGCCGGCGTTCTCACCGGCGTCGGCAGCGAGGCGGAAGGTCAGCTCGAAACCATAGCCACTGGCGGTGGCATCACTGCTCTCCTTGGCGTACAGCTCGGAGAAGCCGTAGGTGATGTAATGCCAATGCGGTACCGGCGCATCCGCCCAGTACACGCTGATGCCATCGAGCGGATCCTGGCCACCGAGCGTGTACGGAAGCGCGGTGCCGAAGTGACGCGGTTCCTGCCCGGCATACAGCGGCGCCAGCGCCGCATTGATCGCGTCCCAGCCGGGGGTATCGGTGTCGTCGTGGTCGTCCTGCACGCGGGACTCCTTGTGGGGAAGTGAACCGATCACTTTACGCGGTGGCTCAGGCCTGCACGACCTCGCCGCCGCCATTGACCACGGCCGCCTGGGTCTCCTGCCACCAGCGCTGCGCCAATGCCGGGCTGCGCGCCTTGCCCACCGCCGCCAGCAGTTCCGGGCACAGGCGCTCCAGTGCCAGCGCATCGGTGCAGCGTTCGATCTTCAACTGCATGAAATAGCCCTTCAGGCCCAGATGCCGACGCACGGCCTCACTCATCGCGTCGTACAGCTGCTGGTACAGCGCCGGGTCCTGTTCACGGCCGGTGCTGATGCTGCGCGTCGGTGCGGCTTCGACACTTCCGCCGATCACTTCAATCAGGCCCTGCGCTGACAATTGCTCCAGTGCGTCCGGTGGTGCGCGCAGGCCTTCGAACAGGCCGCGCAGTTCAGTGTCATCGCGATGGCCGTCGACCATCAGCAGGATCGAACGCAGTGCCGCCGGCAGGCGCCGACCACGGTCCTCGATTTCCTGGCGGCCAGCGGCCGTCTTGGCGTGCAGCAAAGCCATTGCCTCCCCCCAATCTCTCGATGCGCAATGCCAGCGCGCCCTGGCGGGCGCGCTCCCCTGTGTGCCATCCCCGGACGGCACGCGCCTTCCCCGGCGCGCACCGCGTATTGCAGGTCGATGACAGGCCGAGCTTAGCGCAAGTGCTGCGGGTAGTGGGGGGGGGGGGGGGGGGCCCCCCGGCCGGGCGGGGGGGGGGGGGGCGGGCGGCGGGCGGGCGGCGGGGGCCC
>NZ_JAWIRR010000032.1:48694-50920 GCF_036320065.1 Stenotrophomonas sp. SMYL8
CCGCGCGTCCCCGGCCGGGGCGGGGGGCCCGGCCCCGCCCCCCCCCCCCCGGGGGGGGGGGGGGGGCCGCCCCCCCCCCCCCCCCCCCACTACCAGGTCAACGGCCCAGCGCGCGGCGGATCTCCTCCAGCGCACTGGGATCATCCAGCGTCGACAGGTCACCCGGGTCGCGCTGTTCGGCCAGCGCCTGCAGCGAGCGCCGCAGCAGCTTGCCGGATCGGGTCTTGGGCAAGGCATTGACCACGTGCACATGCGCCGGGCGTGCGACCGCGCCGAGCGAGGTGGTCACCGTGGCCATCATCTCGGCCACCACCGGCGCCGGATCCTCGCCATCCAGCCCCTGCTTGAGGGTGACGAACACCAGCGGCACCTGCCCCTTCAGTTCGTCCTTGACCCCGATCACCGCCGCCTCGGCCACGCGCGGATGGCTGGAGATGGCCTCCTCGATCTCGCGCGTGCCCAGACGATGGCCGGCCACGTTGATCACATCGTCGGTACGGCCGAGGATGAAGGTGTAGCCATCGTCGTCACGGATCGCCCAGTCCAGCGAGCTGTACAGCAGCTCCTTGAAGTGGCTGAAGTAGCTCTGCAGGAAACGGCTGTCGTCGTTCCACACCGTGCTCATGCAGCCCGGCGGCAGCGGCGGCGACACCACCAGCACGCCCTTCTGCCCCGGTGCCACTTCCTCGCCGGTGTTCTCGTCGATCACCTTCATCCGGTAGCCGAGATTGGGGAACCCGGGCGAGCCGAAACGCACCGGCTTCATCTCCAGGCCCGGCAGCAGGGTCAGTGCCGGCCAGCCGGTTTCGGTCTGCCAGTAATTGTCGATGATCGGCTTGCCGAGCGCTTCGCTGATCCAGTGCGCGGTCGGTTCGTCCAGCGGTTCGCCGGCCAGGAACAGGTACTTCAGCGCGCCCAGGTCGTGGCGATGGATGAAGTCCGCGTCGTGCTTCTTCAGCACGCGGATGGCGGTGGGCGACGAGAACATCGTGCGCACGTTGTACTGCTCGCACAGCGCCCACCAGATGCCCGGGTCCGGATTCGTCGGCAGCCCTTCGTAGAGCAGCGAGGTGCAGCCGCCGATCAGCGGGCCGTACACGTTGTAGGAATGGCCGACCGCCCAGCCGACGTCGGAGGTGGAGAACATCACCTGGCCCGGCCTGCAGTCGAACACCGTTTCCATCGACTGCGCCATCGCCACCGCATAGCCCCCCACATCGCGCTGCACGCCCTTCGGCTTGCCGGTGGTGCCGGAGGTATACAGCAGATAGCTCGGCTCGCTCGCTTCCAGCCACTGCACCGGCACGTCGACTTCACCGATCTGCGCACGCAGCTCGGCGTAGTCCACATCGCGGCCCGGCACGCGTGGTTCGGCGGCATCCAGCCCACGCGACACGATCAGCACGTGCGGCGGTGGCGACGTGGCTTCGGCGCAGGCTGCATCGACCATCGGCTTGTACGGAATCAGCTTGCCACCGCGCATGCCGGCATCTGCCGCGATCAGCAGCTTCGGCTTGGCATCGTCGATGCGCAGCGCCAGGTTGTGCGCGGCGAAGCCACCGAACACCACCGAGTGCACCGCACCGATGCGCGCGCAGGCCAGCATCGCGAACACGGCTTCGGCCATGTTCGGCATGTAGATCACCACGCGGTCACCGTGGCCGACGCCGAGGTGCTTGAGCACGGCGGCGAAGTCGTTCACTTCGCGATACAGCTGGCGATAAGTGATTTCGCGGGTGCTGTTGGTTTCGGTGGAAATGGCGACCAGTGCGAGCTGGTCGGCGCGCTCGGCCAGGTGGCGGTCGACGGCGTTGTAGCAGAGATTGGTTTCACCACCGACGAACCAGCGCCGGAACGGCGGGTTGCTGTAGTCGAGCACCTGCTGCGGCGGTTTGTGCCAATGGATGCGCTTGGCTTCCTCGCCCCAGAAGGCCTCCGGCTCGTTGATCGAGCGACGGTAGGTTTCCTCGTAGTTCATGACGCAGCCCTCCCAGACAAAGTCATGGGTTCGAGGATAGTCCGGCGCTGGCGCGCGGGCCGCCCTACCTTGGTAGGGGGTGGGGTTTTGTCCTGCAGGGCTTGCAGCCCTGCACCTGCAGAATCAACGTCAACGTCAACGTCAAAAGCTGGGCTACTGAGGAATGGCGGGGTGGGTCCGGTTGCGGGAGACGCCGTAGACCCGTCCCTGGGGGCTTGGCCGCGGCATCCATGCCGCGGACACTCCCG
>NZ_JAWIRR010000033.1:0-22847 GCF_036320065.1 Stenotrophomonas sp. SMYL8
ATGCACGATTTGCTGCGCAAGCGGCAGACGCTGGTAAAGACACGCGCGCGCCTGGAGCAATCCTTCGGGGTAAGCAAAAGTGCCCCCGGGGAGCTGTCAGATCTGTTCTGCGCTCTGGCTGGGACGCTGTCCGAGCTGGAAAGCGAACTGCAGCGCTTGGGTCGCGATGGAGAGCATGGCACGCTCTACAAGCGCCTGTTGACCATCCCTGGTATCGGCCCCGCCGTCGCCGCTCACCTGATTTACTACATGACGCGCTGGCCGTTGGCCAACGCCAACGCGTGGATCGCCTGCACGGGCCTGGATCCCCGGCCCAACGAGTCTGGCGGCAGAACGGGACGGCGTCGGCTGTCCAAACAGGGCGCGCCAGTGCTGCGCCAGATGCTCTACATGGCCGCCATGGGGCTCAAGCGGTGTCGTCGTGGGCAACCGCTCTACGACGAGCTGTCAAAACGCGGTCACCCCAGCACCGCCGTCTTCAACATTCTGGCAAGGAAACTAGCCAAGATCGCCTGGGGCGTGTTCAAGAGCGGCCGGGACTTCGATCCGGCTATGCTGAAGGTGGGTCAAGCCTGCTTCCAGCAGGCTTGACCGCGAACATAGGATCTCGACTCTACAAGAGCAGGCTGTCGCGAACGGACTGGTCAGCTTCATCTGGGAGCAGGTCAGCAACCGGCACACTCCGACGAATGCCCTCGATTTCCGGAGTCGCCATGCCCTCCTGGCGTTGCCTGTTTGCCGTGCCATCACCGCGTCGTGGCGTGGAGGCTTACCTGCTGCTGCTTGCCCGCATCGTCGCCGGTGTGATGTTCTGCGTCTCCGGCTGGAACAAAGTGTTCACCGACGCCGGGCGCGAGCGCATGGTGCATACGCTGGTCGATGCGGGGATCCCGTTCCCGGTATTCAGTGCGCCGGTGCTGGGCGCGATTGAATGGATTGCCGGCGGACTGCTGGTGCTGGGGCTGCTGAGCCGCCCCTCGGCGTTGCTGCTGGCGGCGATCTGTGCGGTGGCTGCATTGACCGATGGCATCGCACGCATTCCCGCAGGATTGAGCGTGCCGGATTGGTTGAGCTGGTTCTTCTACCTGAGCGAAGTGCCGCTTGGAGTGCTGCTGCTTTGGATTGCGGCGGTGGGTAGCGGCCGGTTCGCCATCGAGGCGCGTTGGGTACGGTGAGTGCGCCTCGTCCGCGCGCAGCCGGAGTGCGCCTGTAGCATTTGGTGTGTTCCGGTAGATCCACGCCATGCGTGGATGAGATGCTTGACGGAAGAGTGGTGCGAACCAAGGTTCGCACCCACCAGGCAACGAGTGGTTACAACCCTTCCGCGCGCAGCCAGCGCCACAGCGTGGTGCGTGAGACGCCCAGCGCCTGCGCCATCCCCTCGCGATCATTGCGATGTTCCTGCAGCAGCGTCTCCAGCTGCGCACGCGGCGGGCGCTTGCCGTTGCTTTCCACCGGCAATGCTGAAACGCCTTCATTCACCAGTTCGGGTGCCAGCTGCAGCAGTCGCGCAGCATCAATCAGCCCTTCACCGGGCTGCCAGTGGATGCGCAGCCGATCCACCAGATTACGCAGCTCACGCACGTTGCCTGCCCAACTGGCGGCGGTCAGCACCGCCAGCGCATCCTCATCCAGTGGCGCATCGATGCCACGCAGCTGGCGGAAGAAGTGCTGCGCCAGCAGCGGGATATCACTGCGCCGCGCGCGCAGCGAGGGCAGGGCGATACGCAGCGCGGCCAGGCGGTAGTACAGGTCGCGCCGGAAGCTGCCGGCTGCCGCGCGCTGTTCCAGCGACTGCAGGGTCGCGGCCACCACGCGCAGGTCCACCGGGGTCGGTTCGGTGGCGCCGACACGCAGTACCTCACGTTCTTCCAGCACGCGCAGCAGGCGGGTCTGCAGCGGTAGCGGCAGTTCGCCGATTTCGTCCAGGAACAGCGTCCCGCCGTCTGCGGCTTCGACCAGGCCGACACGGCCGCCACGGCGTGCGCCGGTGAAGGCCCCATCGCTGTAGCCGAACAGCTCCGCTTCCAGCAGCGATTCGCTGATCGCGCCGCAGTTCAACGCGACGAAGCGGCCTCGACGGCCGCTGGCCGCGTGCAGCTGGCGCGCCACCAGTTCCTTGCCGGTGCCGGTTTCGCCGGTGACCAGCACGGTGCTGTCATGCGGGGCATACAGCGCGATCTGTGCGCGCACCTGCGCCATCGCATCGCTGTCGCCGAGCAGTTCATGCGCATCGGCACGCGCTGCCGGGCGCCGGCGTGGGGCAGGGCGGTTGCTGCCGGAACGTGCCAGGGTCTGGGTCAGTTCCAGCGCATGTTCGAACGCCTGTCGCACCGAGTCGGCCGAATACAGCAGCACGCCGGGCAGGCCGGCCTGTTCGGCGTGGTCGATGGCCATGCCGGTGCCGACGATCACTTCGATGCCGTTGGCGCGCAGGTCGGCGATGCAGTCGCGTGCGTCCTCGCGGGTGACGAAACGGCGATGCTCGATATCCAGGCCGAAACTCTGCTGGAAGTTGCTGAACACCGGCACGTCGCTGGCGTGGGTGACCAGGCCGATGCGGCTGGCGATGCGTCGCGCGCGCGCCAGTGCTTCCATCAGGTCGAAGCCGTTGGCCTGGATCGGCACCAGCGGCAGCTCCAACCGGCCGCGCAGCCAGGCCGCGTTGGAGCCACCGGCGATCACCACGTCGCAATGCTCGCGGCGCAGGCGCTGGCCGATCACATCCACCGCTTCCTCGAAGCCGAGATTGATCTGTTCGATGCGCGCGCGGCGGTCGAACTCGGGAATGACGTCGCCGAGCAGGCCGGTCAGCCGCGAGACGCTGACGGTCCAGATCACCGGGCGGCCGGGGTCGACATCCGCATGGCGCAGGGGTGAGCGGGGCAGATACATGGCGGCGGGTCCGGGCGGGGTGTTTCATGATACATATGTTTCAATGTTTCATTTGTTTCGCTGCTGCATGCCGGTCATCCCCGTGAAATCAACTGCTTGCAGCTTGGCATGGTGCTTGCGCCTACCCATCCGTTCTTCAACCTGGATTGCCGCATGACTGCTTCCGCCCCTTTCTCCGCCGGTGCCCGTTTCCGTGAGGCGCTGGCTGCCGAATCGCCGCTGCAGGTGATCGGCGCGATCAACGCCAACCACGCCCTGCTGGCCAAGCGCGCCGGCTTCCGCGCCATCTACCTGTCCGGCGGCGGCGTTGCCGCGGGCTCGCTGGGCCTGCCGGACCTGGGCATCAACACCCTGGAAGACGTGCTGGTGGACGTGCGCCGCATCACCGATGTCTGCGACCTGCCGCTGATGGTCGACATCGACACCGGCTTCGGCCCGAGCGCGTTCAACATCGCGCGCACCGTGAAGTCGCTGATCAAGGCCGGCGCGGCCGCCTGCCACATCGAAGACCAGGTCGGCGCCAAGCGCTGCGGTCACCGCCCCGGCAAGGAGATCGTCTCGCAGGGTGAAATGGTCGACCGCGTGAAGGCGGCCGCCGATGCCAAGACCGATCCGGACTTCTTCCTGATCGCGCGCACCGACGCCATCCAGGTGGACGGCGTGGACAAGGCCATCGAGCGCGCCATCGCCTGCGTTGAGGCGGGTGCCGACGGCATCTTCGCCGAGGCCGCCTACGACCTGGACACCTACCGCCGCTTCGTCGACGCGGTGAAGGTACCGGTGCTGGCCAACATCACCGAATTCGGTGCCACCCCGCTGTTCAGCCGTGATGAACTGGCCTCGGCCGGCGTCGCCATCCAGCTGTTCCCGCTGTCTGCGTTCCGTGCGGCCAACAAGGCTGCCGAGAACGTCTACCAGGCGGTGCGCCGCGATGGCCACCAGCGCAATGTGGTGGAGACCATGCAGACCCGCGAAGAACTCTACGACCGCATCGGCTACCACGCGTTCGAGCAGCAGCTCGATGCACTGTTCGCCGCCAAGAAATAAGCAGTACCCTGCACCATCAAGTTTTCGGAGGGAAACATGAACGATACGACCGCAACCCCGACCTTCAAGCCGAAGAAGTCCGTCGCCCTGTCCGGCACCGCCGCCGGCAACACCGCGCTGTGCAGCGTGGGCCGTAGTGGCAATGATCTGCACTACCGTGGCTACGACATCCTGGACCTGGCCAACACCAGCGAGTTCGAGGAAATTGCCTACCTGCTGGTGCACGGCAAGCTGCCGACCCGCGCCGAGCTGGTTTCGTACAAGGCCAAGCTGAAGTCGCTGCGTGGCATCCCGGCCGCGGTGAAGGCGGCGCTGGAAGAACTGCCGCCGTCGGCGCACCCGATGGACGTGATGCGCACCGGCGTGTCCGTGCTCGGCTGCGTGGCGCCGGAGAAGGACGACCACAACCATCCGGGCGCGCGCGACATCGCCGACAAGCTGATGGCCTGCCTCGGTTCGATGCTGCTGTACTGGTACCACTGGAGCCACAACGGCCGCGCCATCGACGTGGAAACCGACGATGACTCGATCGGTGGCCACTTCCTGCACCTGCTGCACGGCGAGAAGCCGCAGGAATCGTGGGTGAAGGCGATGCACACCTCGCTGATCCTGTACGCCGAGCACGAGTTCAACGCCTCGACCTTCACCTGCCGCGTCATCGCCGGTACCGGCAGCGACATGTACAGCGCGATCTGCGGTGGCATCGGCGCGCTGCGCGGCCCGAAGCACGGCGGCGCCAACGAAGTGGCGTTCGAAGTGCAGAAGCGCTACGACAACCCGGATGAAGCCGAGGAAGACATCAAGGCCCGCGTCGAGCGCAAGGAAGTGGTGATCGGTTTCGGCCACCCGGTCTACACCGTCTCCGATCCGCGCAACAAGGTGATCAAGGACGTGGCCCGCGAGCTGTCCGAAGAGCAGTCCAGCATGAAGATGTACGACATTGCCGAGCGCCTGGAATCGGTGATGTGGGACATCAAGAAGATGTTCCCGAACCTGGACTGGTTCAGTGCAGTCAGCTACCACATGATGGGCGTGCCGACCGCGATGTTCACCCCGCTGTTCGTGATCGCCCGTACCGCCGGCTGGAGCGCGCACATCGTCGAGCAGCGCATCGACGGCAAGATCATCCGCCCGAGCGCCAACTACATCGGTCCGGAAGACCGCGACTTCGTCGCCATCGACAAGCGCGTCTGATCCACCTGCTGTACCCATCCGGCCGGCCCCGTGCCGGCCGGATGCTTTCGCCGCCGCACCGCCGGCACCCGGCCCGCCTCAAGCACTCCGCCAGCCCATGAATACCGATTACCGCAAGAACCTCCCCGGCAGCACGCTGGACTATTTCGACGCGCGCGCCGCTGTCGATGCGATCCAGCCTGGCGCCTATGCCACCCTGCCGTACACCTCGCGCGTGCTGGCCGAGAACCTGGTGCGTCGCTGCGATCCGGCCACGCTCGGCGATTCGCTGAAGCAGCTGATCGAGCGCCGCCGCGACCTCGACTTCCCGTGGTTCCCGGCGCGCGTGGTCTGCCACGACATCCTCGGCCAGACCGCGCTGGTGGACCTGGCTGGCCTGCGTGATGCGATCGCCGACAAGGGCGGCGACCCGGCCAAGGTCAATCCGGTGGTGCCGGTGCAGCTGATCGTCGACCATTCGCTGGCGGTGGAGTGCGGCGGCTACGACCCGCAGGCGTTCGAGAAGAACCGCGCCATCGAAGATCGCCGCAACGAAGACCGTTTCCACTTCATCGACTGGACCAAGCTGGCGTTCCAGAACGTGGACGTGATTCCGCCGGGCAACGGCATCATGCACCAGATCAACCTGGAGAAGATGTCTCCGGTGATCTACGTGCAGGACGGCGTGGCCTTCCCGGATACCTGCGTGGGCACCGACAGCCACACCCCGCACGTGGATGCGCTGGGTGTGATCGCCATTGGTGTGGGTGGTCTGGAAGCGGAGAACGTGATGCTGGGCCGCGCGTCGTGGATGCGCCTGCCCGACACCGTCGGTGTCGAACTGACTGGCCGCCCGCAGCCGGGCATCACCGCCACCGATGTGGTGCTGGCCCTGACCGAGTTCCTGCGCAAGGAACGCGTGGTCGGTGCGTGGCTTGAATTCTTCGGCGAGGGTGCTGCGGCACTGACCATCGGTGACCGCGCCACCATTTCCAACATGTGCCCGGAGTACGGCGCAACCGCCGCGATGTTCTACATCGACGGGCAGACCATCGATTACCTGCGCCTGACCGGCCGCGAGGAATCGCAGGTGGCGCTGGTGGAGAACTACGCCCGTACCACCGGCCTCTGGGCCGATGACCTGGCCACCGCACAATACGAGCGTGTGCTGCGCTTCGACCTGTCCAGCGTGGTGCGCAACATGGCCGGCCCGTCCAACCCGCACAAGCGCGTGGCGACCGCCGAGCTGGCCGAGCGCGGCATTGCCGACGAAGCCAAGCTGGAAGCGGGCAGAGCCGAACAGGCGCAGGGCCTGATGCCCGATGGCGCGGTGATCATCGCCGCCATCACCAGCTGCACCAATACCTCCAACCCGCGCAACGTGATCGCCGCTGCACTGCTGGCGCGCAACGCCAACGCGCGTGGCCTGCAGCGCAAGCCGTGGGTGAAGTCGTCGCTGGCGCCGGGTTCCAAGGCCGTGCAGTTGTACCTGGAAGAGTCCGGCCTGATGCCGGACCTGGAGCAGCTCGGCTTCGGCATCGTCGCCTTCGCCTGCACCACCTGCAACGGCATGAGCGGTGCGCTGGACCCGAAGATCCAGCAGGAGATCATCGACCGTGACCTGTATTCCACCGCCGTGCTGTCGGGCAACCGCAACTTCGATGGCCGCATCCACCCGTATGCGAAGCAGGCCTTCCTGGCTTCGCCGCCGCTGGTGATCGCCTATGCCATCGCCGGCACCGTGCGCTTCGATATCGAGAAGGACGTGCTGGGCGTGGACACCGACGGCAACGAGGTGCGCCTGAAGGACATCTGGCCGAGCGACGCCGAGATCGACGCGGTGGTGAAGGCCTCGGTGAAGCCGGAGCAGTTCCGCCGCGTCTACAACCCGATGTTCAACGTGCGCGTGGAGCATGGTGCGGCGGTCAGCCCGCTGTACGACTGGCGCCCGCAGAGCACCTACATCCGCCGTCCGCCGTACTGGGAGGGCGCACTGGCCGGTGAGCGCACGCTGTCTGGCATGCGCGCGCTGGCGGTGCTGCCGGACAACATCACCACCGACCACCTGTCGCCGTCCAACGCGATCCTGGCGTCCAGTGCCGCCGGTGAGTACCTGGCGAAGATGGGCCTGCCGGAAGAGGACTTCAATTCCTACGCCACCCACCGCGGTGACCACCTGACCGCGCAGCGCGCCACCTTCGCCAACCCGAAGCTGTTCAACGAGATGGTGCGCAACGACGACGGCAGCGTGAAGCAGGGTTCGCTGGCGCGAGTGGAGCCGGAAGGCAAGGTGATGCGCATGTGGGAAGCGATCGAGACCTACATGGACCGCAAGCAGCCGCTGATCATCATTGCCGGTGCCGACTACGGGCAGGGCAGCTCGCGCGACTGGGCCGCCAAGGGCGTGCGCCTGGCTGGCGTGGAGGCGATCGCGGCCGAAGGCTTCGAACGGATTCACCGTACCAACCTGATCGGCATGGGCGTGCTGCCGCTGGAGTTCAAGCCGGGCACCACCCGCCTGACCCTGGGCATCGATGGCACCGAGACCTTCGACGTGATCGGCGAGCGCACCCCGCGCGCTGACCTGACCCTGGTCATCCACCGCCGCGACGGCCAGGACGTGATCGTGCCGGTCACCTGCCGCCTGGACAGCGACGAGGAAGTGGCGATCTACGAAGCCGGCGGCGTGCTGCAGCGCTTCGCCCAGGACTTCCTGGAAGGCGCCAAGGTGGCGTGATGCCGGACTGAATGCCTGCCCCCGGAGGCCGGGGGCGGGCTTGTCCGACACCAGGGCAGGGCGCACACTGACTTGGCAAAAACTGCCAAAGGAGAGTTTCATGGCCACCATGAACATTTCGCTGACCGATCCGCTCAAGCAGTTCGTGGACGAGGAAGTGCGCGAAGGCGGCTACTCCAGTACGTCGGATTATGTGCGTGACCTGATCCGCCAGCGTCAGCGCAGCAAGGCTGAAGAGCTGCTCAAGCAGCTGATTGCCGAGGGGCTGGCGTCGGGACCTGCCGTTCCGGTGACAGCGGCCACATTCGAGCGGATGCGTCGCGAACTGACCGAAAGGATGGAGCGTGAAGGCGATTGAATGGAGGCCCCGGGCCGAGACAGACGCAGCCGATGCCGCGCTGTGGTTCGCACGGCAGGGTGGCCTGGTACTGGGTCGGCGCTTTCTCGCCGAGTTGGAGGCCACGCTTCAACGCATCGCGGTGTTTCCATGCTCGGGTTCCATCCGGCACGCCGATCTTGCAGCACAGCTGCCGGTGCCTTTGCGCTTCATGCTGGTTCCTGGCTTCGAACGCTACCTCGTCTATTACCTCGATCTACCGGACCGCGTGGACGTCATGCGGGTGTGGTGCGTTGATCGTGGCCTTGACGCACTGATGCAAGACATTTCCTGAAATCCAAACGCTTGGATCCGACGATGAATTTTCTTCCGCAACTCCGTATTCCCGCTACCTACATGCGCGGCGGCACCAGCAAGGGCGTGTTCTTCCGCCTGCAGGATCTTCCCGAAGCCGCGCAGGTGCCGGGCGCCGCACGCGATGCGCTGCTGATGCGCGTGATCGGCTCGCCCGATCCGTATGGCAAGCAGACCGACGGCATGGGCGGCGCCACCTCCAGTACCAGCAAGTGCGTGATCATTTCCACCGCTTCGGTGCCTGACCACGACGTGGACTACCTGTATGGCCAGGTGTCGATCGACACCGCCTTCGTCGACTGGAGCGGCAACTGCGGCAACCTCAGCACTGCGGTGGGTCCGTTCGCGATTGCCAATGGTCTGATCGATCCGGCCCGCGTGCCGCGCGATGGCCTGTGCACCGTGCGCATCTGGCAGGCCAACATCGGCAAGACCATCATCGCGCACGTGCCGATGCGCGATGGCGAAGTACAGGAGATCGGCGATTTCGAGCTGGATGGCGTGACCTTCCCGGCCGCCGAGATCCAGCTGGAATTCATCGATCCGTCCGATGACGGCGATGCGGGCGCGATGTTCCCGACCGGCAATCTGGTCGATACCCTGGAAGTGCCCGGCGTGGGCAGCTTCGAGGTGACCATGATCACCGCTGGCATCCCGACGATCTTCCTCAACGCTGCCGATCTGGGCTACAGCGGCACCGAGCTGCAGCCGGCGATCAACGAAGACAAGGCCGCGCTGCAGAAATTCGAGACCATCCGCGCCTACGGCGCCTTGCGCATGGGTCTGATCAAGAACCTGGAAGACGCTGCGACCCGCCAGCACACGCCTAAGGTGGCGTTCGTTGCACCGGCGCAGGACTATGTGTCATCCAGCGGCAAGGCCATTCCGGCCTCGGCCATCGATCTGCATGCGCGCGCATTGTCGATGGGCAAGCTGCACCACGCGATGATGGGTACCGCCGCCGTGGCGATCGGTACTGCGGCGGCGATTCCGGGCACGTTGGTCAATCGTGCTGCAGGCGGCGGCGAGCGCGAAGCGGTGACCTTCGGCCATCCGTCCGGCACGTTGCGCGTGGGTGCGCAGGCCGGGTTCGTTGACGGGCAGTGGACGGTGACCAAGGCCATCATGAGCCGCAGTGCCCGCGTGCTGATGGAAGGCAAGGTGCGGGTGCCGGCCGAGTGATGCGTTGGTAAACGCCAACCAAGGTTGGCGACTACCGGGCCGCAGTGACCAATTGCTTTGGTAGATGCCAACCTTGGTTGGCATGGTGCACGGGCAACCGTGCACCGTAACGAGGAGATCGACGATGTCCGACAACCCCACCCCATCCAACGAGCGTGCAGCGTGGGATGCGCTGCTGGTGGACATCGTCGATTACGTGCGCGACGCCCGTATCGACTCACCGCTGGCGTTCCAGACCGCGCACCACTGCCTGCTTGATACGCTGGGCTGCGGGCTGGAAGCGCTGTCCTTCCCGGCCTGCAGCAAGCTGCTCGGTCCCGTGGTGCCGGGCATCAGCGTGGTCAACGGCGCGCGCGTTCCGGGCACCCACTACGTGCTGGACCCGGTGCAGGCGGCGTTCAATCTGGGCGCGATGGTGCGCTGGCTCGATTTCAACGACACCTGGCTGGCCGCCGAATGGGGCCACCCGTCGGACAATCTGGGCGGAATCCTCGCCGTCTGCGACTGGCTGGGACGCAACGCGCAGGCCCTGCGCCGCCCGCCGCCGACCGTGCACGACGTGCTGCTGGCGATGATCAAGGCGCACGAGATCCAGGGTGTACTGGCCCTGCAGAATTCCTTCAATCGGGTCGGGCTGGACCATGTGGTGCTGGTCAAGGTCGCCACCACCGCTGTGGTGGCGCAGCTGCTCGGGCTGGATCGCGAACGCATGCTCAATGCAGTGTCGCTGGCCTGGGTCGATGGCCAGGCGCTGCGGACCTACCGGCACGCGCCCAACACCGGTTCGCGCAAGAGCTGGGCCGCCGGCGATGCCACCAGCCGTGGCGTACGCCTGGCGCTGATCGCAGCAACGGGTGAAATGGGCTATCCGAGCGTGCTCAGTGCACCGACCTGGGGCTTCGAGGCTGTGTCCATGCATGGACAGGCACTGACGCTGGAGCGGCCGCTGGGCAGCTATGTGATGGAGAACGTGCTGTTCAAGATCAGCTACCCGGCCGAGTTCCACGGCCAGACTGCGGTGGAGGCAGCGATCGCGCTGCACCAGCAGTTGCGCGCGATGGGGCGGCAGGTCGAGGATATCGCGCACATCGCCATCCGCACCCAGGAAGCCTGCATCCGCATCATCGACAAGAGGGGCCCACTGCATAATCCGGCCGACCGCGACCACTGCGTGCAGTACATGATCGCCATCGCGCTGCTGCATGGGCGGCTGGTGGCCGAGGACTATGAGGACGACGTCGCCGCCGATCCGCGCATCGACGCGCTGCGCGCAAAGATGGCCTGCCACGAGGATCCGCAGCTCAGCGCCGACTATCTGGACCCGGACAAGCGCAGCATCGCCAACGGCCTGAGCGTGCGCTTCAACGATGGCAGTGAACTGCCGGAAGTGCTGGTGGAGTACCCGCTTGGCCACGCCCTACGCCGCGGAGAAGGCATTCCGCTGCTGATGGACAAGTTCCGCCGGCACCTGGCCCATCGCTTCCCGACCGCCCAGCAGCAGCGCATCCTGGCGGCATCGCTGGATCCGGTGGCGCTGGCGGCGATGCCGGTGACCGATTACGTGGACCTGTACCTGCCGGGGTAGGGGGCTTCGCCGGATCTGGCGCTGCGCCTGCTTGCCGGGCACGTGGCTGCACCTGCTTTGGTAGGTGCCAACCTTGGTTGGCACGGCCGACGCCAACCAGGGTTGGCATCTACCGGGATGCTTTGGTCCACGCTGCAGTCTGCAGAGGTTCCTCAGAGATAGTGTAATCCCGCGATAGCGATCGACTAAGCCGGATCAGATCGCATATGTGGAAAGGCATCCATAGTCGGTGCGTACCGAAATGGCATTGTCTCCCGTCCATGCAATATGCGCGGTACGGACCACATGATCGACGGGAAAGCGTCGAATTTCCCTCATGTCTGCAAAGTCATAAAGTGCAATATGACCGCGGTGCATGATGGCCAATCGCTTGCTATCGCAGTCCAGTGCAAAGTCAGTTCGTGTCATATCAGTGAACTCCGGCCACCCGGGGCGAGATTCGCCTGTTGCCGCGTCCAGGCACAGCAGGCGCCACCGTCCATACTCTTCCAAGGCCAACAACCAGCGTCCATCCGCGCTCCACTCCATCTTGACGATCATTTCAAAATCAGCCTGATGTCGGCGCACGGTCTTGGCCTGGGCGACATCGATGTACTCGATCTCACCCGGATTGGCACAGCAGGCAAGCATCGTGGCATCCGCTGAGAGCGTGCCCATCATCTGCTCGGAATGCCCGCCAACCATCGCAGGGGAGCCCGCCAGCTGCATGATGTGCCTTCCATCGTCGAGTCTCATTACCGTTACCTGCTCACCGTCATGCCATGCGGCATGCCCGTTGGACCTTGTCAGGAAGGGCGATGACAGTACGGATGCATCGCTGATCCGCTGGGGAGGACTGCCATCTGAAGTCCAAAGGTAGATTCCAGAGTCGAATCGAATCAGGAATCCTGTCCGGTCATCCGTAGGTAGTGCCGACCAGGCAAGGTCCGTCTTGCTTGATCGCCAACCATGGATGATCTCAGCGTCTTCACCAATGAGCAGCAACATGTCGGTTGCCGCACCATGCGTGTCTTCGTCCTGGTGCTGATTGGTCGCCAGCTTCCCATTGCAACCCGCAATCATCAGGGCTCCCGTGTACCCCCCGCCAATGTAACGATGCATGCAGGGTTCGCCTGCGGCAGCAGCAGGGTTCACGAGTACGAAGCCCTTTTTCAGCCGCGACCACTCCTGTTTGATGGCCCATTTCAGTGCCTCGTCGGGACTCGGGAAGTCTTTCAACTGTGACTTCAGCTTCCCGGGGCTTCCGGAGGTGACTTCGACAGTACCTCGGTCACATCGCGTACCCCAGACCTTACCGGTCGCTGGATCCTGAATCATGCGTACTCGTGTCATTGCAATGTTCACTGCTGTTCAGAAGGCCTGATGCCGATGCTACAGCGGTGACTGAAGGCCGATTGGGAAGTCGCTCAATCGAGGGTTGAACCCGTCACTTTGGGGCGACTTTGGCCTTCTCTCCGCCGGGACATTGCGCGCCACGATTGGGGGGGCGCCCGATCCCAAGCCAGACAGGTTGCCTGCATCGGCCTGTGCCTGGCGCGGCGGGGGAGGGGCGCTTGGGTAGGTGCCAACCTTGGTTGCCACGGCTATCGCCAACCGAGGTTGGCGGCTACCGGTTCCGCCGGCCAGCGGCCGGCACTACCCGCCCGGGCAATTGCCGAATTCGCGTCAACACCTTGACGCGGCCTGCCTATAATGGCCGCCTCGATCAAGGAGTGACGACATGAGCGGTCCGGCACGGCGGAAGCGGTGGGGATGGGCGGCGGCGGTACTGGCAGGAGGCCTGTTGCTGGGCCTGGCCGGCTGCCGCAACGACAGCGGGCAGCTGCCCAAGGCCAGCGGTGAAGCGATCACCACCCAGGCCGAGCAGGTGAAGGAATTCACCCTGCTGCGCGCTTACCCGGACCAGAAGAATGACGGCCTGTCGCTGGCGCTGGAGTTCTCGCGCCCGCTGGTTGGCACCCAGGATTTCGACAAGCTGGTGCGCTTCGAAGAGAAGGTCGGCACCGACGACAGCAGTTGGACGCTGTCCGATGACGGCCTGACCCTCCGCTATCCGTTCGTCGAGGCTGGCAAGGAGTTCAGCCTGGTGGTCTCGCCCGACCTGCTGGCCGCCGATGGCAGTCGCCTGGGCAAGGAACTGAAGCAGAAGGTGTTCAGCGGCGAGCTGAAGCCGGTGGTCGGCTTCGCCTCGCAGGGCAGCGTGCTGCCGGCCAAGGACAGCCGTGGCCTGCCGGTGGTCTCGGTGAACGTGCCCGAGGTTGACGTCGAATTCCTGCGCGTGCGCGAGAAGGACCTGCCGACCTTCTTCAGCCAGTACCAGCGCGGCGGCCGCCGTGGCAGCTGGGAGCTGAGCAGCGACTACGAACGCAGCCCGATCAACAAACTGGCCGAGCCGGTCTACGTCAACCGCTTCATCCTCGGCGGCAAGAAGAACGAGCGGGTGCTGACCTACCTGCCGACCCAGGACATCAAGGAACTGCAGGAGCCGGGCCTGTACTTTGCCCTGCTCAAGCGCACCGGTGACTACGAAGGCGAGTTCGATACCGCGTTCTTCTCGGTCAGCGACATCGGCCTGCATACCCGTGCCTACAAGGACAAGCTGTTCGTGCACACCGCCGGCCTCAAGGACGGCGCGCCGCTGAAGGGCATCGACCTGCGCGTGCTCGACGCCAAGGGCGAGGTGGTACTGAAGGGCAGCACCGACGGCAACGGCAATGCGCTGCTGAACTACACGCTGGATGCCACCCACGTGCTGGTCGCCAGCACGGGCAAGGACACCAGCTTCCTGCCGTTCAACCAGCCGGCGCTGGACCTGAGCGAATTCGCCGTGGCCGGCCGTGACAATGCCTGGTTCGACGTCTATGCCTGGTCCGGGCGCGACCTGTATCGCCCGGGCGAAACCGTGCGCCTGTCCGCACTGCTGCGCGACAACGATGGCAAGCCGGTCAAGGCTCAGCCGGTGTTCCTGCGCCTGAAGCAGCCCGACGGCAAGACCTTCCGCGAGACCCGCCTGCAGCCGGGCGAGCAGGGCTACATCAACTTCGAGCAGGTGATCCCCGCCGAGGCGCCGACCGGGCGCTGGCAGGTCGAGTTCCGCACCGACCCGGCGAGCAAGGAAGCGATCCAGGGCATGACCCTGCGCATCGAGGAGTTCCTGCCCGAGCGCATGAAGCTGGACCTGGACAGCGCGCAGAAAACGCTGAAGCCGGGTGAGGACCTGCGCCTGCAGGCCAATGGCGCCTACCTGTACGGGGCGCCGGCCGACGGCAACCGTTTCACTGCGCGCATGGCGGTGGCCGCCGAGCAGCAGCCGGTCGAAGGCCTGCCGGGCTACTTCTTCGGTGACCCGACCCTGCAGTTGCCGCGCGAAGCCAAGGACGTGATCGATACCACGCTGCCGGGCAATGGCCAGCTGCGTGAGGATGTGGCGTTGCCGGAAGAGGCGGCCAAGGCCAAGGCGCCCATTGCCGTGGTGCTGTCCGGCAGCCTGTATGAAACCGGTGGCCGTACCGTCACCCGCACCCTGAAGCGGGTGATGTGGCCGGCCAACGCGCTGGTTGGCGTGCGCCCGCTGTTCAACCCCGAGGATGGTGCCGACTCCAACGGCAATGCACGCTTCGAGTTGATGCGCGTGGATGCTGCGGGCACACCGCAGCCGGCCAAGGGCCTGAAGATCACCCTGGTGCGCGAGCTGCGCGACTACCACTGGACCTTCAACGACAACCGCTGGGACTACGATTTCACCCGCCGCTTCGAGAACAAGGAAACCCGCACCGTCGACGCCGGCAGCAGCGCGGTCGCCTTCGATTTCCCGGTGGAGTGGGGCGAGTACCGGGTGGATGTGTTCGATCCGTCCACCGGCTTGACCAGCCGCTATCCGTTCCGCGCCGGCTGGAGTTGGGGCGACGACAACCGCGGCCTGGACGCGCGCCCGGACAAGGTCAAGCTGGGCCTGGACAAGACCGGCTACAAGGCCGGTGACACCCTGGAAGTGACGGTGACCCCGCCGCATGCCGGCAAGGGCATCCTGATGGTCGAGACCGACCGCATGCTGTACGTGCAGGACATCGAGGCCAAGCCGGGTTCGACCTTCAAGATTCCAGTCACCGCCGACTGGGAGCGCCACGACGTCTACATCACCGCGCTGGTGTTCCGTGGCGGCAGTGCGCCGAGCAAGATCACCCCAGCCCGTGCCGTGGGCGTGGTGCACGTGCCGATGGACCGCAAGGGCCGCACCGTGGCCGTCGGCCTGGCAGCGCCCAAGCAGATGCGACCGGAGCAGGATCTGCCGGTGACGGTCAGCGCGCCGCAGCTGGCTGGCAAGATGGCGCACGTCACCGTCTCGGCGGTGGACGTGGGCATCCTCAACATCACCCGCTTCCCGGTACCCGATGCCGGTGCGCACTTCTTCGCCCAGCGCCGCCTCGGCATCGATGCCTATGACATCTACAGCCGGGTGATCGAGAGCTTTGATGGTGGCAGCGGCAAGCTGAAGTTCGGTGGTGACATGGCGCTGCAGGCATTGCCGCAGGCCAAGCGCCCGACCGCGCGCGTGCAGACCGTGGATCTGTTCTCCGGCCCGGTGCAGCTCGATGCCAAGGGCAACGCCCGCATCCGCCTGAAGGTGCCGGACTTCAACGGCACCCTGCGGGTGTCGGCACTGGTCTACAGCGATGACCAGTACGGCAAGCGCGATGTGGAAACCGTGGTGCGCGCGCCGATCCTGGCCGAAGCCAGCATGCCGCGCGTGCTCGCCCCGGGCGACCGCAGCACCGTGACCCTGGACGTGCAGAACTTCACCGGCAAGCCGGGCCAGTTCAACGTGAAGGTGGAAAGCGAAGGCCCGCTGAACCTGGGCGAGGGCAGCCGCAGCGTGCAGTTGAATGCCGATGCCAAGACAACGCTGAGTTTCCCGCTGTCCGCGCGTGAGGGCCACAGCGTGGCCAAGGTGCGCGTACGTGTGGACGGCAACGGCTTCAAGGCCGACCGCCGCTACGAACTGCCGGTGCGTGCCGCGTGGCCGCAGGTGCTGCGTTCGCAGGTGCGCACGCTGGATCCGCTGGCAGCGGTCAGTCTCGACAACAGCCTGACCGATGGCCTGATGTCCGAGTCGGTGAATGCCCGCCTGCTGGTCAGCCCGCTGCCGCCGATCCCGTTCGCCAGTGCGCTGCAGGGCGCGCTGAACTACCCGTACGGCTGTGCCGAGCAGACCACCAGCAAGGGTTACGCCGCACTGATCCTGGACCAGGCGACGTCGTCGATGCTCGGTGCCGACGGCCTGGATGCCAAGACCCGTCGTGAGCGCATGGAAGGTGCGTTCGGCCGCCTGGCCTCGATGCAGGTGGCCAATGGCAACTTCTCGATGTGGGGTGACGACGGCTATGTGAACCCGTGGCTGACCCCGTACATCACCGAGTTCCTGCTCGACGCCAAGGACGCCGGTTTCGCGGTGCCCGACAACGTGCTGCAGAAGGCGCTCAACCGGCTCAGTGAGGATCTGCTGTCCGGCGGCAACCAGTTCTACGGCCAGGACGACCGCGAGAAGCTGAAGTTCGCCAACCAGGCCTATTCGGGCTACGTGCTGGCCCGGGTCAACCGCGCTCCGCTGGGGACGCTGCGCACGCTTTATGACAACGAGCGCAGCAAGGCGGTCGGCGGCCTGTCGCTGGTCCATCTGGGCGTGGCGCTGTCGCTGCAGGGCGATGCCAAGCGTGGCCAGGCGGCATTGTCCGCCGCCTTCGCCAAGTCCAGCAGCGAACGCCCGTCGTACTTCGGCGACTACGGCAGCGCGATCCGTGATGACGCGCTGATGATCGCGCTGACCCACGAAAACAAGCTGGCCAAGCCGGCCTGGGATGCCCGTGCGGTGGATCTGGGCCGTGGCCTGGATGCGCGCCGCAATGCCGGCTGGATGTGGCTGAGCACGCAGGAACAGGTAGCGATCGCCCGCCTTGGCAAGGCACTGGCCGCCAATCAGAAGGCGCTGGTGGCCGGTGAGCTGGTGATCGGTGGCAACACCGAAGCCATCGGCGAGCGCAAGCTGTTCGGCCGCAATTTCAGCGCCAGCGAACTGGCCAGTGGCGTGCGCTTCACTCCGCAGGGCCAGCCGCCGATGTTCGCCAGCATCGACGTGGCCGGCATCCCGCGCAGTGCGCCGGCACCGGACAACAGCGTGCTGGGCATTGAGCGCAGCTACTTCGGCACCGATGGCAAGCCGTGGTCGCCGCGTCCGCTGAAGGAAGGCGAAGCGCTGATCGTGCGCGTCACCGTCACCGCCGACACCACGATGCCCGATGCCCTGCTGACCGACCTGCTGCCGGCGGGCCTGGAGATCGAGAACTTCAACCTGGGCGATGCCAAGCAGTGGGCCGACGTGGTGGTTGATGGCATCACCATCAGCGACCGCAGCGAAGCTGCCGACACCAAGCACGAAGAGTTCCGCGACGACCGCTATGTGGCCGCGCTGAAGCTCTCGCGTGGCAGCAAGGCCAACGTGTTCTATCTGGTGCGTGCGGTGACCCCGGGTACCTACTCGGTGCCGCCGCCGCTGGTGGAAGACATGTACCGGCCGCAGCTGCGTGGCGTTGGCCGCAGCAACCCGACCACGATCACGGTGGTGCAGCCGTGACCGCGCGGACGGGCCGCGACGGCGCGGCCCGTCCAGCTGGCGAGCTCCAATCCGGCACGCTGCAATGAAGAAGACGATGACGACCCGGCCGGCGGCCCTGCGCCGCCGGCTGCGGCCGCTGTGGCCGTGGCTGCGCTGGGGCACGGCCGCCACGCTGGCGCTGCTGCTGGTGCTGGATTTCGCCTTCCCGCCGCCGCTGCCGAAGCAGCGCGATACCAGCACCCTGGTGGTGGCTGCCGACGGTACGCCGCTGCGTGCGTTCGCCGATGCCGAGGGCGTGTGGCGCTATCCGGCATCGATCGACAGCGTCTCGCCGCTGTACCTGCAGGCGCTGCTGACCTACGAGGACCGCTGGTTCTGGCGCCATCCGGGCATCAACCCGCTGGCCATCCTGCGTGCCAGCGGCCAGCTGCTGCGCGGCGGCCGCATCGTGTCCGGTGGCTCGACCCTGACCATGCAGGTCGCGCGCATCCTCGATCCGCATACGCGCACGCCCTGGGGAAAGCTCAAGCAGATGCTGCGCGCGGTGCAGCTGGAAGTGCATCTGAGCAAGCAGCAGATCCTGGCCCTGTATCTGGAGCGCGCGCCCTACGGTGGCACCATCGAGGGCGTGGAAGCGGCCAGCTGGGCGTACCTGGGCAAGCCGGCGGCGCAGCTGTCGCATGCCGAGGCCGCGCTGCTGGCAGTGCTGCCACAGGCGCCGAGCCGGCTGCGTCCGGACCGTCATCCGGAAGCGGCGCAGAAAGCGCGGGACAAGGTGCTGTCACGCATGGCCGAACTGGGCGCGTGGACGCCGGAAGAGGTGGAAGACGCGCGTATCGAGAACGTGGTGGCGCGCTCGCTGCGGCCGCCGCTGCACGCCGCATTGCTTGCGCAGCGCCTGCATTCGGCGCATCCAGGACAGGCACGCATCCAGAGCAGCATCGACATCGGACTGCAGCGCACGCTGGAAGAGCGCGTGGCCAGCTATTTCTCGACGCTGCCCGAGCGTACTTCGGCGGCCTTGCTGGTGGTCGACAACCAGACTCTGCAGGCGCGTGCCTACGTCGGTACGTTGTCCTTTGGTGACCGCCAGCGGCTCGGCCACGTCGACATGGTGCAGGCCTGGCGGTCGCCGGGCTCCACGCTCAAGCCGTTCCTGTATGCGATGGCGCTGGACGATGGCCTGATCCATTCGGAAAGCCTGCTGGTCGATGCGCCGCAGAGTTTCGGCAGCTACCGGCCCGGCAACTTCGACATGGCCTTCAATGGGCCGATTGGTGCCTCCAGCGCATTGCGGCTGTCGCTCAACGTGCCCTCGGTGGACCTGCTGCAGCGGGTCGGGGCCGCGCGCTTCGCCGCGCGCCTGTCGCACTCCGGCATCCAGCTGCGCTTCCCGCCGGGCAGCACGCCCAACCTCTCGCTGATTCTGGGCGGTACCGGTGCGCGGCTGGAAGATCTGGTCGGCGCGTTCGCGGCGCTGAACCGCAACGGCATTGCCGGACGCGTGCGCTACACCGATGACGAACCGATGATCGAGCGGCGCCTGGCCTCGCCGGGCGCCAGCTGGATCGTGCGCGAAATGCTGGAATCGAACCCGCGCCCAGGCTACAGCGTCGGTACCTTCGATATCGGTGGCCGCCCGCGCGTGGCGTGGAAGACCGGCACCAGTTACGGGTACCGCGATGCGTGGGCAATCGGCAGCACGCGCCACTACACCGTGGGCGTGTGGGTGGGCCGGCCGGACGGCACACCGCTACCGGGCCAGTACGGCGCGGTGACTGCGCTGCCGCTGATGTTCGAAGTGGTGGACAGCCTGCCGCGCCAGCGCGGCGATTCGGCTGCTGCACCGATGCCGGCAAGTGTCAGCCAGGAAGATATCTGCTGGCCCACCGGCGAACGCGCCGAAGGCCTGCCGACGGTGCTGTGCCAACGGCGGATGCCAGCCTATCTGCTGGACGGCGCGGCACCACCGACCTTCCCCGAGCGCGAGGCGCGGCGCTGGCAGCCGGGGCGGCAGCGTTACCTGGCCGACGCGCGGACCGGACTGCGTGTATCGGCCGATTGCCGTAATCCACATGAGGAAGTAGCGCGCGAGATCGCGCGCTGGCCGGCGTTGTTGTCACCGTGGCTGCCCAAGGCCACACGCGCTGCCTCGCAGTTGCCGGCGCTGTCGCCGGATTGCCGCGACGACGGGCGTGAGGCCAGCGTGGCCCTGCACATCGATGGCCTCAATGATGGCGCTGCACTGGCGCGTGCACCCAATGCCGAGCATGGCGTGCGCCTGCAACTGCGCGCGCTGGGCAGCGAGCAGGCAGTGGACTGGTTGCTGGATGGACGCTGGATCGCGCAGACCCATGGCGCGCAGTTGATGCAGCGCGAATTCGCCGAGCCGGGCGCATACACCCTGACCGCGCTGGCGGCCGATGGCGCGTGGACGCAGGTGCGCTTCAACGTTCTCCGCTAGATGCCGGCCTTGGTCGGCGCGCGGTCCAACGCCAACGACACCGCCGTGCTCTGGTAGGTGCCAACCTTGGTTGGCACGCGGCAAAGACGCCCACCAAGGTGGGCATCTACCAGATCATTCCCCGATCCACCCATCCAGCAGGTCGGCGAATTCGTCGGCGTGTTCCTCTTCCTGCGCGAGGATCTCTTCAAGGATGCGCTTGGTGGTGGTATCGCGGTCGCCGATGAAGTTGATCATCTCGCGGTAGCTGTCGATGGCGATGCGTTCGGCCACCAGGTTCTCGCGCACCATGTCGCGCAGGTCGCTGCCTTCCTTGTACTCGGCATGCGAGCGCGCGGTCAGCGTGTCGGGGTTGAAGTCCGGCTCGCCGCCGAGCTGGACGATGCGCTCGGCCAGCTTGCCGGCGTGCGCCTGTTCCTGCTGTGCATGTTCGAGGAATTCGGCTTTCACCGCGTCGGCCAGCATGCCCTTGGCCATGAAGTAGTGCCGGTAGTAGCGCAGCACGCATACGTACTCGGTGGCCAACGCATCGTTGAGCAGCTTGATCACGACCTTGCGGTCGGCGCTGTAGCTGTCGGTGATCGCACCGTCTTCGATATTGCGACGGGCGCGTTCGCGCAGGGTCTTGCGGTCACTGATACCGGGCACCTTTGCGGCAGGCTTTGCGGCTTTGGCTGGCTTGGTGGACATGGCTGGCCGTTTCCTCTTGCGGTGGAAGATCAGGTTGGCAGGTGCTCCAGCACGTATTCGGCCGAAGACACTTCGAACTGGCCGGGCTGCTCGATCCAGGCCGCACGCACCACGCCATCCACCACGTACAGGGCGAAACGGCGTGAGCGGATGCCCATGCCCGAGGCGCTGGCGTCGAGCTCCAGGCCGAGCGCACGGGTCAGTTCGGCATTGCCGTCGGACAGCATCAGCAGGCCGTCGGGCACGCTCTGGTCGGCGGCCCAGGCCTTCATCACGAACGGGTCGTTGACCGCCATGCAGTAGACATCGATGCCGCGCTGGCGGAACGCCTGGAATTTCTCGACGTAGCCGGGCAGGTGGCGCGCCGAGCAGGTCGGGGTGAACGCGCCGGGCACGGCGAACAGCACCACCTTGCGTGCGTCGAGCAGCGAATGCGTATCGAGCGTTTCGATGCCCTCGCGGATGCGCTTGAGGGTCACTTCCGGAATGCGGTCGCCGACATGGATGGTCATGGGGAACTCCTTGCTGGGGCAGGCTAGTGGGCCGGATGGGACAGGGGCGTCAAGACATTGGAAAACCCGTGTGCAGGCCCCATCTTCAGGCTTTGCGGCGGGGGCTTCCAGCCACAGCGTGGCGCATGGGGATGGCAGTCGCATTGCGCAGGATCAGTCGGCCTCACCGTGGCCGCACGAGGGGCGGCGTAGCATGCCGGCGCGTAGAATGAACCCGGGGCGGCGCCACCGGCGCGGCCGAAGCAGATCGAGGTAGCTGGATGGAATTCAAGGATTACTACGCCACCCTGGGGGTGGAACCGAGCGCGGGCGAGGCGGAGATCAAGACCGCCTACCGCCGGCTGGCACGCAAGTACCACCCGGACGTCAGCAAGGAGGCCGGGGCCGAAGACAAGTTCAAGGCGGTCAACGAGGCCTACGAGGCGCTGCGCGATCCGGAAAAGCGCGCGGCCTACGACCAGCTGCGCGCGCAGGGCTATCGCCCGGGCGAGGAGTTCAACGTGCCGCCGAACTATGGTGGTGCTGGCGGTTTCAATTTCGAGGAAGTATTCGGCGGTGGCGGCCCCAATGGCGGCTTCAGCGACTTCTTCGAGAGCCTGTTCGCGCGACAGCGTGGCGGTGGTGGCGCTGGTCCGGGGCCGGGCTTCAGCAGCCAGGGCCACGCGCCCAACCGCGATACCCGCGCCAAGCTGTCGGTTCCGCTGGAAGCGGCCTACAGCGGCGACAGCCTGCGCATCACCGTCAACGGCAAGCAACTGGACGTGCGCGTGCCCAAGGGTATCCGCCCGGGCCAGGTGATCCGCCTGGCGGGGCAGGGCAACCACGGCGGTAACCTGCTGCTGGAAGTGGAATACGCCGCCCACCCGCAGTTCGAGGTCGATGGCCGTAACATCCTCTACACGCTGCCGGTCACGCCGTGGCAGGCCGCGCTGGGTACCAGCATCAGCGTGCCGACCCTGGGCGGTGCAGTGGAGCTGAAGATTCCGGCCGATTCCGATGCCGGCCGCAAGCTGCGCCTGCGTGGCCGTGGGCTGCCGGGCAATCCGGAGGGCGACCAGATCGTCGAGATCGAGATCGTGGCCCCGGCCGCGACTGACGAGGCGCAGAAGAAGGCGTACCGGAACCTGGCCAAGGCCTTCGGCGAGACCATTTGAAGGTAGTGCCGGCCGCTGGCCGGCAACTTCATTGCCCGGGACGGTGATGCGTGGTTGGCGGCCCGCGGGCGGCACGACCCCGCCGGGGGGAGGCCCGCCCCGCGCAA
>NZ_JAWIRR010000033.1:22857-49315 GCF_036320065.1 Stenotrophomonas sp. SMYL8
CCCTAGGTGCGGGGGGGCCCGCCCGGGGCCCGCAAGCGTCGGGGCGGGGGGGGGGGGGGGGGGGGGGCCGCCCCGCGGCCGGCACTACCGCGCGTGTCTCAGCCCTGCCCGGCGAACACCCGCTCCAGCACCTCGGACAGCTCGTCTTCCGAGAACGGCTTGGTGATGTAGGCCTTGGCGCCCTGGCGCATGCCCCACATGCGGTCGGTGTCCTGGTCCTTGGTGGTCACCAGGATCACCGGGATATGCCGGGTCGCCTCGTCGCGGGCGAGGGTGCGGGTGGCCTGGAAGCCATTGAGGTTGGGCATCACCACGTCCATCAGGACCAGGTCGGGCAGCTCGGCCTTGGCGGTTTCGACCCCGGCGGCGCCATCGGTGGCGGTCAGGATCTGGTGCCCGAGCTTCTCGACGATGCGCTGTATCCCCAACAGCTGCGACGGTGAGTCGTCGACGATCAGAATGCGTGCCATGTTGTTCCCCATGTAATGCCCGCAGTGTAGTGCGCGCCCATTACTGGCGGGAGGGGCGCATCTGCCGTCCGTCGCCTGCCTGCGACGTTCAGTCGATCCGCACCACGGTGCGGCCCAGCGAACCGCCCGCCAGCATCCGTTCGAACACGGCAGGAAGGCCATCGAGGCCGACTTCGGCGGTGCAGATGCGGTCCAGCTGCTGCGGCTTCCAGTCACTGCCCAGCCGCGACCACACTTCTTCGCGCAGCCCGCGCGGTGCATTGGCCGAGGACACGCCCAGCAGTGACACGCCGCGCAGGATGAACGGCATCACCGTCATGTCCAGCGTCGGGCTGGCTGCCAGGCCGGCACTGACCACGCTGCCGTAGGGCACCGTCTGTGCCAGCAGGCTGGCAAGCATGTCGCCTCCGGCATTGTCGAGGCCGCCGCCGAAGCGGGCCGACTGCAGTGGGCCGGTGTCGGACAGTGCCTCGCGCGGTAGTACTTCAGTGGCGCCGATACCATGCAGGAACTCGGCCTGGTCCGGTTTGCCGCTGACTGCGTGCACGGTGTAGCCGGCACGACTGAAGATCGACAGCGCCAGCGCGCCCACACCGCCGCTGGCGCCGGTGACCGCCAGCGGGCCGAGCTCCGGGGTCTGCCGGTTGTCCTGCAGGCGCAGCAGCGCCAGCGCCGCCGTGAAGCCGGCGGTGCCCAGCACCATTGCCTCGCGGGCACTCAGCCCGGCCGGCAGCGCGATCACCGCGCTCGATTCCAGCCGCACATACTGGCTGTAGCCGCCGTCGCGGGTTTCGCTGAGGCCGCAGCCGGTGGCCAGTACCGCATCGCCTTCACGCCAGTCTGGATCGGTGCTGGCAACCACGGTGCCGGCCACGTCGATGCCCCCCACCAGCGGGAAACGGCGCAGGATCCTGCCCTTGCCGGTGCCGGCCAGGGCATCCTTGTAGTTGACCGAAGACCAGTGGGCGCGGATCAGTACCTGGCCGGGGTTGAGGTCGTCGACATTGAGCTGGGCCAGGCCACTGCGGTAACCGGCGGCGTCGTTTTCGATGCGGAAGGCGGTGAACGGGGTGGTGGGGGCCATCGGCGTTGCCTGACTTCGAGGAAAACGCCACCTTACCCCGTTGCCCCCCTTTCGATCCTGCCGATCCGCCCCATCTTGTATGATCGGTGATGGTTTCACGGCTGGTGGTGCGGGAAGGGCCCGCGCCGCAGCCCAAATCTTGATGGAGCGTGCATGGCCTGGAATACACCCGGCGGCAACAAGGGCGGACAAGGCCCCGAGGACAATCGACGCGGGCCCTTCGGGTCGCGCGGCGGTGGCAATGGTGGTGGCTGGGGCGGACTGCCCGGGCCGCTGAAGGACCTGTTCGACGGCGGCATCATGCGTTGGGTGGTGGCGGCCGTGGTGCTGCTGGTGCTGTTCTCCAGCTTCCAGCTGATCGGCGAACAGCAGCGTGGCGTGGTGCTGCGCTTCGGCCAGTTCTCGCGCATCCTGCAGCCCGGCCCGAATTTCAAGCTGCCGTGGCCGATCGAATCGGTCACCAAGGTCAACGCCACCGAGATCAAGACCTTCTCGATCCAGGTGCCGGTGCTGACCCGCGACGAGAACATCGTCAACGTCTCGCTGAACGTCCAGTACCGCATCGACGACCCGCAGCTGTACCTGTTCGGCACCGTCGATGCCAACCAGGTGCTGGAGCAGTCGGCGCAGAGCGCGGTGCGCGAGGAAGTCGGCCGCGCCGACCTCAATGCGGTACTGAACAACCGTGGCCCGCTGGCCGTGGCTGCCGAGGAGCGCCTGCAGGCGCTGCTGAAGGCGTTCAAGACCGGCCTGACCGTGACCGGCCTGACCCTGCAGGACGCCCGTCCGCCGGAAGAAGTGAAGCCGGCCTTCGACGAGGTCAACGGTGCCCAGCAGGTCAAGGAGCGCCTGATCAACGAAGCCCAGGCCTACGCCGCCAAGGTCGTGCCGGAAGCCCGAGGCCAGGCCTCGCGTGCCCGTACCACCGCCGAAGGCTACAAGCAGGCCGTGGTGTCCAAGGCCGAGGGTGACGCGCAGCGCTTCAGCCTGTTGCAGGCCCAGTACAAGGACGCGCCGGAAGTGACCCGCAAGCGCCTGTGGCTGGAGACCGTGCAGCAGGTGCTGAGCGAGAACCGCAAGGTGATCGGGGGCGATGGCCGCCAGCTGATCTACGTGCCGATGACCGGCGACACCCGTCCCAGCACGTCGGCCCCGGCCGCAGTGGCGAACCCCGACGTGGTGATGCCGTCGCTGCCGGGTGCAGCGGTGGAAGCTTCCCGTGATCCGGGCCGGCCGGTGGGCCGCCCGACCGGGCGACCGAGCGGCCGTGAGGAGGGCAGCCGATGAAAAGTCCTATCTGGATCGCCGTGATCGTGGCGGTGGTGCTGGGCCTGCTCGGCTCGGTGTACGTGGTCCGTGAGGACCAGACCGCCATGGTGCTGAACCTGGGCAAGGTGGTGCGTTCGGACATCAAGCCGGGCCTGCACTTCAAGGTGCCGGTGGTGGAAACGGTGAAGGTCTTCGACCGCCGCTTCCAGGTGCTCGACACCGCCCCGGCGCGCTACTTCACCGCCGAGCAGAAGGACGTCAGCGTCGACTTCTTCGCCATCGGCTACATCTCCAACGTGGGTGACTACTTCCGCGCCACCGGCGGCGATCCGCGCATTGCCAATGCCCGCCTGGCTCCGATCATCACCGACTCGCTGCGCAACCAGATCAACTCGCGCACCCTGCAGCAGCTGGTTTCCGGCGACCGCAGCGAGCTGATCGCCGAGCAGCTGAAGGGGATCAACGAAGCGGTGGCCGGCCTCGGCATGCAGATGATCGACCTGCGCATCAAGCAGGTGGACCTGCCCACCGACAGCCAGGTGATCAATGACGTGTACGAGCGCATGCGCGCCCAGCGCAAGCAGGAAGCGGCCAAGCTGCGTGCGGAGGGCGAGGAGCAGTCGCTGACCATCCGCGCCCAGGCCGACCGTGACAGCACCGTGCTGATCGCTGAGGCCGAGCGTGATGCACAGCGCCTGCGCGGTGAAGGCGACGCCGATGCGGCGCGCATCTACGGCAAGGCCGGCTCGGCCGACCCGTCGTTCTATGCGTTCTACCGCAGCCTGGAGGCCTACCGTGGCTCCATGACCGACGGCAACGGCGTGATCGTGCTCGACAAGAACGACCCGTTCCTGCAGTACCTGAAGAACGACCGCTGAGGTCGCAGGGCAGTACCCCACGGGGCCCGGCCAGATGCCGGGCCCCGTGCTTTTTCCGGAGTCCCCCATGAAAGATCTGTTCGCCGCCGTCTGCCTGGTGGCGGTGCTGGAAGGCCTGTTCCTGTTCGTCGCCCCGTTCGCCTGGAAGCGCATGGCCGAGCGCCTGCTGGACCTGCCCAGCCCGGCCCTGCGCAGCTTCGGCGGGCTGGTGCTGCTGGCCGGCCTGAGCCTGCTGTGGTGGGCGCGGCATTGAAAGGGTAGTGCCGGCCGCTGGCCGGCAACCTGGGATTGCCCACCAGCGGCCGCCTGCGTTCACATGCGTGGCCCGGCTCTGGTAGATGCCAACCTTGGTTGGCATTGCCGGCCAGCGGCCGGCACTACCGGGAGGTGCCTGACTGGCCGGCACATGCGTGACCCGGCTCTGGTAGCTGCCAACCTTGGTTGGCATTGCCGGCCAGCGGCCGGCACTACCGGGAGGCACCTGACCGGCCGGTACATGCGTGGCCCGGCTCTGGTAGATGCCAACCTTGGTTGGCATTGCCGGCCAACGGCCAGCACGACCGGGCGGGGCGGCTGACCGGCCGGTGAAGCCGTCCGTCGGAAAGGTGGCACCCGACCCCGGAAACCCGGATAATGCACAAAAGCCGGACGGGCCTCCCCGTTCGGCTTTTTCCGTGTCTGGGCCTTCCATCGCCGGCTGCTCCCCGTTTGGAGCCGCCCTCAAGGTGCTGGCCAGCCCCGCCACGGTTCAACCGTCCGCGGCCCCGATGGCCGCAACATATGAGGAGCCCGTCATGGGTCAGTCTGTCGTAGTGTTGGGTGCCCAGTGGGGCGATGAAGGCAAGGGCAAGATCGTCGATCTGCTCACTGAGGAAATCGGCGCCGTCGTGCGCTTCCAGGGCGGCCACAACGCCGGCCACACCCTGGTCATCAACGGTAAGAAGACCGTCCTGCACCTGATCCCGTCGGGCATCCTGCGTGACGATGCGCTGTGCCTGATCGGCAACGGCGTGGTGATCTCGCCGGCCGCGCTGCAGAAGGAAATCGCCGAGCTGGAAGCCTCCGGCGTGGAAGTGCGTTCGCGCCTGAAGATCTCCCCGGCCGCGCCGCTGATCATGCCGTACCACATCGCCCTGGACCAGGCGCGCGAGCGCGCTGCCGGCGGCAAGGCGATCGGCACCACCGGCCGTGGCATCGGCCCGGCCTACGAAGACAAGGTGGCGCGTCGCGGCATCCGCATCGCCGACCTGCATTACCCGAAGCAGCTGGAAGAACTGCTGCGCACCGCGCTGGATTACCACAACTTCGTGCTGACCAAGTATCTGAACACCGATGCGGTCGATTTCCAGAAGACCTTCGACGAAGCGCTGGCCTTCGGCGAATACGTGCAGCCGATGAAGTCCGACGTGGCCGGCATCCTGCACGACCTGCGCAAGCAGGGTAAGCGCGTGCTGTTCGAAGGCGCGCAGGGTGCGCTGCTGGACATCGACCACGGCACCTACCCGTACGTCACCAGCTCCAACACCACCGTCGGTGGTGCACTGGCCGGTTCCGGCGTCGGCGCCGATTCGATCGACTACGTGCTGGGCATCGCCAAGGCCTACGCCACCCGCGTCGGCGGCGGCCCGTTCCCGACCGAACTGGACGACGAAGTCGGCCAGGGCATCCGTGACCGCGGCGCCGAGTACGGTGCCTCGACCGGCCGTCCGCGTCGCTGCGGCTGGATGGACATCGTCGCGCTGAAGCGCGCCGTGGCCATCAACGGCATCAGCGGCCTGTGCATCACCAAGCTGGACGTGCTGGATGGCATGGAAAAGCTCAAGGTCTGCATCGCCTACGAATACAACGGCAAGCGCACCGAGTACGCGCCGCTGGATGCACAGGGCTGGGAAGACTGCACCCCGGTGTACCTGGAGTTCCCGGGCTGGAGCGAGAACACCCACGGCATCACCCAGTGGGACGAGCTGCCGCCGGCGGCACGCGCCTACCTGCGTTCGCTGGAAGAGCTGGCCGGCTGCCCGATCAGCATCGTCTCCACCGGCCCGGACCGCGACCACACCATGGTCCTGCAGGATCCGTTCGCCTGAGGTAGCGCCGGGCGCTGCCCGGCGTAGGTGACAGTAAGAGCCCCGCGAAAGCGGGGCTTTTTCGTTACTGTGTCGGCACGGCCAGCAGGGAAATGACGTGATGACCCGGATGTCAGCGTGAAGGGCGAGACAGTCGTGCGGATCACCCTGTGGGTGCTGTGGAGCCTGTGGGGCATCGCCTGCCTGGTACTGCTGCTGGGTGCGGCTGCCAATACCCTGGCGTCGCGCACGCAGACGGTGCCGCTGGTGCTGAGTCCTGGCGCAACCGCCCAGATCACCGTCTACCGCCTCATCGATGACCATCTGCGGCTGCGCCTGCGCTATGCCGCAGACGGTACAGAGGCTGACCCCGAGGTGCTGCTGCGCATCGAAACTCCGACCGATCAGGAAGACTTCCGTGCAGGGGAGCGTTCGGGAGTGGCCGGGCAGGGCATCAATCGCGCGCTGGCTTCGGTTGAGTCCAGCGGCCCAACGGCGTTCTACTTTGGCTATGGCCGCGGCGACGCATTGCCACGCGGCCGCTCATGGCTACGGGTAACCGTGCTGGAGGTGGACCCGGCGCTGGCGGGGCGCGCGGCCACCGTCGAGCTGCAGCCGCCACTGGACCTGTTGAAGCTGACTGACCTGGATTATGTCTGGTTGTGGCCGTTCTTCTTCTGGAAATTGGCGGCACTGCTCCTGTTGATTCCTGGGGCTGACTTGGCGGTGTTCACGTTCACCTTGCGGCGCTGGCAGCACCGGGCTTCGAAGCAGGCGGATTCAGCAGTGGGTACGGATTGATCGATTCGCCCTTCCACCACTGTTTCTCCGGTCCCAGCACGTGCACCTCGAAATGCAGGTGCGGGGCCTCAGCGCTGGCGTTGCCGGTACTGCCCACATAACCGATCACCTCCCCGCGCCTGATCACCTGCTTTTCGGTCAGGCCATCGGCATAGCGCTGCAGGTGCGCGTAGTAGTAGCACCAGCGTCCGCTGGGCTCGAACTGGTAGATCGTCAGGCCACCGCGCTCGCTGTCGAACAGTTTTTCCACCGTGCCATCGGCCACTGCCAGCACCGGCGTACCGGCATCGGCCATGATGTCGATGGCATCGTGCACGCGGCCTTCGCTGCGCGCATCGGTGAACGTGTCGCGCAGCTGGGAGGCCAGGACGCCCTGTACCGGCAGCAGCAGACCCGACGGCGCATCCGCAGTCCGCGCGGCTGACGGTGCGGTGGCGGCGGGGGCAGGGGCCGTGTCGAGCGGCGCTACGGATCCCTTGGCCGGCGCCACAGCTGCTGCCGGTTGTGCTTCCGGCAGCGAGGCGGCTACCGGCTCGCCTGCATCGCGGCGCAACCACCAGCCGGCCCCCAGTCCCAGCAGAACACCCAGCACGATCAGCTGCGAAAGACGCATCGGCTCACTCCTGCATCACCACGGGGACGGAGGTATCCACCGCATCGGCCACGCGCAGCGCATCCCAGTTGGTCATGCGCACGCAACCATGTGACTCGGTCTTGCCGACATGGCCGGGCTCGGGCGTGCCATGCAGGCCGTAGTGTGGCTTGGACAGATCGATCCAGACCCGGCCGACTGGATTGTTCGGGCCCGGCGGCAGTGTCGCCTTCTTTTCGCCCTTGCGCGCATCCCAGAACAGCTTGGGGTTGTAGTGGAACGGCGGGTCGCGATACACGCCCAGGATCTTCCATTCGCCGATCGGCAGCGGATCATGCTGGCTGCCGGAGGAAACCGGCACCTGAGCGATCACCTTGCCCTGCGCATCCAGCAACTGCAGGCTGGAATCGGACTTGTCGACGACCACCTTGGCCGCCTTCGGTAGCGGCGATGGTGCGACATTGGGCACCTGGATGCGGTTGCCCGCCTTGCTCAGATCCAGGCCCGGATTGAGCAGCTTCAACAGCTCAGGGGATGCGTGGAAGCGTTCGCCCAGCGACTCTTCGACGTTGTTGAAGCCCAGCGATTTCAGTTTGGCCTGTGCGGCGGGGCCCTTCGGCACCGCCTGGAACGGCCCGGCGACATCCTCGCTGGTCAGCGTGTAGCTGGCCAGGGGGGTGACCGTATCAGCCTGCAGGGCCTGCCAGGTCGCGTCGTCCAGTTCACCGGTGACGGTCAGGCCGTGCGCCGCCTGGAAACCCGACACCGCGCGCCGCTGGTTGCTGCCCACTTCACCGTCGATCTGGCCGGGCGAGAAATTCGCGCGATCCAGCAGCACCTGGGCATGCAGGGCGGAACGTGCTGCGGTGTCCGGTCCGGCCTTCTCGGCGATGGGGGCGGGCAGTCCAGGGGGCGGTGCCTGCGCGAACGCCGGCGATGCCAGCAGCGAGAGAGCGAGCAGGGTGGATCGGTACACGGGTAATGGCATTGGGAACTCCAGCAGATGACGCCACCACCTTGCCTGCAGGCCGCGCCGAGCCGCCGTGAAAGAGATCTGACGTCTGCATGAGCAGTCGGGTCGTTGCGCCACCGTCCCCGCGCGGGTGCCGCCGGCCAAGGGCTCACCAAGGTGAATGGTGCCCCACGCCATTGGCGGTTGGCGATCAAGATTGCCTGGCGGGCCGCCGATAACGCCACATCCCCCCGTTTTGGATGTACCGATGAACTACTTGAGGAATGTCAGGGTTGCCTGGCGTCTTGGGCTGGGCTTTGGCCTGTTGCTGCTGTTGGTTGCGGCCGTGGTGGCCACCGGCGCCACCGCCAGTGTCGTGCAGAAGCGCGCGATGCAGCAGGTGGTCGATGTCAGCGTGGCCAAGGTGCGCCTGTTGTCGCAGATGCTCGATGCCAACAACCAGATGATGGTCGTTCGCCGCGAGATGCTGATCCGCCAGGGCGATGACCGTGGCCATGATGAACAGCGCATCGCCGATCTGGTCAAGCGCTATGAGGCCAGTTGGACGGCCTACCAGGCGCTGCCCAGCGACGCCGAGGGCAAGGCCATTGCCGAAACCATCGCCGCCAAGCGTGCCATCGCGCGTCCGCTCAACAAGCAGACCAGCGAACTGATGGAGCAGGGCGACTACCCGGGCGCCGTGGCGCTGACCCTGGGCCCGGTGCAGGAAGCCGCCAACGGCTGGAACAAGGCGCTGTCCGATGGCGTGGACTTCGAAGAGAAGGAAAGCCGTGAGGCGGCCGCCGAGGCGATCCGCCTGGGCGAGCGCAGCCTGCTGCAGCTGCTGGTGCTGGGCGGCGTCGCGCTGCTGGTGGGCATCGGTGCCTCGGTGATGATCGGCCGCAGCCTGACCGGCCCGTTGGCCCGCGCGGTGAACCTGGCCGAACGCCTGTCCAAGGGCCAGCTGGACCAGGAGTTCCGCCTTGGCGGCCGCGATGAACTGACCCAGCTGGGTGAAGCCATGGCCAGCGTGCGGCAGAGCGTGCAGGCGGCGATCGGCGCACAGCTGCAGATGGCCGAACAGCACGAGGCGGGTGCGATCCGCTACCGCATGGACGCCAGCGCTTTCCCCGGCGATTTCGGCCGCATGGTGCAGGCCACCAACAGCCTGGTCGAATCGCACGTGCAGGTGGAACTGCTGATGGCTGAAGTGATGCAGCGTTACGCCATCGGTGACCTCAGCCGCGACCTGCCGGACTACCCGGGCGAGAAGGGCACTCTGACCCGCACTCTGGCGGCAGTGAAGCAGAGCCTGATGGCGATCAACGCGCAGATCGATGCACTGGCCCGGGCCGCGCGCGCCGGTGATTTCAGCATGCGTGGCGATGCCGCTGCGTTCCAGTTCCAGTTCAAGGCGATGGTCGAGCATCTCAACGGCATGATGGCCAGTTCGCAGGCCAGCATCGCTGATGTCTCCGATGTGCTGCGTGCGATCTCGCACGGCGACCTGACTGCACGCATGGACGGCGAGTACGACGGTGTATTCGCCCGCATGCGTGACGACGCCAACACCACCACCGCGCAGCTGACCGGCATCGTGCGTGGCATCCAGGTGGCCGCCGACAGCATCAACAACGCGGCGCAGGAACTGGCTGCCGGCAACAACGACCTGTCGCGCCGCACCGAGCAGCAGGCCGCCAACCTGGAAGAAGCCGCCGCATCGATGGAGGAACTGACCTCGACTGTGCGCCAGAATGCCGAGCTCGCTCGTCAGGCCGACAGTGAAGCGCATGCCGCCGGTGCCGCCGTACGCGAAACCGAGCAGGCGATGGCGCAGATGGCGTCGGTGATGGGTGAGATCGATCAGTCCTCGGCACGCATCTCGGAAATCTCCACCGTGATCGACGGCATCGCGTTCCAGACCAACATCCTGGCGCTGAATGCTGCGGTTGAAGCCGCGCGTGCAGGTGAGCAGGGCCGTGGTTTTGCCGTGGTCGCCAGCGAGGTACGTACGCTCGCACAGCGTGCCGGTGTCGCCGCCAAGGAGATCAAGGAGCTGATCGAAGACGCTGCTGCCAAGGTGAAGAGTGGCCTGGCGGTGACCGTTGAATCGGAAGCCGCGATCGCCCGCGTGGCCCAGGCCAGCTCGCGCACCACGCAGCTGATGAGCGACATCGCAGCGGCCAGCAAGGAACAGGCCGCCGGTATCGAGCAGGTCAACCAGGTGGTGGTGCAGATGGACCAGGTGACCCAGCAGAACGCTGCGCTGGTGGAAGAAGCCACTGCCGCCAGCCGCGCGCTGGAGGAACAGGCGCATGCGCTGACCACGTCGGTGGCGGTGTTCAAGGTGGAGCAGGGCGCGCGCATGCCCATCGTGCCTGCGCAGGCGGCGTAAGCAACCTGCGACTGGATGTTGGATGACGCCCTGCATGCGATGCCCCGCATGCAGGGCACCGCATGCACGCAACCGGTCGGTGCCGCTGGCTAGCGGCCGCCCGCGGCGCGTTCGATCAGCCAGCCGGCTGCGTACAGCAACAGCAGTGTTGGCGGAACCAGTACTGCATACGCGGTCGACCAAGGTTTGCCGTACAGCAGGCTGCCTGCGCCGATGGCATCGAGTGCAGCAGACTGCAGGGTGATGGGGAGCGACATCAGGATATAGGCCCCCTTCGGGTCCGCGTCCGACTGCGCGCCGTGAACCAGCCATGCGGTCAACAGCAGGTAGACCACGCAAAGCGCAAGACCGGTCCAGCTCAGTAATCGCCGCATCTTCATCCGCATGCCTCCGTTCAACGGACGTCGAAGTGAGCCTGCAGAGGCAGGCTCACATTCCGCAGCAGATCCCTGACCACCACCTGCGCAGTCCACGTGCCTTTCGGATCACTGGCCTCGGCCACGAACTTCAGGTGCAGGTTGGTCATGTACAACAGGGTTGGCGGGCCGGGCAGGGCAGCGGTGAAACAGGGAACATCGCGTTCGTCGATGCTGGTAGTGCCGTCCGGGCGCAGCATGCGCAGATCGCAGTGCACCTTGGGTACGCGGTTCTCATCCAGTTGCGGGTTGGACAGGAATGTCAGCAGGAACAATTCACCGCCCGGGTGGACTTCGTCGGCCTGGGTAAAACCGGGAGTGGTCTCTGGCGGGGTCTCCCACTTGGCCTGCCAGTCGGCATCGGAGGTGACCAGCAGCGATGCCGCAAAGCCACCGCTGGATTTCATGGCATCGGTCTCCGGCATCGCCTTGCCTGCCCCGTTTATCCAGCCATCGTTGGCGGAACTGTTCAGTGGCAGCATCATGGCCATCATGGCCAGCGCGTAGGTCCATCGCATCAGAGGCTCTCCTTGGCAGCCGCGTCCCGCGGCAGAGCGGGCAGTATCGCTCAACCTTGACCGGGAAAGCAGCAGGAGAGCCGGAGCAGAGGTGCCGCTGCCTGCCGATGTGGGCGATGCTTGCCAGCAAAGGAGGTGACATGGGAATCGGGAGCGAGGAAAAGCCGGGCTGTGATTCAGCATCACCCACGCCGCAGCACGTGCTGATGCTGCCCGGGCTGGATGGCTCCGGCAGGCTGTCGATCCCGTTTCTGTCAGCACTCCAGGCTCATGGGCTGACGACGCAGGCGATTACGCTGCCTGCGCAGGGAGGGCAGGATCACGCCACGCTGGCCCAACGGCTGTGGTCGCAGCTGCCCGGCCATCCCTTCATCCTGCTTGCCGAGTCCTTCTCGGGCCCGTTGGCGGTTGAACTGGCCACGCGACAGCCCGCCGGGCTGCGCGGACTGGTGCTTGCCGCGACCTTTGCGCGTCGGCCGGTGCCATTGCCAGCAGCCAGCGCAGCCCTGCTGACGCCGGCCTGGCCTCTGCCTCCCGTGGCGTTGCTGGCGCGCCTGCTGCTGGGGCGGTGGCGCACCCGCGAGCACCTGTCGATGCTGCGCGATGTGCTGGCCCGGATTCCGGCGGCCACATTGCGGCAACGCGCCGCAGCGACCCTGCGCGTCGACGTACGCGCATTGCTGCCGGCAATCGACGTGCCGACGCTGTGCCTGCACGCGTGCCATGACCGCCTGCTGTGGCCGCCCAGTGTGGCAGAACTGCAGGCCCTTTTGCCGGATGCCCGGCATGTTTCGCTGGAAGGACCGCATCTGCTGCTGCAGGCACGCGCTGACGCAGCCGCAGCCGAAGTTGCCGCGTGGATGAGGACGCTGTCGCCCTGATCGAAGGACTCAGCCGCGCGCGCGGGTACGCGCGGCCTTCTTCGCCGCCACCTTGCGCACGGTCTTCTTCGCCGCACGTGTCTTCGCCGCCTTCTTCGCTGCAGCACTGCGCGAGGCGGCTGTACCGGCCTTCTTCGCCGTTGTCTTCTCTGCGGTTTTCTTTGTGGCTGTCTTGCGAGCCGGTGCCTTCTTTGCCGCCGCCTTCCTGGCTGTCGTCTTCTTCGCAGGTGCCTTCTTCGCCGCCGTCGCCTTGGTCGTGGCCTTCTTTGTGCCCGACTTTCTGGCAGGCGCCTTCTTGGCCGCCTTCTTGGTGGTCGCCTTCTTCGTACCCTTGCGCGCGCTGCCGCTACGCTTGCCACCACCATCCTGCTTGTTCACGGTCGCCCAGGCAATGCGCTCGGCCGTGCCTTCGCTGGCACCGCGCTCGCGCTCGCTTTCCTCGATGTGCTCGGCCTGGCGCTTCTGTTTATCGGAGTATGCGGATTTGTCACCACGGGGCATGACAGTTCTCCTGTTGTTGTAGTCAGGCCAGCAGGCGCAGCTTGGGTTCGCGTGCCCACTGGCGGGTGGCGGCCGTCGCCAGGAATGCCTTGGCGTCTTCCGCTTCGACGATGCCGGCGTCGTTGCCGACCCTTGCCGCCTTCAGCAGCGTCTGGCCGCCCGCATCGCTGGCGATGGCCTTCAGGTGCGCCCACGCCTGGCTGACGAACTCAAGGGCAGCGCTCTCTTTCGACAACGCCTTTGATGCCTCTACGCTCAGCACCACGGCCACCGCATCGAACACGGCCGATGGCGTGCCGGCCAGTTGCCCATCGGCGGCCTGTACGCTGCCGTCACTGAGCGTGGCGCCTCCCACTTTTGGTGCGACCAGCTTCACGTCTGCACCTGCTTTCCTGGCTGCTTTGCTCAGGCTGGCAATGATGCGAGCGTCGGAGCCTTCATCGAAAAGGATGCCGATGCAGCGACCCTGCAGGGTAGGCTTGTTGCGCCCGATCACGCGTACCTCGGGAGCGGGGGGCATGTCCCGCACCGGGGTGGCAGTCGGCGCGGGGGCGGGGAGTGCAGCCAACGCCAACCCGTCGGCCACGCGCTGTGCCAGTGAGTCGTCGATATTGCGCAGGTGGCTGACGGTACGCACCCGCACCTTCAGCGTTTCCACCTTGGACAACTCGAACACCAGCGCCGATGCCAGATGGGCCTGTTCCGGCTTTTCAAGGCTGCGGAAGAACATGCGCGCCTGGCTGTAGTGGTCGGCGAAGCTCTCCGCGCGGGTCCGCCCCTTGCGACCGTCGTCCGCAGTGGCGTGGCTACGGAAGCCGCTCGGGGTCTCGCGTGGTGTGTCGTCCTGCAGCGAGCTGGGATCGTAGGCCACCCGGCCCTTGGGAACCTGCATCTGCATGTGGCCGTCGCGCTGATGATTGGCAAACGGGCACTTGGGCGCATTCACCGGGATCTGGTGGAAGTTCGGGCCGCCCAGGCGCAGCAGCTGGGTGTCCAGGTAGGAGAACAGGCGCCCCTGCAGCAGCGGGTCGTTGCTGAAGTCGATGCCCGGTGGCACGTTGGCCGGGCAGAAAGCCACCTGCTCGGTCTCGGCGAAGAAGTTGTCCGGCCAGCGGTCCAGCACCATGCGCCCGATGACCTGCAACGGCACCAGCGATTCGGGAATGATCTTGGTCGGGTCCAGATGATCGAACGGGAATGCGTCGGCGTCTTCTTCGGTGAACAACTGCACCGCCAGTTCCCATTCCGGGAAGTCGCCGCGCTGGATGGCCTCGAACAGGTCGCGGCGATGGAAGTCATTGTCGGCCGACTGCAGCTTCAGCGCTTCGTCCCAGACCGTGGACTGGATACCCAGCTTGGGCCGCCAGTGGAACTTGACGAACGTTGACTCGCCGGCCTCGTTCAGCAGGCGGAAGCTGTGCACGCCGAAGCCTTCGATCATGCGCAGCGAACGCGGTATGGCGCGGTCGCTCATCGCCCACATGATCATGTGCATCGATTCGGGCATCAGCGAAATGAAGTCCCAGAACGTGTCATGGGCCGATGCGGCCTGCGGGAAGGCACGGTCCGGTTCCATCTTCACCGCGTGCACCAGGTCCGGGAATTTCATGGCGTCCTGGATGAAGAACACCGGGATGTTGTTGCCGACCAGGTCCCAGTTGCCCTCCCTGGTATAGAACTTCACCGCGAAGCCGCGCACGTCGCGCGGGGTGTCCACCGAACCTGCGCCACCGGCCACGGTCGAGAAGCGGGTGAACACGGGTGTCTTCACGCCAACCTCGGTCAGGATGCGCGCGCGGGTATGCGCTTTCAGCGATCGGGTCAATTCGAAGTAGCCATGTGCTGCGCTGCCACGTGCGTGCACGATGCGCTCGGGAATGCGTTCGTGATCGAAGTGGGTGATCTTCTCGCGCAGGATGAAGTCCTCAAGCAGCGTGGGCCCCCGGGTTCCCTGCCGCAGGGAGTTCTGGTTGTCCGCCACCGGGATGCCCTGATCGGTGGTCATCACCGGATGGCTGCCCCCGGCCTGCTGGTGCAGTTCATCACCGTTGCCCCGGTGTTGGTTTTCAGCGTGGGTGGTTGCGCGCTTGCCGGTCGGCTTGCTGGCGGCCATTGACGTTGGCTCCGGAGGATCTGAAGAGAACCACGACACTGGAACCGAGCCCGTTAAACCGAGGTCCGGCAAAGGTGAACGTACAGGCAAAAGCAGGCTCGGGTATGCTTGCCACATGCGAGTCGAGCCCGCCGACATCGAAGCCCTGTTCGACGCCATCCCGGATGTGCTGTTCTTCATCAAGGACCTTCAGGGGCGTTACACCCACGTCAACCAGACCATGCTGCGGCGGCTGGGCCTGCGCGCGCGCAAGGACGTGATCGGGCGTACCGCGGCTGAAATCTACCCGACCGGCCTCAGCGCGGACTACGTCGACCAGGACGCCCGCGTGCTGTCCGGTGAGGTGATCGAGAACCTGATGGAGCTGCACCTGTTCGCCAACCGCGAACCGGGCTGGTGCCTGACCTGCAAGCGCCCGCTGGTGGTCGATGGGGCCATCGAGGGCCTGATCGGCATATCCCGCGACCTCGGCCAGAAGGACAGCCTGGGCACCCAGTACGAGCAGCTGCGGCTGGCCCTGGCCCACCTCAATGCGCACTACGCCGAGAACGTGCGCATGCAGACCCTGCTGGACATCACCGGCTTCTCGCTGTCGAAGCTGGAGCGCAGCTTCCGCAAGGTGTTCCAGATGACCCCGCAGCAGGTGCTGACCCGACTGCGGATCCAGATGGCCATGCACCTGCTGCACGGTGACGACAGCATCGCCTGCATCGGCCAGGCCTGCGGTTTCAGCGACCAGAGCGCCTTTACCCGCAAGTTCAAGGCTGAAACCGGTTTCTCGCCGCGCGCCTACCGGGCCCGTATTGGTGGCAACGTCGGCGAGCCGGCGCTGGCCTGAGCCGCCTGCTGCGCTGTGCCTATCCCCGTGGGCACGGGACAGGGTAAGGTGTCGCCCCTGTAGCCGCCGCCAGCCCCGCCGATGCCCAACTCGATTCCGACCGCTTCGCCGTCCCGCCTCGGGCACTCGCTCAAGCCCCGCCAGCTGATCATGATGGGTCTGGGCAGCGCCATCGGCGCCGGCCTGTTCCTCGGCTCGGGCGTGGGTGTACAGGCGGCCGGCCCGGCGGTTCTGGTGTCGTATCTGGTCGCTGGTGCGCTGGTGATCATCGTGATGAACGCACTGGGCGAGATGGCGGCGGCCAAGCCGACCAGTGGCGCGTTCTCGGTCTACGCCGCTGATGCCATGGGAGCCACCGCCGGCGCCACCGTGGGCTGGCTGTGGTGGGTGCAGCTGGTGATCGTGATCGCCGCCGAGGCGGTAGGCGCGGCCGGGCTTCTTGCCACGGTCTGGCCGGCGATACCGGTACCGATGGCGGCGCTGGCCTTCATGCTGTTCTTCACCGCGATCAATCTGCTCGGGGTGAAGAACTTCGGCGAGTTCGAATTCTGGTTCGCCATCCTCAAGGTGGCGGCGATCCTGGCCTTCATCGCCATCGGTGTGGCGCTGCTGATGGGCTGGCTGCCGCAGGTGACCTCGCCGGGCCTGAGCAACTTCACCGAGCACGGCGGCTTCGCACCGAAGGGCCTGGCCGGAATCGGTGCGGCGCTGCTGGTTGTCGTTTTTGCCTTTGGCGGTACCGAGATCGTAGCCGTGGCGGCGGCCGAAACCGAAGATCCCGAGCGCAGCATCGCCCGTGCCATCCGCACCGTGGCCTGGCGCATCCTGGTGTTCTACATCGGCTCGCTGAGCGTGATCATCGCTGTGGTGCCATGGACCAGCGAGGCACTGAAGTCGCCGTTCGCCGCCGTGCTGGATATCGCCCGCATCCCGGGCGCGGGTACGGCCATCACCCTGATCGCCGTGATCGCGCTGCTGTCGGCGCTCAATGCCAACCTCTATGGTGCCTCGCGCATGATGTATTCGCTGGCGCAGCGCCGCGAAGCGCCGGCCGTGTTGGGCTGGACCGATCCGCGCCAGGTGCCGGTGATCGCCGTGCTGGCCAGCGTGCTGTTCGGTTTCGCCGCCACGGTGATGGAGCTGCTGTTCCCGGACCGGGTGCTGCCGGTGCTGCTGAACATCGTCGGTTCCACCTGCCTGCTGGTGTGGACGCTGTCGCTGGTGTCGCAGTTGGTGCTGCGTCGCCGCGCGGATCGCCTGGGTACCCGCCTGCCGTTCCGCATGGCCGGCTTCCCGTGGCTGACCTGCTGCGCGCTGGCGATCCTGGCACTGATCTTCGGCCTGCTGCTGAGCGAGTCGCACACCCGCCTGCAGTTCCTGTCGATGGTGGCACTGACTGCCACGATCGCCGCCAGCAGCGCCATCGCCCGGCGCATGCGCGAGGCGTGACTGAAGCTGCCGGCCAGCGGCCGGCACTACCACGGGGGCTGCACATCCGCCGTGCCATCCTGATCGTGTGGGCCGTCCGCGGCCCGTCGACCAGGAGTACCGCATGCTGCGCAGCCGCCCCTTCCTGATGTTCACCGGCCAGGCCGAGGCCGCCCTGGCCCTGTACGCCGAGGCCTTCGCCGATTTCCGCCTGCTGGCAATGCAGCGCCATCCGGACGGCGCCGGTGCCGGCGTGCCCGGGCAGGTCCGACAGGCCATCTTCCTGCTCGGTGGCACCCACTACCTGTGCTTTGACAGCCTGGACGTGCACGATTTCACCTTCAGCCCGTCGATCTCGCTGTTCGTCGAGTGCTCCGGCGCCGAGCAGTTCGAGCGCGCCGCGCGCGTGCTGGGCGAGGGCGGCCACTGGCTGATGCCGGTGGGCGACTATGACTTCAGCAACCGCTACGGCTGGGTGCAGGATCGCTTCGGCGTGTCGTGGCAGTTGAGCCTGGGGCAGATGCCGGACCCGTGATCGGATGTTTGTGGGTGTGGACCTTGGTCCACACGCGCTTATGAAAACGGCCCGCTTGCGCGGACCGTTCTGTTTACCGATGCAGCGAGGAATCAAGCCTCGACTTCATCATCCTTGTAGGCATCGACCGGGATGCAGGCGCACATCACGTTCTTGTCGCCGTACACATTGTCGACACGGGCCACCGGCGGCCAGTACTTGCTCTGCTTCAGGCTGGCCAGCGGGAAGGCGGCCAGTTCGCGCGGGTAGGCGTGGGTCCACTCGCTCGCGGTCACCGCGGTGGCGGTGTGCGGCGCGTTCTTCAGCGGGTTGTCCTCGCGGTCCAGGCGGCCGTCTTCGATCGCGGTGATCTCCTCGCGGATCTGGATCATCGCGTCGATGAAGCGATCCAGCTCGTGCAGCGACTCGCTCTCGGTCGGCTCGACCATCAGCGTGCCGGCCACCGGGAAGCTCAGGGTCGGGGCGTGGAAGCCGAAGTCGATCAGGCGCTTGGCCACGTCCTCGGCGCCGATGCCGCTGGTCTTCTCCAGCGGGCGCACGTCCAGGATGCACTCGTGTGCCACCAGGCCGTTGCGGCCGGTGTAGAGGGTCTTGAAGTGCGGGGCCAGGCGCTTGGCGATGTAGTTGGCGTTGAGCTGCGCGACCTGGGTGGCCTTGCGCAGGCCGTCGCGGCCCATCATCGCGATGTACATCCAGCTGATCGGCAGAATCGAGGCGCTGCCGAAGCTGGCAGCGCTGACCATGCCGACCGGGCCGTTGTCACCCAGCTTGCCCGGCAGGAACGGGGCCAGGTGCTCCTTGACCGCGCACGGGCCGACGCCCGGGCCGCCACCACCGTGCGGGATGCAGAAGGTCTTGTGCAGGTTCAGGTGCGAAACATCCGAACCCCACTTGCCCGGCTTGGCCACGCCGACCAGGGCGTTCATGTTGGCACCGTCGGTGTACACCTGGCCGCCGTGCTTGTGGATGATCTCGCAGATCTCCACCACCTCTTCCTCGAACACGCCGTGCGTGGACGGGTAGGTCATCATGATCGCGGCCAGGCGGTCGCTGTACTTCTCGGCGTTGAGGCGGATGTCCTCGACGTCGACGTTGCCGTTGGCATCGGTCTTGGTCACCACCACCTTCATGCCGCACATCTGTGCCGAGGCCGGGTTGGTGCCGTGCGCCGAGTCCGGAATCAGGCAGATATCGCGATGTTCCTCACCGCGCGAGCGGTGGTAGGCGCGGATCGCCAGCAGGCCGGCGTACTCGCCCTGCGCGCCGGAGTTCGGCTGCAGGCTGACCGCGTCGTAGCCGGTGCATTCCACCAGCATCGCTTCCAGCGTGTCGATCAGTTCCTTGTAGCCCAGCGCCTGGTCGGCCGGCACCAGCGGGTGGATCTGCGAGAACTCCGGCCAGGTCACCGGGATCATCTCGGCGGTGCCGTTGAGCTTCATGGTGCACGAGCCCAGCGGGATCATCGTGCGGTCCATTGCCAGGTCCTTGTCGGCCAGCGAACGCAGGTAGCGCAGCAGCTCGTGCTCGCTGTGGTGCGTGTTGAACACCGGGTGGGTCAGGAACGCGGACTGGCGCAGCAGGCCGGCCGGCAACGCGTCGGCGGTGCTGGCATCCAGTGCGTCGACGTCCAGCGAGGCACCGAACACGGCAGCCACGGCGACGATGTCGGCGCGGGTGGTGGTCTCGTCCAGGCTGATGCCGACCGAGTCGCTGTCGATCGCGCGCAGGTTGTAACCGGCGGCGCGTGCCTTGGCGTGGATCTCATCGGCGTGCACGCCGGTGACATGCAGGGTGTCGAAGAAGTCACCGCCGACCTGCACGCCGGCGTTGCGCAGCGCGGCGGCCAGGATCGAGGCCAGGCGATGGGTGCGGCGGGCGATGCGGGTCAGGCCGTCCGGGCCGTGGTAAACGGCGTACATCGAGGCCATCACCGCCAGCAGCACCTGTGCGGTGCAGATGTTGGACGTGGCCTTCTCGCGGCGGATGTGCTGCTCGCGGGTCTGCAGGGTCAGGCGGTAGGCCGGGTTGCCCTGCGCGTCGATCGAGACGCCGATCAGGCGGCCCGGCATCGAGCGCTTGTAGGCGTCACGGCAGGCCATGAAGGCGGCGTGCGGGCCACCGAAGCCGAACGGCACGCCGAAACGCTGGCTGTTGCCGACCACGATGTCCGCGCCCCATTCGCCCGGAGCGGCCAGCAGGGTCAGGGCCAGCAGGTCGGTGGCCACGGCCACCAGGCCGCCGCGCGCGTGCACGGCATCGACCAGCGCCTTGTAGTCGCCGACCTGGCCGAAGGTGTCCGGGTACTGCAGCAGCAGGCCGAAGGCTTCCGCTTCCAGCGCTTCGGCCGGGGTGCCCACGCGCAGCACGATGCCCATCGGTTCGGCACGCGTGCGCAGCAGTTCCAGGGTCTGCGGGTGCACGGCGTCGTGCACGAAGAAGGTGTCCGACTTCGACTTGGCCGAACGCTTGGCCAGGGTCATCGCTTCGGCGGCGGCAGTGGCTTCGTCCAGCAGCGAGGCGTTGGCGATTTCCATGCCGGTGAGGTCGGCGCACAGGGTCTGGAAGTTGATCAGCGCTTCCATGCGACCCTGCGAGATTTCCGCCTGGTACGGGGTGTAGGCGGTGTACCAGGCCGGGTTTTCCAGGATGTTGCGCAGGATCACGTTCGGCGTGTGGGTACCGTAGTAGCCCTGGCCGATGAAGCTGCGCAGCACGGTGTTCTTGTCGGCGATCGCACGGATCTTCGCCAGTGCCTGCACTTCGGTCATCGACTCCGGCAGCGCCAGCGGCACCGGCGACTTGATCTTGGCCGGTACGATGGCATCGGTCATGCCATCCAGCGACGCGTGGCCGACGACATCGAGCATCTGCGCGATCTCGGCGTCGTTGGGGCCGATGTGGCGCTCGACGAACGCATTGTGGTGCTCGAGCTCACGCAGGGAAGGGGTGTTCTGGGACATGGCGAAGGATCCGTCAGGAAAGGGCACACGCACGGGCACAAGCCGCCGGTCGGCGGTCTGCGGGGCGCCCCTCTGTCCTTTTGCCTGAGAGTTTAAAAGCGCGGCGGACCGCAGCTTCGTGCCCCTTCGGCGCCGGATCGAACCGGTCTCTCCAGAGTTCTGTTACGGGTGGTATCGGGCCTGAGCGATTACGGGCGTTGCGCCTTCGGCAGCGGTGTTCCGCTTCTCCCACCGTGTTGCCCGCTGATTATAGCCCGTTGCGGGCCCGCCGGCCGCCTCCAGGCATGGCCGCCGCGCCTGAATGGCCGATGGCCCGGCCGTGCGTTTTGTGCACCGCTGCATGGCATCGGGCGCAATCCCCACCTATGATGGGTGGATACCCGAATTCATCTGGCGCCGTCCCTGCAGAAGGGGACCGGCGCCCGCCGTGCGTGCCGCGCATGGCCCTGCCGGACGCCTTCCCCATGACCGCCGCTGTTGCTCCCTCCACCCGCCGCATGGCCCTGCTGCTCGCCGGTCTGGCCATGTTCGGTCCGTTCTCGATCGACACCATCTTTCCGGCGTTCCCGCAGCTGGCCCAGCGCCTGGCGGTGGACGAAGTGGCGGTGCAGCAGACCATCAGCGTGTACCTGCTGTTCTACGGCCTGATGAGCCTGGCGCACGGCCCGCTGTCCGATGCCTGGGGCCGCAAGTGGGTGATCCTCGGTGGCCTGGTGGTGTTCGTCGGCGCCTCGGTCGGCTGCGCGCTGTCCACCGACCTGACCACGCTGCTGGCGTTCCGCGCGCTGCAGGGCCTGTCGGCGGGTGTCGGCATGATCGTTGGCCGCGCGGTGATCCGCGATCTCTACCATGGCCACGACGCGCAGCGCCTGATGAGCCAGGTGTCGATGCTGTTCGGCATCGCCCCGGCCATCGCACCGATCATCGGTGGCTGGATCCTGCTCAGTGGCGCCGGCTGGCCGCTGATCTTCTGGTTCCTGGTGGTGTTCGGGCTGGTCCTGCTGGCGGCCACTGCGCGCTACCTGCCGGAGACCCATCCGGTTGAAGCGCGCGTGCCGTTGTCGCCGCGCACGTTGATGCGTGATTACCTGCGCATCGGCTTCAACCCGCGCTTCCTGCGCCTGGCGCTGGCCGGCAGCATCGGCTTCGGTGGCATCTTCCTGTACATCTCCTCGGCGCCGGTGTTCGTGATGCAGCACCTGCATCTGGGCGAGGGCGGCTTCGCCTGGCTGTTCATCCCCACCATCGGCGGCATGACCACCGGCTCGTTCCTGTCTGGGCGCATGGCCGGGCACACCACGCCTACCCGCCAGGTCGCCATCGGTTTCGGCCTGTGCGCGCTGTCGGTGCTGTTGAACGTCGGCTACGTGGCGCTGGCCCCGCAGTTCGTGCTGCCGTGGGCGGTGCTGCCGATCTTCCTGGGCGGCATGGGCATGGCGCTGATCTTCCCGATCCTGGCGCTGGCGGTGCTGGACATGTACCCGCACCAGCGCGGCCTGGCCTCGTCGCTGCAGGCCTTCGTGCAGCTGATGATCAGCACCGTGGTGGCCGGCGTGGTATCGCCGCTGCTGAGCGCCAGCCCGCTGCACCTGGCGTTGGGCCAGGCCGCGTTCTTCGGTGCTGGTTTCGTGTTCTGGTACTGGGAACACCAGCGCGAACACACGGCGCAGGCGGCCAGCACAGGTCACTGAGCAGCGTGCAGGGGTAGGGCGGGCCGTGACGCCCGCAGCACTTGCGACGGGAAACCACCGGACTAGGCTGGGTACTCCAGCCAGCCGGTGCACGGGTGCACGACAGCCAGCCGATCCACTGTCGTTGCATGAGGTACCCCCATGGCTGCGCAGCAGACCTACCGCCTGTTCGAGGTGGCGCTGAAGGAGCGCCGCGTTCTCTCCCCTTCCCTGGACCGCATGGTGTTCACCGGTGCCGACGTGGCGCGGATGAAGACCGATGGCCCGGACCAGCGCATCAAGGTGTTCTTCCCCTTGCCCGGCCAGGACCTGCCGCAGGTCCCCAGCGGCGAGGACTGGTACCCGCGCTACCGGGCGCTGCCGGACGATCAGCGCCCGCCGATGCGCACCTACACCATCCGCCAGCTGCGTGCGGAGCAGGGCGAGGTCGACGTCGATTTCGTCATCCACGGGGTGACCGGACCCGCTTCGCGCTGGGCCATGCATGCACGGCCGGGAGACCGCGTGGTGTTGCTGGCCCCCGATGCCGACTGTGCCGAGAGCAGCGAAGGCTGGGAGTGGAAGCCACCAGCCGGTGTCGGCCAGGTACTGCTGGTGGCCGATGAAACGGCGTTGCCTGCGGTGGCGGGCATCCTCGAAGAGCTGGCGGACATGCCTGATCCGCCGCGCACGCTGGCATTGCTGGAAGTGGCCCAGGCCGGCGATGCGGTGCCGTTGAAAGCGCCGGGCACAGCCGAGCTGGTGTGGTTGCCGCGTGGGCAGGCCGCCTATGGCCAGCCGCTGCTGCAGGCGGTCCAGGAACGGCTGTCAGCGACTTCAAGCGTGGCTGCTGGCGATGCGCTGGAGGAGATCGACGTCGATACGCAGATCCTCTGGGAGCAGGCCGACACCTGCGTGGCCGGGCCGCTGTACGCCTGGGTGGCGGGCGAGGCGGGGGCGGTGATGGCGATCCGCCGCCACCTGGTGCGCGATTGCGGGCTGGACCGCCGCGCGATCACCTTCATGGGCTACTGGCGGCACGGCAAGGTGCTGGACTGACCATACTGGATCGAGCACGCGTGAAGCAGCGCTGCGGGCGGGGTGCGCTATCCTTGCGCCCCCCTTCGCAGCGGTACCGCACCATGTCCACCAGTTCCAAGACCCGCCGCGACCAGCGCCGTCGCCAGGAAAAGCAGGCCGCCAACAAGGCCGCCGCGCAGGCATCGCCGGTGGAACCGCATGCCGAGCTGCGCGATGCGCAGCGCACCCTGCTGGCCGGTGTCGTGCGCCGTGACGGCGAATGGGTGCTGGGCATGGACGGCCGCATCGCGGGCCACAGCGAGAGCGCTGCGCAGGTGCTGGCGCTGATCATGCAGGCCGGTGAACTGCACGAGCGCAACGGCACGCCGGTGCGCCTGATGTACTCCGATGCGCTGCGCGATGCCGCACAGGCCGAAGCCAGGGACAAGGGCCAGACCTTCGAGGAATTCAAGGCCGAGCTGGCCGCAGCGATGGCCGCGAAGAAGAAAAGCTGACAGGCCTTTCGGTAGAGCCGGCCGCTGGCCGGCTGCCCGTTGGGTCTTCATCGCGTAGTTGCCGGCCAGCGGCCGGCACTACCGGAAAGGGGCGGGTCCTCGCGGACCCGCCCCTTTTCTCATTTCGCCGCCGGGGCCGCGTTGGCCTGCCAGCCGCACATCTGGCCTTCGTTCTGCTGCTTCAGCCACTCGTTGACCGGGGTGAAGTACTCGATCATCGGGCCGGCATCGAGCTTGTCGGTGCCGGTCAGCTCCTTCAGCGTGGCCTGCCACGGCTGGCTGGCACCCTTGCTCAGCATCGCCCAGTACTTCTGGCCGGCTTCCTTGTTGCCGTAGAAGGTGCACTCATGCAGCGGGCCCTTGTAGCCGGACGCGTCGCACAGGCCCTTGTAGAACTGGAACTGCAGGATGCGCGCCAGGAAGTAGCGGGTGTACGGGGTGTTGCCCGGCACGTGGTACTTCGCGCCCGGATCGAAGAACTCCTCGCCGCGGGTGCTGGGCGGGGCCACGCCCTGGTACTTGGCCTTCAGGTCCCACCACGCCTTGTTGTAGTTGTCGGCGGTGATGGAGCCATCGAACACGCCCCAGCGCCAGCGGTCGATCATCAGCCCGAACGGCAGGAACGACACGCCCGACAGCGCCATGCGCATCTGGTTGTTGATGACCGCTTCGCGGCTTTCGGTCGGCGCATCAACCAGGCCGATCGAGCTGAGGTACTTGGGCGTCATCGCCAGCACGATGGTGTCGCCGATCGCTTCATGGAAGCCATCGTTGGCACCGCCCTGGAACAGCGGCGGCAGCGGGTTGTAGGCCAGGTCGTAATAGATGTGGCCCAGCTCGTGGTAGATGGTGGTGAAGTTCTCTTCGTTCGGCTTGATGCACATCTTGGTGCGCACGTCGCCTTCCATGTTCATGTCCCAGGCACTGGCGTGGCAGACCACGTCGCGATCGTCGGGCTTGATGAACTGGGTCTTTTCCCAATACGACTGCGGCAGCGACGGCATGCCCAGCGACACGTAGAAGTCCTGGGCGCGCTCGGTCATCTGCCTGGCGGTACGCAGTTCGGCTTCGCGCTGTGCCTTGTACTGCGCCGCTACGTTGGCATCCTTGCCGGCCTTGGCCAGCGCCGCGCTCAGGTTGGTCTGGTACTGCTTTTCAAGCGCTGCAGTGATGTCCAGGCTGCCGGCACCCGGATACGGCTCCAGCTGGTCCCACAAATTCGACCAGTCCTGCTGCCACATGTTGCCCAGCAGGTGCGCGGCGATCAGGCCGTTGCCTACTTCGGCCTTGTCCTTGCCGTAGGTCTTGTCCAGCTTGCCGCGTGCGTAGCAGTGCAGCTGCTCGTACATCGGCTTGACCTGTTCCCACAGGCGATCGGTTTCCGGGCCGATCTGCTCCGGCGGCATGTCGTAGCCGCTGCGCCACATCTGGCCGGCATCGGTGAAGCCCATGCCCTTGGCACCTTCGTTCACCAGACCGACAAATTTCTGGTAGTCGCCGCGCATGCTCCTGGTGGTGCTGTGCCAGCCCTGCCAGGCGTCGAGCTGCTTGTCGTAATCGCGGCTGCGTGCCAGCACCTGCTCCAGCTCGCCCAGCTGGCGGCAGGAGTTGGGATCGTTGGCATCGGTGCAGTACTTGCCGGCACCGTAGCTGCCTTCCATGCGGGTGGCGATCTGGGTCAGCTCGGCCAGTTTGGCCGGGTCACGCGGTGCCGGCATCGAGGACATCAGTTTCAGCAGGTGGATCGCGCGCTTGCTGTCCTCGCTCATCGGCTTGCCGTCGAACCTGGCGGCCTGTTCGATCCAGCTGTTGAGCTGGGTCAGCGAGCGCTCGTTGGCCTTGGCCGCGATGCGTTCCGAATCACTGTTGATGTAGGTGGAGGACAGCCACTGCGCCGAGGTCATCTCCGGGTAGGCGGCCTTGAATTCGGCATTGATGCGGGCCACGAACTGGTCGGCGGTTTCGCCGGCCGGGGCGCTGCTGCTGGCGGTATCAGTGCCTGGCGCAGCTTCCTTCTTGCAGGCGGCCAGGGCCAGCGTGGCGGCGGCGATTGCCGAGGCCAGCAGGAGATGACGGTGTTTCACGGGAGGTCCTTGGGTGGTGAACGACGGCCGAAGGCTAGTGGGCCGTCGCTGCCACCGCAAGTGGCGGAAGTCGGTTGGGTTCGGCAGGGCTGCGCCCTGCACCTGCCGAAGCCTTCAAGCAACGTCAACGTCAGAAGCGGGTATTCCGGGGGTTGGCGGGGGGGGGGGGGGGGGGGGGGGGGGGGGCGGGCCCCCCCCCCCCCCCCCCCCCGCCGCGGGGCCCCCCCCCCCCCCCCGGCCCCCCCCCCCCCCCCCCCCCCCCCCCGCCCCACCTCCGACAGATTCCGTGTGCTGTGGGTAGGTGTCGACCTTGGTCGACACATCTGTCAGATATCGAAATGAATCTGGGGTCAGATCCGGTTTCCTCCGGAAAACGGATCTGACCCCAAGGCCGTTCCATCAGATCGCGGAAAACTGTCGAAGGCGGGGGGGGGGGGGGGGGGGGGGGGGGGGGGGGGGGGGGGGGGGGGGG
>NZ_JAWIRR010000034.1:0-47915 GCF_036320065.1 Stenotrophomonas sp. SMYL8
CTGGCCAGAAAGCTGGCCAGGATCGCCTGGGGTGTCTTCAAAAGCGGCCGGGACTTCGATCCGGCCATGCTGAAGGTGGGTCAAGCCTGCTTCCAGCAGGCTTGACCACGAACATAGGATCTCGACTCTACAAAACCTTGCTTCAGGATCTGAACGAATTCTGACACTGAGTGTCGCTTTCACGTCTTTTCGGATCTATTGCATAGGCATCACATCCGGGGCGATAGAACCTGAGGACACTTACTCAGCCATGGAGACCACCATGAACCGACTGCTTGCCATTGCCCTCATCGCCACGCCGCTCACCCTGTTGAGCCCGCAGGGGTTCGCGCAGTACACCGGCCCAGGCGCAGGAACCGCTGTCAGCACCGTGGCCGATGCGCGCGCCCAGCGCGATGACCACCCGGTGGTGCTGCGTGGCACCCTGGTCGCCAAGCTTGGCCACGAGCGTTACCAGTTCCGCGACGCCAGTGGCCAGATCGAAGTGGAGATCGATGACGACGACCTGCCGCCGCAGGCCATTGGTGCGGACACCGTGGTGGAACTGCATGGCAAGGTCGATACGCATCGGTTCAAGCCGACCGACATCGATGTTGATCGCGTCACCGTGGTGCCTGCAGGCTGAGGCTCGCGGCAGCCGAGCATGGGCTTGGCTCTGCAGTAGAGCCACGCCGCGCGTGGATGGCGTGGAAATGACCGGAGAAGCTGTCTCTACAAAGGCGATGCAATGAGGTTTTTTGCATTCAACGAATGAGGGAAATTGCATAACCCTCAAACATTGAGCGCCTTCAAGAATCCTTCTTAACGTTCAACGTTTTAGGAATGCTTGAATGGCCTGCAGGACAATGGGTTCCTAACATTCTCTCCGTCGCCCGTAACCACCTCTGCGGGCGGCGCCTCCCTCCCTTTCTCCTTAGGGGAGGGGGGCTTTCTCATTCCCCCTTGTCCGAGAGAGACAACCCATGAACGCCATTCTCAAGAAGGCCGCGCTCGCTGCAGCGCTGGCTACGGCTTCGCTGTCCGCGCACGCCGTGGAAACCAAGATCACCGTCTATGCCGACGTCGACCCGACCTTGGCCCTGCTGCGTGATGACGGCAGCGCACTGCCGGACGCCGTCACCCTGACCCACGATCCGCTGCGTGGCCTGATTCCGGATACCCAGCACGTGCGCATCCACTCCAACGATGACGCCGCCGATATCGAAGCCAAGATTGGTGGTGCATTCGTGCTGGCCAACGGTGACGGTACGGTCACCGTGCCGATGAAGGTCAGCCTCAACGGCCGCGATCTGGGCCTGACCCCGATTGAGTACGCTGCGGCCGATCTGTTCACCGGTGCCGGCTCCACCCCGGGCGCTTCGATCTCGATGCCACTGGTCATCGCGCAGACCGCTCCGGCACCGCTGACCACCCAAGGTCGCTACGCAGGCGTCGTCAACATCGTGCTGAACCAGAAGGCCACCACGCCTTAATTCCCGCGCCGGCCCGCACGCCGGGCCGGCTGCCTTTCCAGCGGTACCCCCATGACCCCACACGCCCCCGCCATCACCCGGCTGGCGGTCGCGCTCGCCCTGGCGCTGGCAACGCCGCTGGCGGCGGCGCGCGGCGTCCCGCCCGGCTTTGAGGATCTGGTCGAAGGCCAGACCGAACAACTCGACATCCAGCTGTTCGGCCGCTCGGCCGGGCTGTCGCCGGTGCGTGTGACCCTGGAGCACGTACAACTGGAAGATCCAGCAAGCGTGCTGCAGGCGCTCGACCTGCCCGCCGAGGCGCAGGCCGCGCTGCTGCCCGCGTTGTCACAGCCCATGCCGCGCAACAGCCATCTGGCCTGCCGCTTCGGTGGCGCCACCGCCGGCTGCGGCTATCTCGATCCACCGGAAGACCCCGCCGCCGTGCGCGCCCTGTACGACGAGGGCGAGGGCGCAGTGCGCCTGTTCGTCGCCCGTCAGTGGATTCCGGGCAAGCCGGCTGCCGAGCGCTTCCACACCGTCAGCGCCAACGCAGAGAACGCCTTTCTGCACCAGCAGGTGATCAACGTCAGTGGCAGCCGCGACTACCAGACGCTGTCCGCGCGCGGCACCGGCGTGCTGGGCCTGTTCGACCGCGGGCATGTCTCCGCCGAATGGAACTTCAACCAGCAGCGCTACCGCAGCCGCGGCAGTGACAGTGAATTCCAGTTCGACAACGTCTATTACCGCCACGACCTGGGGCAGGCGCACTACCTGCAGGCCGGGCGCATGGATCGCCGCAACCTGTCCAGCCCGCAGGGCGGCACCTTCAGTTTCAGCATGCTGCCGCTGGACCGCTTCCAGGGCCTGCGCGTGGGCACTACCCAGGCCTACGTGGACGCTGATGCTGCCGTGCAGGCCACGCCGCTGACCGTACTGCTGGCGCGCGACGCACGCGTGGATGCCTACGACGGCACGCGGCTGCTGCAGACCTCCTACCTGCAGGCCGGCATCAACCAGATCGACACCCGCAACTTCCCGTTCGGCAACTACAACGTCACCCTGCGCATCTACGAAGACGGCGTGCTGGTGCGCAGCGAAGACGCGCCGTTCGACAAGGGCGGCGACTGGACCAACAGCCAGTGGCAGTGGTTCGTGCAGGGCGGCAAGCGCAACGAGCGCCGCAGTGATCGCTTCGATGGCGAACGCGTGGCGGTGGCCGGCATGCGCGTGCCGCTGGGCCGCGACGTGGCGATGGTGGCCGGCGCCGCCGACCTCGGCGGCTTCCGCTATGGCGAGCTGCGCGTGGACCTGCGCCGCCTGTACGCCTCCCAGGAACTACGCGCCAGCTTCGGCGGCATGCGCGGCAACGATGGCAGCACCGGCCAGCAGCACCAGCTGTCGTACCGTCGCACCGCATCCTGGAACATCTACCAGCAGCGCATGCGCGGCAAGGCCTGCCAGTTCGAGGCCGACGCGCGCGACCAGCTGGGCTGCACCAACTCGCTCAGCGCCTCGATGGCGCTGCCGCTGGCCGGTGGCAGCGCCTATGTGGGCTACACGCGGCGCCAGACCTGGCGCGCGGGGCGTGTCCTGCCGGGTGCGGAGGGCGACCCTCTGGCTGGGCTGGACCCGCTGCTGCCACCGCCACCGCCGTGGCAACCGCGCCGCGAGCCGCAGCTCAGCCGCACCTGGCAGGCCAGCTACAGCCGCAGCCATCGCTGGCAGGATTTCAGTGTCTCCACCCGCGTGGGTGTGTGGCAGCAGCGTTCCAGCGACAGCCTGCGCGGCAGTGACCAACGCGACCGCGGCATCTACCTCAACCTGAGCCTGACCCGCCTGCTGCGCGGCACTGCCGGCAGCGGCCAGCGCCGTTACAGCGTGGACGTGCGCCAGCCGCAGCATCAGCGCCCGGACATCAACTACAGCGTTGGCCACAGCCTGCGCCAGGACGTCGATGCACAGTACCGCGAGCTGTCAGCCGAACTGCGCGCCAACAACAGCGACCGCTACAGCGCCACGCTCAGTGGCCAGCTGCAGAACAGCCTGGGCCAGAGCGGCGCCACGCTGGCGCACTACCAGCAGCGCGGCCGCAGCGAGACCGCCTACAGCGGCATGCATAGCTCCGGTTTTGCACTGGGCAAGCGCGGTTTCTACTGGAGCGGCAGCAGCGGTGCCGACGCCGGCCTCGCCGTGCAGGTGGCCGACACCGACGATGTCGACCTGCGTGGCGTGGCGGCCGAACTGCAGGTGGGCGGCCTGCGCCGTCAACGCCTGCAGATCGGTGAGCGCCGGTTGCTGCCGTTGTCGTCGTACCAGTCGCACCGTGCCGAAGTGCAGGACGCCAGCACGCTGGACAGCATCGCCGCCATCCGCGTGACCGGCGTGGGCGGTGCACGGCCGATGTTCCTCAGCCCCGGGCGGCTGATGCGCATGCCGGTGCCGATCGAGGTGACCTACACCTTCATCGGCAACGCCAAGGATCTTGCCGGAGCGCCGCTGGGCGGTGCCCGCATCCTCAACGCGCCGGTGCCCGGCACCAGCGCCAACGGCGGCTTCGTTGCCGATTTCCCGCGTCGCGAGACAACGCTGTACCTGCTGCAGGACGACCGCCTGCTGCACTGCCCGCTGCAGGTGCGCGAGCGCCGCCAGGTGGTGCTGCTGGTGGGCGCCGTGCATTGCGAGCCGCTGGCCGTGGCCCAGCTGCCGGCAGAGATCCGCCAGCAGGCCCGTGTGACCCGCCTGCTGCAGGAACGCGCATTGATTGCCGCCACGCCCCAGACCGCTGCTGCAGGAGGAACGCCATGAACCGGCGTGTGTTGTTGGTGTTGATGCTGGTGTGTGCGCTGGTGGTGCTGGCGCCGAGGGCGTGGGCGCAGCGCCCACCTGATACGGATCCGCCCAGTGGTGTGATTGCGCACGATATCAAGATGGCGTGGGATCGCTCGGCGATGCCGGGGGATATCGAGATCATGCCGCCCAAAGCACTGGTTGCCTACGACACCGATCCTGACAAGCATTATGGGAAGCTCTACCTGACCTGCACCTCTCGCTCGGATTCTTCAACCGGTCGTTGTGAGACGGAAGACATCGCGTCTCTAGAAGCGAATGGAACTCCAATTCCTCTTCGGTTTCAGGAGCAGCGCGGTGGCATGACAAGAGATCTCACGATCGCTGGCGCGATCTATCGCGCGGATACCACTCAGCGATGTAGCACGGATTTCTGGCGAGTGCTGCTCTATCGGCTGGAATCTTCAGAATCTGGCAGATGTGGCTCGGACATTGCGGGTGGAACTGGGTTAGGGCTACTGCTTGACACGAAGGAGCTATCCAATCTCGTCGCTGGAACCTGGCGAGGAACTCTTGAGCTCCAACTTCGAAAGCCGCCAGCTCAGCATCTGGCAACTTACGTATTCAACTTCGATTTCACCGTCACCGATTACGACGCCATCTCGATCTACTTCCCCGGCTTCGACGGCGTTGCACCTCTGGTCAACATGGACCTGCGCTACGACCCCATCCGCAAGGTCGTCGCCGGGCGCAAGGACGTGGACATGTGCCTCTACGACGGCGTGGGTTCGCAGAGCGAATTCCTCGGCGTCACCGTGCGCGACAGCGGGCCGCGCCCGCCGCCAGCGCGGGACTTCGCGGTCTGGCATCAGGATGGCGGCAGCGACGATACCCAGCGCCTCGACTACCAGGTTGGCCTGAATTACGGCGGCAATCTTCTGCCAATGAAGCACGGCGAAGAACAGCTGCTGCGCGGCATCGACAGCGCACAGCTGCGCATGGTGCTGCTGCCAGGCATCAGTCAGCCCGTGTACTGCGTGCCCACGCCACTGACGCTGGAAACACCGCCCACGCCCATCGCCAGCAAACGCCCCGGTCTCTACGAAGGCGAGCTGACGGTAGAGCTGCGCGTGCCGACTGCCAAACCTTGATCCCACGGAGGCTCATCATGAAGAAACTGCTGTTCTGCCTGTTGCCGCTGAGCGCACTGCTGGCCCCGCCGGCACAGGCAAATCTATCCATTCATCCGATGCGTGCAGCGGTGGACGCCAAGCACGGCACGAAGATCCGCGTGTACTCGCAATCTACCCAGCCGCAGTACGTGCAGGCACGCCTGCTGCGCATCACCAACCCGGCACAGGTGGGTGAGCAAGAGATCGAAGTAGAAGCCGCCGATGCGGCGATTGCCATCACCCCCGGCAAGTTCGCACTCAGCGGTGGTGGCAATCGCCTGATCCGGGTGATTCCGCTGCAGTCAGTCGAGAAGGAGGCGGCCTACCGCATCTACTTCGAGGGCGTGAATGGCCCCGACGGCGCCATTCTGGAAGGCGACGAGCAGGCGGCGCAGGCCAACGTCGGCGTCAGCCTGGTCTGGGGGGCGCTGGTGAACGTCGTGCCTGCCAAGGGCAGCGTGGATCTGAAACTGCAAGGCAACACCCTGCGCAATACCGGCACGTTGCGCGTGGGCATCACCGGTGCGTCCGAGTGCAATGCCGGTGGCGTGTGCACGCCGCGCGAGCTGTCCACAAGTCTTTACCCCGATGCCGCGCTGACCTTGCCGTTCCAGCTCCAGCCGGGCAGCAGCCTGCAGTTGCAGTACCGCCTGTCGAACGACGGATATCGCGATCACGTAACGACCCTGGCGCCGAGCGCCTGACCTTCCATTGCCCCGCGCAAGCGCGGGGCTTCACTTCCCTTTGGTGTTAAGGAGAACAAGCATGAATCGAATCTATCGACGTATCTGGAGCGTGGCCAAGCAGTGCTGGGTGGTGGGTAGCGAGTTGAGCAGTCCACGCGGGAAATCCTCCCGGACCAAGCCGCGGTTGCTGGTACTGGCGGCTGTTGCATCGGTCGGGATGTCTGCATCAGCCCAAGAGCGCCCGAAGGATGAGTATGAGAACGGAGAGCCTCAGGAAGAGGTGACCAGGTTCCTGGCCAGCTCTCCCATGATCTCTTCGCTGTTCGCTGCGCAACCGCGCAAGATCGTGGTGCAAGGCGCCATCGTCAATGATGCCTACTACAAAGACTCAACCCTCAACGGTGACATGCAGATGATTCTGGGCTCGAGATCCAGCATCAGCGGTTGGGGTTCGGTGGCCGTCGGCACCGCGTCGGCGCTGTCAGGGAAGGGGAGCGTACTCCTCGGAAATGAGGCGATTGCAAAGGGTGACAGGAACGTGGTGGTTGGGTACAAGTCGGAAGCCACAAGCGGCTACTCGACGGTGCTGGGTGCGAGTTCGGTTGCGTCGGGCGTCGGCACCACTGCTATCGGTCACGATGCTCGCGCCTACGCTCAGAACTCCATAGCAGTAGGTAGTGGCGCCCGCACAGTTGAAAGCACGGCGGGTGTGTCCCGCATCGCGATCGGAGGGAATGCATTTGCGGGAACCGCTGGCTACTCGGGAGCAATCGCCTTGGGCGGAAACTCGCGTGCAGAGTTCAGCGGCGTTGCGCTCGGTCATCATGCGAAGGCACTGGCTGATGGATCGGCCGCCATCGGCGCCAACTCTGAAGCGACCGAGGCGGACTCGGTCTCCGTTGGCAACGCGTCGACCAAGCGACGAATCGTCAACGTGGCTGATGCGCGCTTGAGTGCGACAAGCACGGATGCCGTTACCGGCAAGCAGCTGTTTGCAACCCAAACCCTTGCGCAATCGGTCAACAATCGGGTGGATGCGACAGCACTGGCGCTTGGCAAGGGGGCATTGGCAGAGTCGAATACCACCTATGGCGCAAGCACGGCAGTCGGCAACAACGCCAAAGGCTACAACGGCGCGAGCGTTGCGCTAGGCGATGACGCGCGCGCCGGCGTCGATGTGGCTGGAAACAAGGCCAATGGCAGTTCAGGCGGTGTCTCGGTAGGTTCCGGCACCCGCAGTGCGCACGGCGCCGTTGCCATGGGTCACAAGGCTGTTGCGGGTGGCAATTTCTCCGTTGCGATCGGCTCCGATGCCGTCGCCAATGAGGAGTTGAGTACCGCCTTTGGAAAAACCAGTGTCGCAGGTGCCCAGCAGACGACGGCCTTGGGGAGAGGGACACAGGCAACGGCGAAGTTCGCCACCGCAGTCGGCAATCTTGCCAGGGCAACGGGCATCAATTCGCTGGCACTTGGAAACAGTGCACACGCAGGTCACGAGGACGCTGTTGCGATTGGCGCCGGGTCGGTGACCGCATCGGCCAGCTCCGTTTCGGTCGGCAGCGCCAGCAGGAAGCGGAAGATCCAGTACATCGCCGATGGTGTGGTGGGTGCCGGCAGCACCGATGCCATCACTGGAAACCAGTTGTTCCAGACAAATACCCGGCTCACGGCCGTGGAAAAGATCGCAGGCGATGTCACGGGTGAGCTGGCCGCAGTGAAATCAGTTGCGCAGGCCGCCACGAACCGCATAGATGCGACGACCTTGGCTTTGGGCAGGGGGGCCACCGCAGAGAACGGCAGCTTCGGTATCAGTACAGCACTCGGCAACAATGCCAAGGCCTACAATGGCCGTAGCGTAGCGCTGGGCGACGATGCGCGCGCTGGTGTTGATGCGGACGGCAACAAGGTGGCCAACCAGAACGCAGGCGTCTCGGTCGGCGCCGGAACCCGTAGCGCCAACGGCGCGGTTGCAACCGGCTTCCGTGCAAACGCAAGCGGCAACTTCTCTATTGCCGTAGGCGGTGACGCCAAGACCGAGGCAGAGCACGCTACGGCGGTTGGCTATCTGAGCAAGGCAGGCGCCAGCCAGGCCACCGCACTCGGGCGTGGCAGCGAGGCGACGGCGCAGTTCGCCAGCGCACTGGGCAATCTGGCCAAGGCTACGAACACCAGCTCTGTGGCGCTGGGTGACCGCGCTCAGGCCTCGCATGAGAATGCCGTTGCCTTGGGTGCAGGTGCAGTGACGGCCTCGGCCAATTCGGTATCGGTGGGCAGCGCCAGCAGGAAGCGGAAGATCCAGTACATTGCCGATGGTGCGGTGGGCGCCGGCAGCACCGATGCCATCACCGGCAACCAGCTTCATGCCACCAACCAGGCCGTGACCAAGGCCCAGACAGCAGCCGACGGCGCGACGACCACCGCCAATGCCGCAAAGGTGGAGTCGGGCAAGGCACTGGCCGAGACGGTGGTGCTGGGTGGCCTCGTCAACCAGTCCGCTGCCAATGGCAGTGTTCGTCTGGGTGAGAAGAACAGTGGCACGCAGCTGGATGTGCGCAACAGCGCCAATGCGAACCGCAGGATTCTGGGCGTCGCTGACGGGGCCATCAGCGCGACCAGCAACGAGGCCGTGACCGGCAAGCAGCTCCATGAAACCAACGCGAACGTGAATTCGGCACAGACGACAGCCAGCGCAGCGAAGGTCAGCGCGGACAAGGCGCTGGCTGAAACCGGTGTGCTGAGTGGACTTGTCGGTCAAGTCGCTGTCAACGGCAATGTTCGTGTTGGCGAGAAGAACAGCGGCACCGTGCTGGATGTGCGTAACAGCGCGAACGCGAATCGGAAGCTGACCGGCGTGGCCGATGGTACGGTCGGCGCCAGCAGCGATGAGGCCATCAACGGCAGGCAGCTCAATGCCACCAATGACAAGGTGGCGGCGGTGGAGGGCATTGCCAGGTCTGCGGGCACGGAAGCTGCCGTGGCGAAAGGGGATGCGACCAAGGCGCTGGCCGAGACAGCGGCGCTGGGCGGGTTGGTGGCGCAGGTATCTGCATCTGGCAATGTGCGCTTGGGCGAGAAGAACAGCGGTACAGTACTGGACGTGCGTAACAGTGCAGGTGGAAGTCGGACAATCACTGGAGTTTCGGATGGTACGTTGAATGCAGACAGCTCGGATGCGATCAACGGAAAGCAGTTGCATGCGGTGAGTGAAGTTGCGAATGGAGCTAGACGCTCAGCACAGGAAGCTATTGATCGAATTGGATCGATTGCGGAACAGTCCAAGTTCTTCCAGGTCGGCAGTGGTGGGCCGGACCAAGGTGCCAAGGCAGGCTTGGTAGCGGTTGCTATTGGAGACTCTGCCGAAGCCTCGATGACATCGGAAGGGGCTGTTGCAGTTGGTAGTTTTGCGGCTGCTCTAGCGAAGAATTCGGTATCACTGGGGCGAGCTGCTTATGTTGATGCTGCTGCAGAGAATGGATTTTCGCTCGGTGTGTTTTCAAGCGTTGAGGCGGGCAACGGTGTGGCGATAGGTGCAGGGAGTGCCGTCGAGAAGACTGCTTCGAACAGTGCGGCTATTGGTGCGGGTTCTGTTGCTGCCGAGGTTAATGTTGTTTCATTCGGAGCAGGATTGCTTCAGCGTCGTCTCGTAAACGTCGCGCGCGGTATGGCTGACCACAACGCCACCACCGTTTCTCAGCTCAATGATTCCCTCGCCACCCTCGGCGGCGGTGCAGGCATGGATGCCAATGGCAACATCATCGCCCCGACCTACGCGGTGCAGGGCGGAACGCAGAACACCGTCGAGGACGCACTGATGGCACTCGATGGCGCGGTTGTCACCGCCGGTCATCGCGCGGACAAGGTGGAAGGTCAGCTCAGCTCGATCTTCCAGGATTCACCTTTGGCCCGCGCTGACGGCTTGAGCCAGATCGCGCTGAATGGCGTGAACGGCATGGTGCTGACCAATCTTGCCGATGGCCGAGTGGCCCCAGGAAGCCGTGATGCCGTAACAGGCAACCAGCTGTACGCCGCAGAGCAGAAGATCTCGCAGAATCGGAATGATCTGGACGCGATGCGCAAGGAGCGGGAGATGGGGCAGCAGGCAGTGCGAGAGATGGATGCAAACGGCCCGATCGACTTCGGTGGTGCGCGTTTGACTGGTGTGGCCGAGGCGAAGCTTTCGGCTGATAGCTCGGACGTTGTGCGCGGCAGTCAGCTCTATGAGACCAATAGCCGCATTTCGGAACTTGAGGGCGACGCGCAGTTCATGAGTATCGGCTCAGCCCCCTTCAGTGAGCGTGCTGCAGCCGGTGTGGCAGGCGTTGCGGTCGGAAATTCAGCAAAGACTGGACTAGAAGGAGGAACCGCGGTGGGCACGTTTGCGGAGGCGATGGGAAGGAACTCCACCGCAATCGGTAGAGCGGCGAGTGTCTCTGTGGATTCCGAGAATGGATTCGCAATGGGAGTCGGTGCACAGGTCGGCGGAGGCGCGGGCGGTGCGAATGAGGGTATCGCGATTGGTGCTGGCGCAAGAGTTGGAAGCGGGGCTCACGGCTCGCTGGCACTTGGAAATAGCTCTCTAGCAGATGAAGAAGGAGTTGTGTCATTTGGGGGTGTCGGTATGAAGCGCCGCTTGGTAAACATCGCCAACGGCACCGCCAACCACAACGCCGCCACCGTCGGTCAGCTGCGCGGTGCGCTTTCCGCCCTCGGCGGCGAAGTGGATGCCAACGGCAACATCGTTGGCCCGAGCTTCAACGTGCAGGGCCACGTGCAGTCCACGTTGAATGGTGCACTGGAGGCGCTGGATGGTGCGGTCGTCACCAGCACCTCGCGCGTGGACAAGGTCGAAACCCAGCTCCGCTCCGTCTTCCAGGGCACCCCCTCGGTCCGCGCCGACGGTGTCAACCAGCTCACCCTCGCCGGTGCCAACGGCATGGTCATCGCCAACGTGGCCAACGGCCTGATCGCGGCCGGAAGCCGCGATGCGGTCAACGGTGGCCAGCTGCATTCGATGCAGCAGCAGCTCAACGGCCGCATGGATGGTCTGGAGCAGCGCATCGACGATGCCCCGGCGTCGCGTGCACTGGCGTCGTCCTCGGTGCCGAAGCCGCAGACCGAAGACACCCCCTTGGTGCCGCAAGGCAAGGACTCCCAGCAGGTCGCCTCGGTAGGCGAGGGTGACAAGCCCGCACCGCAGCCGAAGGCCAACAAGGACGACTCGCCGAAGCCGCAGGTCGACACCGCTGAGCTGGAGAAGATGCTGGCCCGCGCCAACGAGTACACCGATGGCGCGATCAGCAACTTCGAGCGCCGCCTGGACAAGATGGACAAGCGCTTCAACCGCATGGCGGCGATGAGCAGCGCGCAGACGGCGATGGCGATGAACACCGCCGGCCTGGCCACCTACAACCGCCTTGGTGCGGGCGTGGGTTACAGCGAGGGTGAGTCGGCCATGGCGGTGGGTTACCAGCGCGTGCTCAACGAGAAGGGCTCAGCCACCTTCAGCCTCAATGGTGCGTTCACCAACAGCGGTGAGCGCAGCATGGGCGTGGGTGTGGGCTTCGGCTGGTAAGCCATGGAGCCCCGGCGTGACGCGCGTAATCCACCCCGCCGCGCCGGGGTCCTCGCCCAGGAGATGGCGATGTACAGATGGGTAAAGGGAATCATCAGCTATCGCACGTTCTACATCTGGCGGGCGCGCTATCGCTACTACACACGGAACCTGGATCTGTGGACGCTGATGAGCGGGCTGTGCATCGCCGGTCTGTTGCTGGTGCTGTGGTACATGTGGCGGATGCTGAGCGTGCCGACGCCGCGCGTGCACCCGGAGACAGCGGCGCTGCGCATCGAGGGTGTCACCAGGGAGGCGATCCATCGCATCGTGCTGGTGCGCCACGCGGGCAGCACGCCGGGTGCTCCGTTCACTACGCCGGAGGAGGTGCGGGCGAGCACGCTGCGCACGATGCGGGTACGGCAGGTGATGGACAGCGAAGTGGTGTGGCGGCTGAAAGCCGACATGCTGGCGGACATCGCTGACTACATCATGGCCACAGGTGGGTGCTTTCCCTACGATTGCCGGCGGGTGCTGGATCGGTTGGACTACGTGCGCCAGGCCGGTGCGGAGAATGCGCAGATCAACGCGGCGCTGGCGACGATCCTGGAGGTGTCGATGGACCAGATGCCGTCGTTGGAGGCAGACGAGCATGAGCGGGTGAAGAGTGGTTGGTCGGATGGGTTCAACGACATCTACTACCAGTCCTGGGTGTTGCGGGACCTGCAGGCCATGCACGCACAGATGATGCGGGAATATCCGCAGCGTGCCCCCGCACCGTGGTTGCCGCGGCTGCTCAGCGACCCGCTGCGCGATACCCGTTTTGTCTGGTAGCGGGAGCAAGATGGGCATCATCTGCCAGAGCAGGTAACACCGCTTTTGTAGATTCGAGCTTGCTCGACTGCTCTCCGCTCAGCCATCGAAATGCCCGAAGCACAGTGCGGACCAGCGGTCCGCACCTACCAAACACGGGTGCAGCGCCCCTGTAGAGTCGAGCCATGCTCGACTGCTCTCCGGCCAGCCATCGAAATGCCCGAAGCACAGTGCGGACCAACGGTCCGCACCCACCCAAGGCAGGCGCCGCTGCGCTCGCCGGCCATGGACCGGCGCTACCGTTACCCGCCGATATACGCGGTGATCTCCGCTTCGGCCAGCACCTGCCGCAACTGTGCCACCGACGCGCGTCGCATCGGCTTCTCATCCACCGGTGACAGTGGTGCCTGGCGCAGGGCGTCGTAGGGCAGCACGGCCAGGTCGAAGGTCAGCTCTTCGGCACTGAACACCCACACCGGCACGTCCAGGCAGCGTTCGCGGTCCATGCGCAGGCGGCGGGTTCGCGATTCGGCGGGGATGCCGTGTTCGTCCAGGAAGCGGTGCACGGCTTCCGGGTCGTCACTGTGCAGGTGCAGCTGCACGGGGCTGTTGGCGTCGGCGGTGCCGTCCAGTACGGGGCCGGCCAGGCGCGGGGAGAAGCCGTGCAGGAACTCCAGAGCACGCATGGCGGCTTCACGGCGGCGCTGCAGTTCGTTGCCGTGCTGGGGCCCGGAGAACAGCCGCTGGTACTCGCGCAGGGCGTCTTCGATCTCGGTATTGCGGGGCAGGGAGGCATCGTCGTGGATGCCGAGCCGGCTGGCGGCCTTCAACTTGGCCTGGTGGTAGTCGCGGATGCCGCCTTCGGCCATCAGGCGGGCGGCTTCGTGGGCGAGGCGGTGGCGCCGCTCGCGGGTCTGGCTGGCAGCATGCTGACGGGCGCGATGCATGCGATGACTCCTTGTTGCGACCTGGCTACAGACTAGCGCACGGATGTGACATCTGCGTGGGTATGGCGGATGCAACCGCTTTGGTGGGTGCCGACCTTGGTCGGCACGGGGCGCCAACCAAGGTTGGCGGCTACCAGGGCAGCATCGGTGCCAACCAAGGTTGGCAGCTACCGGGGCGGCATCGGTGCCGACCAAGGTTGGCCCCACCCACGCTTTGGTAGATGCCGACCTTGGTCGGCACGAGGCGCCAACCAAGGTTGGCAACTACCGGGGCGGCATCGGCGCCAACCAAGGTTGGCAGCTACCAGAGCCGCATCGGCGCCAACCAAGGTTGGCATCTACCAGAGCGGCACCCGCCGAACCCTTCCTCAGAAGATATCGAACGCGGCGGCGTCGGCCTGCGGGGTATTGAGGTTCAGGTCGTAGTCGGTCAGGCGGTCCATGTCTTCCACCTTCACCCACTCGGTGGCGCCGTTGAGGGTGGCCTGGACCATGCCGCTGGGCGGTTCGTTCTGCGCGATCGGGGTGTCCTTCAGCGCGGTGCGCATGTAGTCGATCCAGATCGGCAGGGCGGCCTTGCCGCCGTATTCGCGGTAACCCAGCGAGCGGAAGTCGTCGCGGCCCACCCACACGGTGGTCACGTACGGGCCGCCGAAGCCGGAGAACCAGGCGTCACGGTGGTCGTTGGTGGAGCCGGTCTTGCCACCCACGTCCTCGCGGCCGAGCACCTTGGCCTGGGCACCGGTACCGCGCTGGACCACGTCGCGCATCATCGACACCAGCTGGTAGGCGGTGCGGGCGTCGATCGCGCGCGGGGCGGTGCGGGCATCCGGGTTGGCCGGTGCCGCCGGGGTTTCGACCTTGGCTTCGGCCTTGGCCGCGGCGGCCGGGTCCACCTTCGGGGCCGGGGCGCCGAAGTTGAAGCCGTCCACCACCTGGTTGACCGGCTGGTCGCTGCTGCCGGCGCAGTCGCGGCAGGCCAGTGCCGGGTTTTCCTTGAACACCAGATTGCCGTCGCGGTCATTGACCTGGTCGATCAGCCACGTATCCACGCGCGAGCCGCCGTTGGCGAACACGGCGTAGCCACGGGCCACCGACAGCGGGGTCAGCGAGGCAGTACCCAACGACATCGACAGGTTCGGCGGCAGTTCCGATTCGGCGAAACCAAACTCGCTGATGTACTTGCGCGCATAGTCCACGCCCATGCCATCAAGCAGGCGCACCGAGACCAGGTTGCGCGACTGCACCAGCGCCTCACGCAGGCGCATCGGGCCGCGGAAGCCGCCGCCGTCGTTCTGCGGGGCCCAGGTCTTGCCGCGGCGGTCGCGGAACACCACCGGGGCGTCGAGCACGATCGATGCCGGGTTGTAGCCCTTGTCGAACGCGGCCGCATAGACGAACGGCTTGAAGCTTGAACCCGGCTGGCGACGGGCCTGGGTGGCGCGGTTGAACTTGTTGCCGGAGAAGCTGAAGCCACCCACCAGCGCCTTCAACGCGCCGTTGTGGGCATCCAGCGAGACCAGTGCGGACTGGCCGCGCGGGATCTGGTCCAGCAGCCACTCACCTTCCTTGGCCCCGGCGCGCACGCGCACGATGTCGCCGCGCTGCACCAGCTTGCCCGGGGTCTTGTTGGTCCACTTGGCGGCGCCGGCCGGCAGCACGATCTCGCTGCGGTTTGCCAGCACCACCGTTGCGCTGCCATCGGCACCGGTGCTGGCGACGATGGCCGGCAGCAGGCCGGCCTGGCCGTACATGCCACGCAGGTGCTCGGCCAGGGCAGCGGCGTCTTCGGCGGCACCCACCTGCACCTGCTTCTCCACGCCGTGCCAGCCGTGGCGGTGGTCGTACAGCAGCAGGCCGTCGCGCACCGACTGGTTGGCGGCGGTCTGCAGGGTGGCATCGATGGTGGTGGTGACGTGGTAACCCTTGTTGACCACATCGCCGCCGAAGCGGGCGATCATTTCCTGGCGCACCAGCTCGGCCACGTAGGGGGCATCGACCTGCACCGGCGGTTCATGCGCGGTGGCGTGCATCGGCACGGCCTTGGCCGCGTCGGCCTCGGCCTGGCTGACGAACTTCAGGTCGGCCATGCGCTGCAGCACATAGTTGTCGCGGCGCTGGCGGGCACGTTCCGGGTTGGAGATCGGGTTGCCCGAAGACGGGAACTTGGGGATGCCGGCCAGCGAGGCCATTTCATCCAGGTCCAGCTCGTTCAGCTTCTTGCCGTAGTAGAACTCGGCGGCGGCGGCCACGCCGTAGGCGCGGTTGCCGAAGAAACTCTTGTTCAGGTACAGCTCGAAGATCTCGTCCTTGCTCAGCTCGGACTCGATCTTCCGCGCCAGCAGGATCTCGGCCAGCTTGCGGGTGTAGCTGTACTCGGAGCTGAGGAAGAACTGGCGGGCCACCTGCTGGGTGATGGTGGAGCCACCCGGCACGCGCTTGTCGTTGGTGGTGGCCAGCAGCCACACCGCTCGGCCGATGCCCATGTAGTCCACACCGCCATGCTCGTAGAAGCGGGCATCCTCGGTGGCCAGGAACGCCTGCTTCAGGCGCTCGGGCACGTCCTTCATGGTGATGGGGGTACGGCGGGTCTCGCCGAACACCGCCATCAGCTTGCCGTCGGCGGCATAGACGTACATGGGTTCCTGCATTTCCACGTCGCGCAGGGTCTGCACGTCGGGAAGCTTGGAGGACACGGCGTAGTACAGACCGCCCACGGCGGCCGCGCCGATCAGCGCCAGGACCAGGACAATCAGGAAGATCCAGCGCAGCCAGCGGCGGAGTCGAGTCATCGGGTTCAGATTCCGATTGCGAATTTCGTGGTCGCAGAGTATAGATTACGCAAGGTGGCGGCTGGGGTCGGCACCGGGGAGCGCAAGGGGAACAGTCAGGGGCTGCATGGTGAATCCGTGAGGGACTTCACAGCAGGGCCGTTGCCATTTGCTAAGAATACGTTATTAATGCTCGGGCGCAGGTCTTGCGTCCAAGTGCCCGTCGGCAGGGGAGAAACCGTGGGGCTCATCCCAAAAAGTCAGTCGCCGCTTGTAGGCGTCGACATCAGTTCGACTGCGGTAAAGCTTTTGCAGCTGTCCCGCAGTGGCAATCGTTTTCGTGTGGAACATTACGCTGTGGAACCTCTTCCGCCGAATGCGGTGGTGGAGAAGAACATCGTGGAAGTGGAGGCCGTGGGTGAGGCCATCCGCCGCGCGATGAACCGCTCGGGGAGCAAGGCCAAGCTGGCCGCTGCCGCCGTCGCTGGGTCGGCGGTGATCACCAAGGTGATCCCGATGCCGGCCGAGCTCGACGAGAACGACATGGAAGCCCAGATCGAGCTGGAAGCGGTCAACTACATTCCGTACCCGATCGAGGAAGTGAACCTGGACTTCGAGGTGATCGGGGCGATCCCGAACAACCCGGAGATGGTCCAGGTGCTGCTGGCCGCGTCGCGTTCGGAGAACGTGGAACTGCGCCAGTCGGCGCTGGAGCTGGGTGGCCTGCAGGCCAAGGTGATGGACGTGGAGGCCTTCGCCGTCGAGAACGCCTATGCCCTGGTCGCCAGCGAGCTGCCGGTATCCATCGAGGGTGTGGTCGCGCTGGTCGACATCGGTGCCACCATGACCACCCTCAATGTCCTGCGCGGCGGCCGCAGCCTGTACAGCCGCGAACAGGTGTTCGGTGGCAAGCAGCTGACCGACGAGATCATGCGCCGCTACGGCCTGAGCTACGAGGAAGCCGGACTGGCCAAGCGCCAGGGCGGGCTGCCGGAAAGCTACGAGATGGAAGTGCTGGAGCCGTTCAAGGAAGCCACGGTCCAGCAGATCAGCCGCCTGCTGCAGTTCTTCTACGCAGGCAGCGAGTTCAACCGCGTTGATCACATCGTGCTGGCCGGTGGCTGCGCCGTGCTGGGCGGTCTGCCGGAAATGGTCGAGGAACAGCTGGGCGTGCCGACCGTGGTCGCCAACCCGCTGGCGCAGATGACCCTGGGGCCGAAGGTGAACGCGCATGCGCTGGCCCAGGATGCCCCCGCGCTGATGATCGCAACCGGTCTGGCGCTGAGGAGCTTCGACTGATGGCACGCATCAATCTATTGCCCTGGCGCGCCGAACGGCGCAAGCAACGCCAGCGCGAGTTCTACGCAATGCTGGGCATGGCCGCGATCGGTGGCCTGCTGCTGTCGCTGGTGATCTGGTTCTACTACGACCGCCAGGTGAGCGGCCAGATGGACCGCAACGCCTATCTGGAAGCCGAGATCGAGAAGGTCAAGGAACAGAACAAGGAGATCGACCGCCTCGACGCGCAGAAGGAACGCCTACTGGCCCGCAAGAAGGTGATCGAGGAACTGCAGGCCAAGCGCTCGCAGATGGTGCACCTGTTCGATGCGCTGGTGCGCACGATTCCCGATGGCCTGGTGCTGACCGCGCTGAAGCAGGAAGGCGACGTGTTGACCCTGGAAGGCCGCACCCAGTCCAATGCCCGTGTTTCGGCGTACATGCGCAATCTGGAGACCTCCGGTTGGATGACCAACCCGGAACTGTCGATCATCGAAGCGCGTGATCCCGAGAAGGACAAGGACGGCAAGGTGGGCCCGCTGGCCGACATCAAGGCGCTGCCCTATGTGTTCGTGGTCAAGGTGAAGCTGCCGGCACAGAGTGAGGAAGTGGCCGGTACGCCAGGCCTCAACGCCGATGGTTCGGTGGCAACGCCGGCTCCGCCCGCAGTGGCACCGCTTGCAGCCGGCCCGGATGCAGCGGCACCTGCTGCACCGGCCGCCGGCCAGCCTGCTGCTGCACCGGCTGCACCCGCTCCCGCCGCCGCGCCGGTCAACGCACCTGCTGCCACCCCGGCCCCGGCTACGCCGAACCAGCCGGCAGCCCCGGCTGCAAAGCCTGCGCCGAAGCCCGAGGGCAGCCGCCTGGCGCAGCCGCCGCAGGCCTTCAACGCCCCGCTGCAGGGGGATCGCGCATGAGCCAGAAAATCGATCTGAAGAACCTGGATTTCAACGACATCGGCAACTGGCCGCAGAAGGCCAAGATCGTCTTCTGCTCGCTGTTGGCGCTGGTGATCATGTTCGTGGCGTGGATGCTGCTGATCAGTGGCAAGCGCGAGGAACTGGCCGGCCTGGAATCGAAGGAAGTCGAGCTGCGTTCGGAGTTCACCAAGCAGCAGGAGCGTGCGGTGAACCTGGCGCCGCTGAAGCAGCAGCTGGCACAGATGGAGCAGGTGCTGCAGCAGATGCTGCGGCAGCTGCCCAGCAAGACCGAAATGCCGGACCTGATCATCGACATCTCGCAGACCGCGCTGTCCAGCGGCCTGACCAACGAGCTGTTCGAGCCGGAACAGGAGCAGGTCAAGGAGTTCTACGCCGAGAAGCCGATCAAGCTGCGCATGGTGGGCAGTTACCACCAGTTCGGTGCCTTCGTCAGTGGCGTGGCGTCGCTGCCGCGCGTGGTCATCCTGACCATGCACGACATCAACCTCAAGCCCAAGGACAAGACCAGCGGCAACGCCCGCAGTGGTGCGCTGGAGCTGTCCGGCACGGTCAAGACCTACCGCTATCTGGATGAGACCGAGGTGCAGGCACAGCAGGCGGCTGACGCCGGCAAGGAGGAGAAGAAGTGATCCGTTCCCTCTTTGCGCGTTGTGGGATGGCTGCCGTCGTGCTGATGCTGGCCGCATGCGGCCGCGATGTGACCAGCACGCCGGGTGATGCACCGAATCTTGAAAAGTGGGTGGAAGGCGAGCGTGCGCGACCGGCGCAGCCGCTGGAGCCGCTGCCGGTGATGCAGCAGTTCGAAACCTTCGAATACTCCGCACAGGGTCTGCGCGACCCGTTCACCGATGCCTGGACCAATCCGCAGCAGGGGAATGGCGGATTGCGTCCGGATCCGAACCGGCGCAAGGAGCCGCTGGAAGGCTTCCCGCTGGACGCACTGGACATGGTCGGCACCATCGGCACCGGAGCCGCCACCGTGGCGCTGGTGATGGGGCCGGACAAGGTGACCTACCGGGTACGCCCGGGCGGCTACCTGGGGCAGAGCGACGGGCGGGTCACGGCGGTCTTCGAAGACCACGTGGAGCTGATCGAACTGGTGCCGGATGGCGCGGGTGGCTGGCTGGAACGGCCGGCAACGCTCTCGCTTGAAGATCAATGATCGTTTATTGGGGATAGCACGATGACCTTTCACCAAGCCAAGGGGCTGCGTCCCATCCGGCGCTTTACCTTGAACCGTGTCAGCGCGTTGGGAGTCGCGCTGATGCTGGCCTGCGCTCCGGCGCTGGCCGCCGCACCGGCGGAAAAGCCGGTGGGCGCCACCGTGGCACCGGCAGCAGCGCCGGCCGGCCTGTCGGTGGCCAAGATCGATTTCAAGCGCGGCGATGATGGCGCCGGGCGCCTGATCGTCCAGTTCGACGGCCAGGGCGCGGTTCCGGACCTGCGTACGCAGGGCAACAGCGTGGTGGTCGATGTCGGTAACGCCCGACTGCCGGCCAACCTGCAGAAGCCGATGAACGTCATCGACTTCGCAACGCCGGTGCAGCGCATCGACGCCAAGCCGTCCGGTGCCGGTACCCAGCTGGTGCTGAGCACCGGCGGTGCGGTCGAATCACTGGCCTACCAGAGTGGCAACGAGTACGTGGTCGAGATCAGCCCGCGGCAGGCGCCGGCCGCCGTCGGTGCAGTCACCGCCGGCAGCGTCACCCAGGCTGCCAAGGCTGTTGGTCAGCGCGGTTTCACCGGCAAGCCGGTGACCTTCAACTTCCAGGACGTGCCGGTGCGCACCGTGCTGCAGTTGATCGCCGAGGAATCCAATCTCAACGTGGTGGCTTCCGATTCGGTACAGGGCAATGTGACCCTGCGCCTGGTCAACGTGCCGTGGGACCAGGCTCTGGACATCGTGCTGCGTGCCAAGGGCCTGGACAAGCGTCGCGATGGCAGCGTGATCTGGGTCGCTCCGCAGGCTGAGCTGGCCAAGTTCGAGCAGGAGAAGGAAGACGCGCGCATCGCCATCGAGAACCGCGAAGACCTGGTCACCGATTACGTCCAGATCAACTACCACAGCGCCACGCAGATCTTCAAAGCGCTGACCGAGGCCAAGGGCATCGGTGGAAGTAACAACAACAGCGGTAATGGAGGTAGTTCATCGCAGGAGGATAGTGGCTTCCTCTCTCCGCGTGGTCGTATCGTCGCCGACGAGCGCACCAATACGTTGATGATCAGCGACATCCCGAAGAAGATCGCGCGCATGCGCGAGCTGATCGGTGTGATCGATCGCCCGGTCGATCAGGTGCTGATCGAAAGCCGCATCGTCATCGCCACCGATACCTTTGCCCGCGAGCTGGGTGCAAAGTTCGGCATCAGCGGCAGCCGCGACAACGTGTATTTCAGTGGCAACCTGGAATCCAACCGCCTGACCCGCGAATCCCAGGTCAAGGCGGCGCAGGACAATGCCAAGGCCGAGCGTGACTGGATTGCTGGCGGCCGCGTCGGCCCGCCGCCGGTACCGACGGGATCGGCCATTAACCGTGGCCTGAACTGGAGCCTGCCGGTAGCCGCGGCCAACAATCCCGGCTCGCTGGCGCTGTCGATCCTCAACGCAGGCTACCTGCTGGATGTGGAGTTGTCGGCCATGCAGGAAGAGTCGCGGGGTGAGGTGATCTCCAACCCGCGTGTGGTCACTACCAACCAGCGCGAGGCGATGATCAAGCAGGGCAAGGAAATCGGCTACGTCACCATCAGCGGCACCGGTGCTGCCGGTGGCGCCGGTTCCACCCCGAACGTGCAGTTCAAGGAAGTGGTGCTGGAACTGCGGGTGACCCCGACCATCACCAACGACAACCGCGTGTTCCTCAACATGCAGGTGAAGAAGGATGAAGTCGACCGCCTGATCGAACTGCAGGGCTACGGCACGGTGCCGTCGATCAACCGTCGCGAGGTCAACACAGCGGTGCTGGTCGAGGATGGGCAGACCGTGGTCATCGGTGGTGTGTACGAGTTCACCGACCGCAGCAGCATCAGCAAGGTGCCGTTCCTGGGCGACGTGCCGTTCCTGGGCAATCTGTTCAAGAGGCGCGGCCGCAACAAGGACAAGGCCGAGCTGCTGGTGTTCGTCACCCCGAAGGTACTGCGCGTGGCCAAGCAGAACTGAGCCCGCGCCTCCGCGAAACGCAGAAGGGCCGCCCTGCGCGGCCCTTCTGCGTTTCCGCCCGTAGATCCACGCCATGCGTGGATGGGCCGTTCAGCCGTTCTTGATGCCATTCGCAGGGCACCCTGCGATGATGTCGGGAACCCGTGCCGTCCCGCGCCGGTCAAAGGCCCCCATGAACCTGCCACCGCCGATGCCCGAAACCGTCTCGCCGCCGCCCGCGCCGGCCACCTCCCGCCTGCATGCCGCTTTCAGCCAGCTGCGCGACGCATTGTCGGCCGAGATCGTCGGCCAGGCCGCGCTGGTCGAACGCCTGCTGATCGCGCTGCTGGCCGATGGCCACCTGCTGGTGGAAGGCGCTCCGGGCCTGGCCAAGACCACGGCGATCCGCGCGCTGGCCTCGCGCCTGGAGGCCGACTTCGCCCGCGTGCAGTTCACCCCGGACCTGCTGCCGGCCGACCTGACCGGCACCGAGATCTGGCGCCCGCAGGAAGGCCGCTTCGAATTCGTACCCGGCCCGATCTTCCATCCGATCCTGCTGGCCGATGAAATCAACCGCGCGCCAGCCAAGGTGCAGTCGGCACTGCTGGAAGCAATGGGCGAGCGCCAGGTCACCGTGGGCCGCCACACCTACGCGCTGCCGCCGCTGTTCCTGGTGATGGCCACGCAGAACCCGATCGAGCAGGAAGGCACCTTCCCGCTGCCAGAAGCGCAGTTGGACCGTTTCCTGATGCATGTGCGCATCGGCTACCCGGACCAGGCCGCCGAATCGGAGATCCTGCGCCTGGCTCGCGAGCGAGCCCGTGGTGCGTTGGGCGAAGCCGCACAAGCGCCGGAAAAGCTGCCGATGCAGGATGTGTTCGATGCCCGCCGCGAAGTGCTGGACCTGCACATGGCGCCGGCGCTGGAACGCTTCTTGATCGAGCTGGTGCTGGCCTCGCGTGATCCGTCGCGCTATGACGCCGGCCTTGGCCGCCGCATTGCCTGGGGCGCCAGCCCGCGCGGTTCCATCGCGCTGGAACGCTGTGCGCGCGCGCGCGCCTGGCTGGCTGGCCGCGACTTCGTCACCCCCGATGACGTGCGTGCGGTTGCTGCCGACGTGCTGCGTCATCGCGTGCTGCCCAGCTACGAAGCCACCGCTGAAGGCTGGGATGGTGAGCGCCTGGTGCAGGAGCTGCTGGCCCGGGTGCCGGCACCCTGAGCCTGCGCATGACCGATCCATCCCTGCACCACGCCTCCTCCGTCAGTGACGGTGACGGGCTACGCCCGCAGCTGTCCGAACTGGTGGCGCTGCGCCGCCTTGCACAGCGACCGCCGCCGCCACGCCGTGGCCGCGCCGGCAACGCCGGGCAGGCGCCGTCGCCGCTGCGCGGGCGTGGCATGGAATATGCCGAGTCACGCGAGTACGTGGCCGGTGATGATGCACGGCATATCGACTGGCGGGTGACCGCGCGGACCGGTCGTGCCCACACCAAGCTGTTCCAGGCCGAACGCGAGCGGGTCAGCCTGATCGTGGCCGATACCTCGCCGGCCCTGTACTTCGGCACCCGCGTGCGCTTCAAATCGGTGCAGGCTGCACGCGCGGGCGCCGTCGCCGCGTGGTCGGCGCAGCGTCGGGGCGATCGCATCGGCGCCCTGCGTGGCAGCGACCGTGAACCACCGATTGCACCGGCAGGCGGCCCGCGTGGCGTATTGCGCGTGCTGGACGCGCTCACCCGCTGGTATGCGCAGCCCCCGGCCGATGACCTTGGCCTGGAACGTGCGCTGGACCATGCCGGTCGCGTCCTGCGCCCGGGTGCACGTGTGCTGGTGCTGGCCGATCCGCAGCAGGCCATCCGTATTCCGCCGGCGCGCTGGAGTGCGCTGGCCCAGCACCACGACCTCAGCCTGGTGCTGCTGGTGGATCCATTGGAACTGCAGCCTCCGTCAGCCGCGCTGCAGTTCCAGACCCTGCAGCAGCGCATCGGCCTCGACCTGCGACGCAGCGAGGTCCAGGCCCATTGGCAGGCCCACTTCGTCGAACCGCTGCAGGACCTGCGGCGCCAGCTGGGAGCGCGCCGCGTCGATGTGCAGGTGCTGTCCACCGACGCGCCCAGCGATGCCTGGCTGGCGCCATCACCGACCGAGGTGCCGGCATGAGCGCGAACCTGCCGCTGCGCGATGTGCAGGTGCCACCCGCCCCATCATGGTGGCCGCCGGCACCGGGCTATCTGATGATCGGCGGCGTGGTGCTGCTGTTGCTGGTGGTGGCGGCCTTCTTCTGGTGGCAGCGTCGCCGTCGCCGCCAACGCTGGTTGCAGCTGTTCGATCAGGAGCTGGCATCTACCGCCGATGCTGCTGCGGAACTGGCAGCCATCGCCGGACTGCTGCGTCGCGCCGCACGCCAGGCGCAGCCCGGCAGTGAATCCCTGCGCGATGATGCCTGGTGGCAGCGCGTGGATCCGCAGGGCACATTGCCGGAAGCACGCCGAAGCCTGTTGGCCGAAGGTGCCTATCGCCCACGCGTGGACGTCAACGAGGTGGCCGCAGTACGCCGCTGGGCGCGCGAGCGCTATCTGGCCATGCTGCTGGAGCGGCGCCGATGAATCTGCTGGCAAGTTACTGGCCATGGCCGGACCTGCAGCTGGCGTGGCCGTTGGCCCTGCTGGCGCTGCCGTTGCCGTTGCTGATGCGCTGGTGGAAGCGTCGTGCCGATCCCGGTGCTGCGCTGCGGGTGCCCTATGCGGCGACGGAACTGGAAGCGCTGGCCGGTGGCGGCCGCGTTGATGTGTCGTGGCTGCGCACGCTGCTGTTGTGGCTGGGTTGGTGCGCGCTGTGCGTCGCACTGGCTCGCCCGCAACAGCTGGGTGAAGCGATCACGCCGCCGCAGGAGGGCCGGCAGATGATGCTGGCGATGGACGTGTCCGGCAGCATGGGCGAGGGCGACATGGTGCTGGGCGGGCAGGCGGTGGATCGCCTGACCGCGGCCAAGGCCGTGCTGGCCGATTTCCTTGATCGTCGTGCCGGTGATCGCATCGGCCTGCTGATCTTCGGCGACCGCGCCTACACGTTGACGCCGCTTACGGCCGATCTGGCCAGCGTGCGCGACCAGCTGCGCGACAGCGTGGTCGGCCTGGCCGGGCGCGAGACCGCCATCGGTGATGCCATCGGCCTGGCGGTGAAGCGCCTGCGCAGCCAGCCTGAAGGCCAGCGCGTACTGATTCTGCTGACCGACGGCGTCAGCAATGCCGGCGTGCTGGAACCGCTGCGTGCCGCCGAAGTCGCGCGTGCCGAGGGCGTGCGTATCCACACCGTCGCCTTTGGCGGTGATGGCAGCATGCGCCTGTTCGGTATTCCCATTTCCGCCGACCAGGATCCGGTCGACGAGGCTACCTTGAAGAAGATCGCAAGCATGACCGGCGGCCAGTTCTTCCGCGCCCGCGACACTGCACAGCTGGCCGGCATCTACGCCGAACTGGACCGGCTGGAGCCGATCGCCGCGAAGGGACCAAGCCTGCGACCGCGAGAGGAACGCTATGTATGGCCGCTGGGCCTGGCCTTGCTGCTGGGCGCATTGGCCTGGCTGTGGCCGGAGCGTCGCCGATGATCGCGCTTGCTTCGAATCTTCCTGACTGGAACGTGCTGCACTTCCTGCGTCCGGAATGGCTGTGGGCGTTGCTGGCGCTGCCGTTGATCATCGCTGTGGCGTTGTATCGGCAGCGGCGCAGCGACGTGTGGCGAACAGCGGTGGATGCCCACCTGTTGCCGCATCTGCTGGCTGCGGGCACGCGCCGCCGTGCACGCCTGCCCTGGGCCGTGCTGCTGGGCTGGACCCTGGCAGCGCTGGCCATGGCCGGGCCGAGTTGGCGGCAGCAGGCGCAACCGATGTTCCAGGCCAGCGCACCGCTGCTGGTCGTGCTGGATCTGTCCAGCCGGATCAATGCCACCGATCTGCCGCCGTCGCGCCTGCTGCAGGCTCGGGCGAAAGTGGGCGAGCTGCTGCGTGCCCGCCAGGGTGGCCAGGTGGGCCTGGTGGTCTATGCCGAGGATGCCTACACCGTGGCACCGCTGACCGATGACGGCAGCAACGTCGCGCTGTATCTGGACGCGCTGTCGCCGGATGTGATGCCGCGCGACGGACAACGCGCCGACCGTGGCATCGACTGGGCGACGCGGTTGATGCGCCAGATCGGGGCATTGCGGGGGCAGATCCTGCTGGTCAGCGATCAGGCGGATGATGAAGCGGCACTGGCCGCAGCGCAGGCGCGCAGCCTCGGCATGCAGGTGTCGGTACTGGGGCTGGGCACATCTGCCGGTGCGGCGTACCGGGATGGCACTGGGCAGATCCGCCAGGCCGCGCTGGATGAAGGCAGCCTGCGTGCGGTGGCGACCGCAGGCGGAGGCCGCTATGCCCGCATCGCCACCGATGACAGTGATCTGCGTGCGCTGGGCGTACTTGATGCACGCGAGGGTACTGCGGCGCAGCGGCCCGGTGAGGGCAAGCAATGGCGTGATGAAGGGTTCTGGCTGCTGCCACCGGTGATGCTGCTGGCGCTGCTCGCTTTCCGTCGCCGCGCGCTGCTGGCGGCGGTGCTGGCGGTGGGCCTGTTGCCATGGATGAGTGATGTGCAGGCGCAGGCGCCTGCGGTGCCGGCCGCACCGCCGGCGCAGGGCACGCTGTGGAAGCGCGCCGACCAGGTGCAGCACCAGCGTCTGGCCGAAGGTGCGCAGGCTTACCGCAACGGTGATTTCGCCAGTGCCCGCAAGCAGTTCGAGGGCATCGACAGCGATGCGGGCTGGTACAACCTGGCCAATACGCTGGCCCGCCAGGGCAACTACGACGAAGCCATTGCCGCCTACGACCGCGCGCTGGCACTGCATCCCGGCATGGCCGATGCGGTCGCCAACCGTGCCGTGGTCGATGCCGCGCGCAAGCGCAAGCAGTCGGGTGGCAAAGGCCAGGATCAGCAGAAGCCACCGCAGAACGGGCAGCAGAAGCAGCAGAACGATTCACAGGGCCAGCAGAATCCGCAGGGCCAGCAGCCGCAGCAGGGCCAGCAGAATCCCGGTCAGGGACAGCCGCAGTCGGGTCAGCAGGGCCAGCCCAATCCCGGTGACGACAAGAACCAGTCGAGCCCGCAGCCCGGCGAGCGCGGCCGCGATGGACAGCAGGCGCCGCCACAGGTCGAGGATGCCAAGGCGCAGGCCCAGGCTGATAAGCAGCAACGCCAGCGCATGCAGCAGGCACGTGAGGGCAAAGGCGATCAGGATGGCAAGCCCGTTCCAGGCAGCGACGGCACCACCCCACGCCAACGCGAGGAGCAGCAGGCGGTGGAGGCGTGGATGCGGCGCGTGCCGGATGATCCGGGCGCATTGCTGCGGGCCAAGTTCCAGCTGGAAAACGAACGCAGGAAGAGGGAAGGGCGATGACGCGGGCGATCAACATGCACGGGCACTGGCCCCGACAGGTACTGGCGGCACTGCTGCTGTGGCTGCCGCTGCTGGCCTGGGCGCAGCCGCGTGCGTGGCTGGACCGCGACCGCATCGCGATGGGCGACACGGTCACGCTCAATGTCGAGAGCGACCAGGGCGCCCCTGACTTCACACCGTTGCGCACCGACTTCGACCTCAGCGGGCAGACCAGCAGCCGCCAGGTAGCGTGGAGCAATGGCAGCATGCAGCAGCGCAATCTGTATGGCGTGGCACTCACGCCACGGCGTAGCGGTGCACTGGTGGTGCCGGGCCTGCAGGTGGGCAGCGTACGCACCGCACCGTTGACCCTGCAGGTGGATGCCGCTGCCGTGGCCGGTCCCGACAGTAATGCGGTGGCGTTCATCGAAACCGTTGTCGATGACGAGACACCGTATGTGCAGCAGAGCGTAGGCGTGGTGGTGCGGTTGTATTTCGCCTCGCAGCTGGCCTCCGGCGAACTGGTGCTGGATACACCGGCCGGTGCGTCGTTGCAGCGGGTGGGCGATGACCGCACCGATGTGAGACAGGTCAACGGCCGCCGCTACAACGTGGTCGAGCGGCGCTTCCTGCTGATCCCCGAGCGCAGCGGTGCGCTTCGGCTGGCCGGTGCGCGCTTCAGCGGGCGCAGTGCCGGTGGCTTCTTTGACGACTTCTTCGGCGGCGGCGACGGGCGCATGAATGCCACCGGCGCCGATCGCACGTTGCAGGTGCAGGCGCAACCGGCACAGGCGCCGCAGCCATGGCTGCCGCTGCAGGGCCTGCAGCTGCGCTACACCAGTGCACCGACCAGCGCCCGTACCGGCGAGGCGGCCAACGTGGTGGTGGAGGCGATTGCCGAAGGCGCTACCCGCGCGCAGTTCACCGATCTGCCGGTGCCCGACGTCGGCAGCGCCGCGCAGGTGTTCGCAGAACCTGCGCAGTACGAAGAGACCTTCAATGGCAGTACGCCGCGGCTGAAGATCACCCGCCGCTATTCGATCGTGCCGCGCCAGCCGGGTTCGCTGGTGGTGCCGGGGCCGCGCCTGCCGTGGTGGGACGTGCGCAATGGCAAGGCACAGGAAGCGAAGCTGCCGGACCTGACGCTGGCCGTGGTGGCCGGTAACGGGGCTGGCAGTGCGCCACCTGCACCGCTGCCGCCGATCGACACCGATGCGGCGCTGCCGGATGGCGATGGCCAGGACAGCCGTATCGCGGCGACCGATCCGCGCGCCAGTGGTTTGTCCGAGCGTCCGTGGCCGTGGATGGGCGCCGCCATCGGCCTGGCGTTGCTGTGGCTGTTGACGCTGTTGTGGGGCTGGCAGCGAGGCCGTCGCCCGCGCGTGGCGGCACCCGTGGCGGCCAAGGGCGCTGTGCCGGCTGTGGCGACTGGACGTGCCGGCGTGGCCGAACTGCGCCGCGCGCTGGATGGTGAAGGGTTTGATCAGGTGGAAGCGCAGCTGTGTGCGATGGCCGGTGTCGAACGTATCGAGCAGGTCATCGCGCGGCTTGAGGATGCCGCCCAGCGCCAGGTGCTGCAGGAATTGCAGCAGGCCCGATGGGGCGGTCAGGGTGATCTTGCGCCGCTGCGCACGCGCCTGCGCGAGGTCTTCCGTGACGGACCGCACTGGTCGGCGGCAGCAAAGACCGCTGACACTGGCCTGGCGCCGCTGTATCCGCCGCGGCGAACCTGAACCGGCGCCGCTTGCGCGCTTTGTTAGAGTGCATTCATTTTTCGAGGAAACCCGCGCATGACAGCAGCTGCTGCCGACAAGAAGAAGTTGCCCCTGCATTGGAAGATGGGCATCGGCTTTGCGATCGGCCTGATCCTGGGACTGATCGTGCATGCCCTGGGCGGCAGCGTCGATGGTCTGCAGGCCGGTGCCAAGTGGGTAATGGACTACATCACCACCCCGGCGTCGGGCCTGTTCCTCAACCTGATCTTCATGCTGATCGTGCCGCTGATCTTCTCGGCGCTGATCATGGGTGTGTCGGAGATGGGCGACATCCGCGCCCTTGGCCGCATCGGCTGGAAGACCCTGGCCTATACCGTGCTGCTGTCCGGCATTGCCGTGGGCATCGGGCTGGTGCTGGTGAACCTGCTCAAGCCGGGTGTGGGCGTCGACCCGCAGGTCGCTGCGATGATGCTGTCGGAGAACGCCGAGCGCAGCAAGGAGATTGTCGCGGGCATCCACGGCACGCCGAAGGGCATGGACATGCTGCTGTCGATCGTGCCGAGCAACGTGCTGCAGGCCGCGTCTGACAACGGCGCGATCCTGTCGCTGATGTTCTTCGCGCTGATGTTCGGCATCGGCATGGTGCTGACCGACAACGAGAAGGTCGCGCCGCTGCGCCGCGCCATCGAAGGCGTGTTCGAAATTTCGATGACCCTGATCAACCTGGTCATCCGCCTGGCCCCGTATGCGGTGGCCTGCTTCATGTTCAACCTGGCCGCGCTGTTCGGCTTCGAGCTGATCGTCCGCCTCGGTGCCTACGTGGGCGTGGTGGTGTTGGCACTCGGCCTGCACATGGTGGTGAGCTACGGTACGGCCGTATGGCTGTCCGGTCGTTCGCCGCTGTCGTTCTTCCGCGATACCCAGGAAGCGACGGTGATGGCGTTCTCCACCGCTTCCAGCAACGCTACCCTACCGACCGCGCTGCGCGTGGCCGACCAGATGGGCCTGCCGCAGCGCGTGTCGCGCTTCGTGCTGACCGTGGGCGCCACCGCCAACCAGAACGGCACCGCGCTGTTCGAGGGCGTGACGGTGATCTTCCTGGCCCAGTTCTTCGGCGTGGACCTGAGCATCGGCCAGCAGATCATGGTGATGGCGGTCTGCATCCTCGGTGGCATCGGCACGGCCGGCGTGCCGTCGGGCTCGCTGCCGGTGGTGGCGATGATCTGCGCGATGGTGGGCGTGAACCCGCTGGGCATCGGCCTGATCCTGGGCGTGAACCACTTCCTGGACATGTGCCGTACCGCGCTGAACGTGACCGGCGACCTGGCCCTGACCACCCTGGTGGCCAAGGGCGAGTCGCACGATGGCCCGGCGCTGGGCCCGCAGCAGGACTGAGACCGGATTCCCGCCCCCGGACTCCGGGGCGGTAGTGCCGGCCGCTGGCCGGGTACGCGTCATCGCATGCGCGCTGCCGCTCCCACGTTTCGCGATGCGAATCGCGGGCCCCCCCTTACCGGCCTCCACCCCCCGGCGCCTATGGCGCAGCCCCCGAACTCCGGGGGCGGGTAGTGCCGGCCGCTGGCCGGGTACGCGTCATCGCATGCGCGCTGCCGCTCCCACGTTTCGCGATGCGAATCGTGGGCCCCCCTTACCGGCTTCCACACCCCCGCGCCTATGGCGCAGCCCCCGAACTCCGGGGGCGGGTAGTGCCGGCCGCTGGCCGGCAACTTCATGATCTTCATTGAATTCTGCGCAACTGCCGGCCAGCGGCCGGCACGACCGGGCAAGGTGAACCGACCCCCCGCCCGGCGACTATGGGACAATAGGCCGCCCGCACGTCCGCGGCCGCCTCCCGATTCCGACAGAACCATGACGCAGCCTACCCGTCGCCAGTTGGCCAACGCCATCCGCTTCCTTGCCGCCGATGCGGTTGAAACCGCAAAGTCCGGCCATCCCGGCATGCCCATGGGCATGGCCGACATCGCCGAAGTCCTCTGGAACGACTACCTCCGCCACAACCCGAGCAACCCGCACTGGTTCAACCGCGACCGTTTCGTGCTGTCCAACGGCCACGGTTCGATGCTGCAGTACGCGCTGCTGCACCTGAGCGGCTACGACCTGCCGATCGAGCAGCTGAAGCTGTTCCGCCAGCTGGGCAGCCACACCGCCGGTCACCCGGAACGCCACGAGACCCCGGGCGTGGAAACCACCACCGGCCCGCTGGGCCAGGGTTTCGCCAACGCCGTGGGCTTCGCCCTGGCCGAGAAGCTGCTGGCACAGCGCTTCAATCGCCCGGAACTGGAAGTGGTCGACCACCGCACCTGGGTGTTCATGGGCGATGGCTGCCTGATGGAAGGCGTGTCGCATGAAGCCGCTTCGCTGGCCGGCACCTGGGGCCTGCACAAGCTGGTCTGCTTCTGGGACAACAACCACATCTCCATCGACGGCAACGTCGAGGGCTGGTTCACCGACAATACCCCGGAGCGTTTCGAGGCCTATGGCTGGAACGTGGTCCGCGACGTCGATGGCCACGACCCGGAAAGCATCAAGGCCGGCATCGAGGCCGCGCTGTCGCAGAGCGACAAGCCGACCCTGATCTGCTGCCGCACCACCATTGGTTTCGGTTCGCCGAACAAGGCGGGCAAGGAATCCAGCCACGGCGCTCCGCTGGGCAAGGACGAGCTGGAAGCCACCCGCAAGCAGCTGGGCTGGGAATACGGTCCGTTCGAGATTCCGCAGGCGATCTACGACGGCTGGCGCGCCAATGGCGCTGGCACCCTGCGCCAGGCCGAGTGGGAACAGCTGTTCGACAAGTACGCCAGCCAGTACCCGGCTGAAGCGTCCGAGCTGACCCGCCGTTCGCACGGCGAGCTGCCGGCCGACTTCGTTGCCAAGGCCGATGCCTACATCGCCCAGGTGGCCGCTGAAGGCCCGACGATCGCTTCGCGCAAGGCCTCGCAGCTGGCCATCGAAGCCTACGCCCCGCTGCTGCCGGAAATCGTCGGTGGCTCGGCCGACCTGGCGCACTCCAACCTGACCCTGTGGAAGGGCAGCAAGTCGGTTGCCAGCGACGACGCCAACGCCAACTACGTGTACTACGGCGTGCGCGAGTTCGGCATGACCGCCATTGCCAACGGCCTGGCCCTGCACGGCGGCTTCATTCCGTTCGACGCCACCTTCCTGGTGTTCAGCGACTACGCCCGCAACGGCGTGCGCATGAGCGCACTGATTCCGGCGCACGCCATCCACGTCTACACCCACGACTCGATCGGCCTGGGCGAAGACGGCCCGACCCACCAGCCGGTGGAGCACCTGGCTTCACTGCGTTACATCCCGAACAACGACGTGTGGCGTCCGTGCGATGCGGTCGAGTCGGCGGTGAGCTGGAAGGCTGCGATCACCCGCCAGGACGGCCCGAGCTGCCTGGTGTTCAGCCGCCAGAACCTGCCGCACCAGCCGCGCAGCGCCGAGCAGATCGCCCAGATCGAGCGCGGTGGCTACGTGCTGGCCGATGCCGCCGGCACCCCGGACGTGATCCTGATCGCCACCGGTTCGGAAGTTTCGCTGGCCACCGAAGCCAAGGCCCAGCTGGATGCGGCCGGCCTCAAGACCCGCGTGGTCTCGATGCCGTCCACCGACGTGTTCCTGCGCCAGGATGCGGCCTACCGTGAATCGGTGCTGCCGAACGCCGTGCGCAAGCGCGTGGCGGTGGAAGCCGGTGTCACCGGCTTCTGGCGCCAGTTTGTCGGCCTGGACGGTGCGGTGATCGGTATCGACACCTTCGGTGCCTCGGCCCCCGCCGACCAGCTGTACAAGCACTTCGGCATCACCACCGCCCACGTGGTGGAAGCGGCCAAGGCGCTGTAAGCAGCCTCGCGAAGCAGGAAGGGAAAGGCCGGCGCACGCCGGCCTTTTCTTTGCTCGAGAGAAAAGGGGACGGAGGGGATCAAGTCGTTTGTGCACAAACGACTTGATCCCCTCCGTCCCTTTTTCGTCCGGCATGTTGCGCCCTGCGGCACCAGTGTCGCGTTGGCCTCTTCATCTAGCCTGCATTCCTTGCGAAAAGGAGGGCCTGCCGAGGTACCCCCGGAAGTAGTCATGGACAAGAAGAGCGGCGCAGAAACCCATGGTGGATTTGCGGGGTGTAAGGTGATGCCTTACACTGGCGCCGCATGATCGTCAGCTTCAGGCACAAGGGCCTGAAGGCGCTCTATGAGCGGGGCGACATGTCCGGAGTCCGTGCCGATCATGTGGCTCGGTTGCGGCGTTTGCTTCTGCAGCTGGATCAAGCCCGGCTGCCTGGAGACATGGGGCTGCCCGGAAATCGCCTGCACCCCCTGCGCGGGAGCTATAGCGGCTACTGGGCTGTAAGTGTCTCGGCGAGTTGGCGATTGGTGTTCCGCTTTCGTGGGCTGGACGTCGAACTGGTCGATTACCTTGATTACCACTAGGAGTCTGCTCGATGCCGTTGCATGATCCACCGCATCCCGGAGAGTCGCTGCGCGAAGACATCCTGCCGGCGATAAGCATGTCGATCAGTGCGCTGGCGCAGCATCTTGGCTATTCGCGCGGACAGCTGTCGACCATCATCAACGGGCACGCTGGCATCTCCGCGGAACTTGCATTCCGCCTTGAGCTTGCAGGTCTGGGCAATGCCCGCATGTGGCTGGCGATGCAGGCGGCATACGACCTGTGGCAGGTCGAGCATCGAGCGCATCCACCGATTGCCCGTCTGTATCTTGAGGATGCAGTGAGGATAGAGCGGTAGATCTACGCCATGCGTGGATGAGAAAAAGGGGACGGAGGGGATTAAGTCGTTTATGCACAAACGACTTAATCCCCTCCGTCCCCTTTTTTCAGGCGGTGCGTGCCAGTGCGAGGCGCAGCAGTCTCGCGTCCAGGCGCTCGCCGAAATCCTTCGGTGCCTGCAGGCCCATGCGCTGCAGGTACACCGCATCGCCGTCGCCAGCCGGTTGCCGCAGCGCTGCCCAGACGGTACGCAGTTTGTCGCCGCGGGTCTGCGTGTTGGCCTTCAGCCAGCCCAGCGCTTTCACCAGCACCTGCTCGATCTCGATGAAGTCGCTGCCCAACGGATAGTCGGGCAGGCTGCCATCGACGCGGAACGGTGCCAGTGCCGCGGACAGTGCCTGCGGCGTGTTGCGCTGCTGGCGCTCCGGATCCGGTTGCGTGGCCGCCAGCAGCTTGCGCGAGGCGTGTGCCTGCTGCAGCAGGCCGCCCTGGAACGGGGCCTCGGTGATTGCGGTCATCGCATGCACGCAGTCCTCGTCGGTCAGGCCGCGCAGGTCGGCGATGCCGTATTCGTTGAGGTAGATGTCGCGCAGGTGGCGTGGGATGGTGGTGTGCCCGTAGTTCCAGCGCACGTTGGATTCGCGCTGGCCCTTGTCATCGCGCGCGGCGCGGAACATCAGCACGCTGCGCGCTTCCGGCAGCGCATGTGCCATCGCCACGAAGTTGTACTGGCCGCCCACGCCGGACACCACGCGTCCATCGTCCAGCGCATCGGACACCGCTGCGCCCAGCGCGGTGGCCATCATGCAGGAGTTGAAGAAGCGCGCGTGGCGGCGTTGCAGGCGCTCCAGCGTCTCGTTGCCGCCGTACAGCTGGTTGATCTCGCTGATGCGGCGCATGCCGATCGCACGGCATTCGTCTTCCGGCAGCGTGCGCAACCACTCGTAGAACTCCGGCGAGCCCAGGTAGAAGGCGCCATGCAGATACTCGCCCTCGGCAGCCAGGGTGGCGTGGTCGATGGACAGCGTGCTGCCGTTCTCGATGCGTTGCATCAGCGCCAGGTCATCGTGCACCTTGCGCTTGATCACGCCGGTCTGCACCAGCCGGCGGAAGCCCTCGTTGAGCATTTCGCTGCAGCCATACAGGCCGACCTCGAACGGATCCAGTCCGCCGATTTCCTGCACCAGCGGGTGGCTGGCCAGCTGCGGATCCAGCGCATGCAGCACGCGCCGGTAGCGCGCGTTGTCGGTGTGGCGCAGCACCAGCGCATGGCTGAGCGCGTCGGCCAGCGTGCCGATGCCGATCTGCAGGGTGCCGCCGTCGCGCACCAGCGTGCTGGCATACAGGCCGATCGCGTAGTCGGCATCGCCGACCGGCTGCCGCGGCAGCCCGAACAACGCCGGGTACGGTGGTGGCGGGGTGATCACCAGATCGAAGAACGACACATCGACCGTGGCCGAGCCACCCAGGTAGGGTAGCTGCGGATCGATCTCGGCGATCAGCAGCGGGCGAGGCAGCCCGCGAGCGGTCATCGCATCCAGCGTGTCCTGGGTGATGTCGTTGTTGCACGACAGCGAGAGCCGGCGGTCGTTCGGCCGCATCGCCACCTTCTGCACGATCACCTGCGGCGCGCGCTGCGCCACCGCATCGGCGGCGTGGGTGTAGTTCAGGCTGGTATAGCTGGACTGCGCCTGCCGCGAGCCGAGCAGGGCGCCGGACTGCATGTAGAACTCTTCCACCTGCACATGTGCCGGCAACGCGTCGCGCGCGATCGCATCGGCATAGGCCAGGCGCGGGAAATCGTCGCCGAAATGGCGCTGCGCAAACGGCGCCATGAAGCGCGCTTCCAGGCCGTTGCCGCGCGCCTTCGGCGGGTTCAGCGACAGCGCGGTATACAGCTGCAGTGGCCGCGACGGATCGTGCTCGACGCGTGCGTAAAGAGCATTGAGCAGCCGATGCGGCTTGCCCAGTGCCAGCGGTGCCCCGATCCGCAGCGGCCCGTCCACGCGCGCAAACAACCAATCGACGGCGGCGTCCAGGTCGGTGAGGTGTTCGGTCATGCGCGGCGGTCCTGCGTGTGGGGGAGTGCGGGCATTACAGCATGTCGGGCTTGAACCGCCGTCGACGCGAGACTTCGGCGCCGGACACCATGAACTGCCCATCGCCGCGGTAATGCATCGTGCGCGGTAGTTTCGGCCGGGGCGCAACATGGGCGCGTACGATTTCCCAGATGAACAGGTTGTTCGACGCCACCTGGCTGTCGTCGTACAAGCGGCATTCGAAGCACGAATGGCATTGCCCGACCAGCGGTGCACCGACCTCGCGCGCCGGCAGCGCATCAAGCTCGAAACGGGCGAACTTGTCGACCTCGCGGCCGCTGCAGTTGCCGATGTCCACCACGGTATCGAGCAGTTCCACCCCCGGCACATTGATCACGCACTCGCCGCTGCCACGCGCCAGCGCATGGCTGTGGTTTGCGTCCCACAGGTAGGTGGCGACCAGCGAGGGCGAGAAGCCCATCACCATGTGCCAGCCCATCGTCATCAGGTTGCGCTGGCCGCGCCAGGCGGTGCTGACCAGCACGATCGGCCCGGGTTCGAGGAAGCGGCGGGCCTGCTCGACCGGGAATTCCTTCTTGGGCAGCGCTTTCATCCGGGGCCTGGGGCGGGAGGAATCGATGCTGGCGCAGCCGGGATGAACCTGGAGTCGAGGGGCTTGACAGACGATTCGATTACGCGCGTAATCGGGTCGTCGATTACGGATGTAAACCATGACCCCGATCAGCGAAGCCGAAGCCGTTGTGATGGAGGTGCTATGGCAGCAGGCACCGCGTAGCGCCGATGACGTGGTCGCCGCACTGGCCCACCGTGACTGGGCCGAGCCGACCATCAAGACCCTGCTCAACCGCCTGCTGACCAAGGGCGCGATTGCTGCCGAGCGCGATGGCCGGCGCTACCTGTACCGGCCGCTGCTGCAGCGGCCGGCCTGGGTGGAGGCGCAGAGCCAGGACTTCATTGGTCGTGTCTTCGAAGGGCGCGTTGCGCCGCTGGTTGCGCACTTCAGCGAACGCGGCCAGTTGAGTGCGCAGGACATCGCCGAACTGAAGAAACTGATCCAGGAGCTGGACCATGACTGAGCTGCTCGATGGGCTGTGGCAGGCCAGCCTGTGGCTGGCGGTGGGCGTGGTCGTGCTGGCGGTGCTGCGACCCTTGCTGGTGCGGCTGGGGGGCGTGGCGTTGGCCTACCGCAGCTGGTGGCTGCTGCCGTTGCTGCTGCTGGCACTGATGCTGCCGTTGCCGCAGGTGGCACTTCTGGAGCATGTGCCGACGCTGCCGCTGAAAGTGGTACCCGGCGCCGTCGAAGGCATGGCAGGGCAGTCGTTGCCGTGGGCCGGGCTGTTGCTGCTGGCATGGATGATGGGGGCGGTCCTTTGTCTGCTACGCGATCTACGTGCGCAGCGGCGCTTTGAACGTGGCATGGGCCAACTGTGTGCACGCGCCGATGGCAGCTGGCAGGCCAGCGCTGATCCCGGGCTGCCCGCGCTGGTCGGCCTGTGGCGTCCGCGCATCGTGGTAGGCCCGGACTTCGACCAGCAGTTCACCGCACAGGAGCAGGGCCTGATCCTGCAGCACGAGCGCAGCCACCGTCGCAATGGCGATCACTGGGCCAATGGGGCGCTGCTGATGGCACGCGCGGTGTTCTGGTTCCATCCGCTTCTGCCGTGGGCCTCCCGCCGATTCCTGCGTGACCAGGAGCTGGCCTGCGATGCCCGCACCATTGCCCCGCAGCCTGCGCTGCGCGGTCTCTACGCCAGCACGCTGCTGAAGGCGCAGCTGGTCCATCCGGTTGCGCCAGCGGTCTGCCATTGGCGCAGCCAACCCGTGTTGAAGGAGCGTATCGCCATGTTGAAGCAGTCCAAGCGGAAGGCATTGCCGTGGGTGTCGGGGCAGGTGCTGGTGGTCGGGTTGTGTCTGGGAATGGGCGCGGTGGCGTGGGCCAGCCAGGGCGGTGCAGCCGCAGACGGCCAGGCAGGGGCCGCCATGGATCGGGAGATAGAGGTCGAGAAGATGCCGCCGCCGTCCTATCCGAAGTCCGCGTTCGAACAGCGCCAGGTGGGCGTGGTGAACCTGCGCGTGGAAGTGGATGCCAAGGGCCATCCGACTGACGTCCAGGTGCTCAGCGCAACCAATCCGGGTGTGTTCGATGCGGTGTCGATCGCCGCTGCGCGAAGCTGGACCTATCGTCCGGCGATAAAGAACGGAAAGCCCGTTGCAGGGGCTGTGAAGATTCCGATCACCTATGCCATGGACAACACCGAGGACTCCCAGTGAAGACCGCGCCGCTGTTGATGATGGCGGCGCTGTTGGCAGGATGCGCGACCCAGGATCGCCTGACCACCGTTGATACCCGCAGCGAGAATGTCGGCCATCAGCGCCTGCAGCCGCAGGCCGGTGGCGGCAGCGGGCAAGTGCAGACGTACTCGCTGGGCGCGAGCGAGGGCTACCGGATGCCGCAGTTGTACGCGGCGCCGGATCCGGAGGTCGGTGATCGTGACCCGCGTGCGGAGCTGGCACCGACCACCATCTGCCTGCAGGTGGTGGTTGATGCACAGGGCAGTGTCGAACGCAGCGTGCCGCTGACCGATCGCCCTGAGTGCGCGGCAGGTGCTGCAGGCGAGAATGCGCCCCTGCTGCAGGCGGCGCAGGAAGCCGTGGCGATGTGGAAGTACTCGTCCGCAGCGGTCTGCCACTTCGCGGCTGGCAAGGTGCCTGCCGACCGTGGCGACTGTCGCGGCGCCGAGCGCGTCGAGCCGGTGGCGGTCACCCTGCAGTATGCCTTCACCTTCGAGATCGTGAAGGGACAGCACGTGGTGCGTACGCAGGGAAAATGACCGCTTGCGATGACCGGGGCAGCGCCGGGCCATGCCCGGCGAGCGCAGCGGCGTGGATCAGGCCCCGCCCTGGATGTTGGCCTTCACCGCGGGCTGCATCAGCTTGGGTTCTTCCAGCGTCGCATCGCGTGCCTGGCGCACGCTGACGAACTCCGCCTCGGCCACGCCGTCATGCACGTGGATGTTGTGCGCGCGCTGTTCGCCGATGGTGGTTTCGTTGGCGAATGCACGACCACCCGGACCGTAGTCGTGGCAGACGAACACGCGCGTCGCATCGGGCAGCGCCAGCAGGCGCTGGATCGAACGGTACAGCTGCGCGGCATCGCCACCCGGGAAATCGCAGCGGGCGGTACCGCCGTCGGGCATGAACAGCGAGTCACCGGTGAACAGCGCATCGTCGATCAGGTAGGCGATGCTGTCGCTGGTATGGCCGGGCACGGCGATCACCTGACAGCGCAGTTCGCCCACAGCAAAGGTTTCGCCATCGCTGAATAGGTGATCGAAGATGTCATCGGCCGCAGGAAGCTGCAGGCCGTAGCGCGGCGCGAAGGTGGCCTGCACCGCGCGGATGCCTTCGCCGATGGCCAGCGTGGCCTGCGGGAAGCGCTCCTTCAGGCGGCGCCCGGCCGACACATGGTCGGCGTGGGCGTGGGTTTCCAGCAGCCAGCGCAGCTGCAGGCCCTGTTGTTCGATGGCCTGCAACGCGGCATGCAGCGGCGCTTCACTGCTGGCGTCGGTATCCGGGTCGTAGTCCAGGACCGGGTCGATCAGCGCCGCTTCGCCGCTGGCCGGATCACTGACCAGATAGCTGAAGGTATTGCTGTCACGGTGGAAGAACGACTGCACCTGGACCGGCATCGGAACTCTCCTCAGCGCGTGCCGAGCACGCGGTTCAGCAACTGCGCCAGGTTCTCACCGGCCAGTCGCAGCTGCGCTTCGGCCAGCGGCCGGTAGCGCTCGGTGTATTCATCACCGATTTTACGCGTGGCCGGATAAACGCCAGCTTGCATGGAGATGCGGCAGCTGGCTTCGGCCCACGTCTGCGGGTCGCGCTGCGGGTTGGACTGGCGCGCCTGCTTCGGCGCGCGCTGGCTCTGCAGCAGCGGGAGATAGCCGGCGTCGTCCAGCTTGCGGGTGTTGAGCATGCCGCTGTCCCACAGCGAGTGCAGGTTGGTACCGCGGTTGCCGAACTGCAGCTGGAAGTCGTTGCCGCCCTTGTCGTGGGCGTAACCGGCGTGCATCGGCTGGTGGATATCGCCGACCAGGTGCACGACGAACTTCAGCGCCTGCAGGCGCTCGCCGTCGGTCAGGCTGCGGTCGCCGAGGATGGCGCTCTGTGCCTTCAGGGCCTCGACGATGCAGTTGCCGTTCTTGCAGTGCTTCGGTGCTTCGTAGTGGCAGTTGTCTTCGGCGATGTTGACGTAGTGCCAGCCGGCCGAGCGACGGCCCAGGCCCGGGTCTTTGGCGCGCAGCTGGTCGGCCCACGGCGCGATGCTGGCCAGCGTGGCATCCGGTTCGGTGGCCAGCAGGCGGTCCACTTCGGCGCGGGCGGTGGGGTTGAGGCGGGCGTGGGCGACTTCGGCGACCAGACGGTGGCCTTGCGCGCCCCAGGCATGGGCGGGGGCGGAGACGGACAGCAGGGCCGGCGCCAGGGCGGCGGCGAGGAACAGGGAGTGCAGGGCTTTCATGCGCACATTCTAGCGGGGCGCGAAGAGGAGGGGGCTGGCATGACGACCCATGGAGAGACAGTCACGTCCTCAGTGGCCTGTCTGGTCGAATTTGAGACTGGCACGGTCATCACTCTGTAAGCCGGGAGAGCGCTCCCACATGGCAAAGTTGACCATGCGGAAGGCGACGTTGAGGGATCAGTGCGTTAGTCGATAGAGCTCGAGAGGTATTGTGGTTATTTCGACGTCGACTTTGTTGGTCACGTTGCCAACGCGCTGCCATTTGCCCGTGTCAAAGTTCAGTTTCTCCACCTCCCGCCACCACTTGTTGAGGCCAATGATCCCGGATGCCGATTGCCGGGGGGCACGAGCAGTAACGACGAGATAGACCAGGGAACGATCGTCGCTGCCGTACTCGCCCACAAGGAATGATGAATTCGACAGCCAGCCTGAGACCTGGGCCGATGGAACGCCGAGATTGTTGTCGGCAAAACCCAGGTAGTTGACGTTTGCCAGTGCGGACTGGACCTGTCTCGTTACACCGAAAGTGCTTTGCTGATCCGAAGCCAGATTGCGAAGGTTGTTGCGTTTGTCGAGCAGTCCGAGCATGTCATTCCCATTCGGAACACTGGCGGCATTGCTGACATCGTGGGTAATGAAGTTCGCGAAGCCGTTGATGCCGAATGCAAAAGACCATCCGGCGAACCAACGCAGATCATGGAAGTTGGCGTACTCGAAAGGGTCCTGGGCCAGCGAGGGATGTGCGGATTGCACATTCTGGAGGTAAGCGACGGCAGTTTGCCCCCTGGATCTGGCGAGATTCGAAATGATCGACATGTTCTCGGACATCAGAAGGTCCTTCGCCGTTGGACACTTCCTGAATGACGGGGTAAATGGATAAATGTCGAAGGCGAGGTAGTCAGGGCGCACCTCGTCAGATACCCGGCGCGCAAACGTCGAGTAGCGTGCCACCATCTGTGCGGTTCTTTCAGGTTGCGAAATACTCGCTTCCATGCAATCCACACCATAGTCAGTGGGTGACATGGCGCCGGCATGTTCAGTGCCCGCATAGGAGCCCGCGTTGGCATGCAATGGGAACAGGTTGATGAACACCTTCATGCCTGCGAGACGGTGGTCGCCTTTGACGCATCGGTTCATCTCTGCGAGTGGAGAAATGTCTTTTTCTGGTGGTTCATCCTTGAAATGAAGACCAGCAAAGCTCTTGCCAAACTCGGCACGGAGTTTGACTAGAACTGGATCAATCCGTTCCTGAGTGTAAGTCTGGCAGTTGAACTTCCCGGCTTGGGTTGCAGATTCGAACGTCCAACGTTCATACGTAAAGAACTCAAGCCCTCGCGTGCTGATCGGGGTCGCAATGGTACGCAGCTGACTCAACGTTGCCGATGGTACGAGAAAACGCGTGACGCCGATTGCCGCAAGTTGATCGACTACTTTCTCCGCGATGGCGGGATTGTCCAGATAGCAGTCCTGGGCAAAGTCATCGCAGGATCCTCCAGACATCATTGCGAACGTTCCATCTGCAACGCCAGTGGCATGCGCCGTCGGAGCTCCTAGAAGGAACGCGATTGTTAGCCAAGCCAACTTCATGGTTGAGCTCCTTCTCTTGTCGGTGGAGGCCTGAAGATTCTAGTCGTATCTGCGCTAGTGGTTTCTTAGCATGGCATGGTCGGGGTAGGGAAATTCAGAACAAAAAAGCCCCGGCAATCACCGGGGCAACATGCTGCGAGGGTTTTGCGTGTATTGGGGGAGCGGGGGCGAAGCCCCCGCGCTCAACACACCGCTTTAGAACTTGAAGACGTACGAAGCGCCGTAGACCAGCGGATCGATGTTGACCGTGCCGATCTTCTCGCCGTTCAACTTCACCTTGCTGTCGATGTCGATCCAGCGCATGTCCACGCGCAGTGCGCCCTTCTCGCCGATCGCGAAGTCCACGCCCGCATGCGCGGCCAGGCCCCACGAATCCTGCAGCTTCAGGCGGCTGTCCTTCAGCGCACCGGTGGTGTCTTCGCTGAAGAAGGTCGTGTAGTTCACGCCCGCACCGATGAACGGCGACACCTTGCCCTTGCTGTTGAAGTGGTACTGCACGGTCACCACCGGCGGCAGCTGCTTGGTGCTGCCCACGCGGCCCAGGCCGTTGATGTTGATGTCGTGCTTGAACGGCAGCGCGGCCAGCACTTCGATGCCCAGGTTGTCGGCAATGAAGTACTCACCGGTGATGGTCGGCTTGACGTCGTTGTCGACGTCGACCTTCAGGGTGTGGTTGGCCAGCCAGCCGTTGTTCGACTTCGGGGCCACCTGGTGCACGCCGGCGGAGAGGGTCCAGTCGCCCTTGGACTGGGCCATGGCCGGGGCGGCGGCGAGGGACAGGGCGGCGGCCAGGCTGGCCACGATCAGGGGGGAGGTCTTGCGCATGGGGGTGATCTCGTTGCTGGGTGGATGCAGCCAGTCTCGGCCTCACATCGCGCTAACGCTTTGATCCGGATCAAATCCTGTCCGCCGGCCTGCTGCCTGCCGGGGCTGGCCGGCGGTGGCCAGCCCCGGTTTGCTAGACTTGTGGGCCCTATCCATCCCGCCGCACCCGTCGCGGCCGCAGGAGCTTGAGAACATGGCAATCAAGGTTGGTATCAACGGTTTCGGTCGCATCGGGCGTAACGTCCTGCGCTCGGCGGTGCTGAACTTCGGCGACGACATCGAAATCGTGGCCATCAACGATCTGCTGGAGCCGGACTATCTGGCGTACATGCTCAAGTACGACTCCGTGCACGGCCGTTTCAAGGCTGACGTGGCGGTGCAGGGCAACGACCTGCTGGTCAACGGCAAGAAGATCCGCCTGACCCAGGAACGCGACCCGGCCAACCTGAAGTGGAACGAAGTGGACGTGGACGTGGTGATCGAATCCACCGGCCTGTTCCTGACCAAGGAAACCGCGCAGAAGCACATCGATGCCGGCGCCAAGAAGGTCATCATGTCGGCTCCGTCGAAGGACGACACGCCGATGTTCGTCTACGGCGTGAACGACAAGACCTACGCCGGCCAGGCGATCGTCTCCAACGCGTCGTGCACCACCAACTGCCTGGCCCCGCTGGCCAAGGTCATCAATGACAAGTGGGGCATCAAGCGTGGCCTGATGACCACCGTGCATGCGGCTACCGCTACCCAGAAGACCGTCGATGGCCCGTCCAACAAGGACTGGCGTGGTGGCCGCGGCATCCTGGAGAACATCATTCCGTCGTCCACCGGTGCGGCCAAGGCCGTCGGCGTGGTCATCCCGGAACTGAACAAGAAGCTGACCGGCATGAGCTTCCGTGTCCCGACCTCGGACGTGTCGGTGGTCGACCTGACCGTCGAGCTGGAAAAGGAAGCCACCTACGCCGAGATCTGCGCGGAAGTGAAGGCACAGAGCGAAGGCCCGCTGAAGGGCATCCTGGGCTACACCGAAGACAAGGTCGTGGCCACCGATTTCCGCGGCGAGACCTGCACCTCGGTGTTCGACGCCGAAGCCGGCATCGCCCTGGACGGCACCTTCGTCAAGCTGGTCACCTGGTACGACAACGAGTGGGGCTACTCGAACAAGTGCCTGGAAATGGCCAAGGTCGTCGCCGCCAAGTAAGGCTGGCCAAGATCGCACGCGGACCCCGGCCTGGCCGGGGTTCGTCGTTTATGGGGCCAGCCCTGTCGTAGCATGGGGCGGTCGACCGCTGCCGCTGGGGCGCGGGATTGCAATGGAAGCATGCAATGGAAGCATTGATAGCCCTGGTGGTACTGGTTCTGCTGGCCATCCCGCTGCTGCTGGTGGTAGCGCTGGTGATGATTGCCGGCCTGCGCCGCCGTGTGGCCGCGCTGGAAGGTGCCTTGGCCGCCGCGCCGGCCGCCCGCCCGGTTGCAGCCGAGCCCGCGCCGGAACGGGCTGCGCCCATGCCTGCGGCCAGTGCCGATCTACCGTTCCTGCGGCCGGTCGCCGTTGCTGCACCGCCCCAGCCAACGCCGCTGCCGGTGCACGAACCGGTGCCTGCGGCAGCGGAGGCGCCGCGCCCGGTCGCACCACCGCCGGTGCCTTCCGCGCCAGTGCAGCCGCCGTTGCCTTCCGAACCGACGCTGCCGAACTTCATCGAGCGCGGCATCGGAGCGGTCAAGCGCTGGTTCACCGAGGGCAACGTGCCGGTCAAGATCGGCATGCTGGTGCTGCTGGCCGGTGTTGCCGCGCTGTTGAAGTACGTCAGTGACCAGGGCTGGCTGGTGCTGCCGATCGAGCTGCGCCTGGCCGGTGTCACCGTGGGTGCGCTGGGCCTGCTGGCGTTCGGTTGGCATCAGCGCGAGCGCCGGCGCTTGTTCGCACTGGCGCTGCAGGGCGGTGCCATCGGCGTGCTGCTGCTGACCATCTTCGCCGCGTTCAAGCGGTTCGAGCTGCTCAACCCCGGGTTTGCCTTCGCCAGTTCGATCGCGCTGGTGGCCGGGCTGTGCGTGCTGGCGGTGGTGCAGAACTCGCGCACGCTGGCGGTGCTGGGCATCCTCGCAGGCTTCATGGCACCGCTGTGGCTGTCCACCGGCAGCGGCAACCACGTGGGGTTGTTCAGCTACTACGCGGTGCTCAACGCCGGCATCTTCGCCATTGCCTGGTTCCGGCCGTGGCGCGCGCTGAACCTGCTGGGCTTCGCCTTCACCTTCGGCATCGGTACGTTCTGGGGCGTGCTGCAGTACGCGCCGGACAAGTTCAGCGGCACCGAGCCGTTCCTGCTGCTGTTCTTCGCCTTCTACCTGCTGATCCCGCTGCTGTACGCACGCCGGCAGCCCGCCGGGCGGCGTGACCTGGTCGACGGCAGCCTGGTGTTCGGTACGCCCTTGGTCGCCTTCTCGCTGCAGGCCGGCATGCTGCACGAGCAGCCGATGACGCTGGCGCTGTGCGCACTGGGCCTGGCGGCGATCTACGCCGTACTGGCGCGGGCACTGATTGCGCGCGCGTCGTACACCGTGCTGGCGCAGTCGCATGCGGTGCTGGCGGTGGGCTTCGCCACGCTGGCGGTACCGCTGGCCTTGTCGGCGCGTGCCACCGGCGCGGTGTTCGCGCTGGAAGGTGCAGGCCTGGCCTGGCTGGGCCTGCGCCAGAAACGCTGGCTGCCGCAGGTGTCCGGTGCGTTGTTGCAGATGGGCGCGGCGTTCGCTTTCGTGGCCGGTGGCGATCACTGGCATGAGGACCTGCGCTTCCTGCTCAACCCGACCGCGATCGGTGCACTGCTGCTGGCCGTTGCCGGCTTCGCGTCGGCGTGGAGTTACCAGCGCAGGGAGCGTCACGAGATCGCGCTGGTCTACTACCTGTGGGGACTGCTGTGGTGGCTGGGCGGCCTGGTGCATGAGATCACCCGGTTCTTCCCCTACCGCATCGAAGTGGATGCACTGCTGGTGCTGGCCGCGGTTACTGCATGGCTGGCCGCGGAAATGCAGCGTCGCCAGCCGGCGCGCGCGCTGGGGGTGACCGCACTGACGATGCTGGCGCTGGGCTTCCCGCTGGCGCTGATGCAGAGCGATGCGCACCAGCAACCGTTCGCCGGCTACGGTGCGCTGGCCTGGGCGGCGTTCGCGGTACTGGGTGTGCGAACGCTGCTGTGCCTGCGCCAGGGCGGCGACACCGTGGCACGCATCGCGCAGTTCCTGTGGTGGCTGCTGTGGCCGTCGCTGCTTTCGCTGCTGGCCCTGTGGGGTGGTGGCGAGGCCGGGCTGGCACAGGGCTGGACCACGTTGCTGGTGACGCTGCCGTGGCTGCTGATGGCGGCGCTGTCGCTGTGGCGCTGGAATGCGCTGCGCTGGCCGCTGGGTGCAGCGTTCGACCGCGTGCGCCAGCCGCTGCAGTGCGTGCTGTTCGGCCTGTTGTCGATCGGCTGGCTGTCCGGCCAGCTGTTGCCGGGCGATGCTGCGCCGCTGCTGTGGCTGCCGGTGCTGAATCCGGCGGAGATCGGGCAGTGGCTGAGCCTGCTGCTGCTGGCGCGTTGGCTGTACAGCGATCAGGCGCCGCAGGCGCTGCTGGGTATCCGCATGCCGCTGCTGTCATTGGCAACCTTCGTCGCGCTGACCAGCGTTGTGCTGCATGGCGTGCATCAGTGGGGCGGCCTGTCCTGGAACGCGTCGATGATGCGCTTCAGCCTGGCACAGACCAGCCTGACCGTGCTGTGGAGCGTGCTCGGCGTGATTGCCTGGGTGTGGGGCTCGCGCCGTGGCCAGCGCGTGTTGTGGATGGTGGGTGCGGTGCTGATGGGCGTGGTGCTGGCCAAGCTGGTCATCGTCGATCGCCAGCACCTGGGCAACCTGCTGGGCATCGCATCGTTCATCGCCTACGGCCTGCTGTGCACGGTCGTGGGTTATCTGGCACCGGCACCGCCGAGCGCGGCGCCGACCGTGGAGGAAAAACAATGAAGACGTGGAGCAGGGCGCTGCTGCCGGCGATGTTCGGCATGCTGGCCGCCGTCACCGCACAGGCCGCCGATTACCGTACCCAGTACGCCGAGCAGTGGCCGCTGACGTTGTCCAGCGCACAATCGGGTGCCTACCGTGTCGTGCTGGAACCGGCGATCTACCGTCGCGCCGGTAGTGCGGACCTGGGCGATGTGCAGGTGTTCAATGCCGCCGGCCAATCGTTGCCGTCGGCCTTGCTGGCGCCGGACCAGCCGCTGGCACAGCCGCCGGTGCAGCGTGAGCTGCCGTGGTTCGCGTTGCCGCCGCTGGCCGAAGCGCAGCGCAACGACCTGCAGTTGCTGACCGAGCGCGATACCGATGGCCGCGTACGCCGGGTCGAGGCGCGCGTGAGTGGTGGTGCGGTAGCGAACGGGCAGGGCGGTTGGCTGATCGATGCCAGCGTGCTCGGCCAGCAACCATTGGCGGCACTGGTGCTGGATTGGGCGGACAGTGGCCAGCCGTTGCAGGCACAGGTGCAGCTGGACGTCAGCGACGACCTGCAGCACTGGCGTGCGATTGGCCGCGACATTCCGCTGGTGGATCTGCAGCGCGCCGGCAAGCGCCTGCTGCAGCGCCGTCTGCAGGTGGATGGTGAAGCGCGCTATCTGCGCGTGCTGGCGCAGGGTGATGCCCGTCTGCCAACGCTGCGCAGCGTGCTGGCCGAGCTGCCGCCGGCACCGGCCACACTGCCGTGGGAGTGGTTGTCGCTGGAACCGACCTCGAAGCGCAAGGGCGAATACACCTTCGAGATGGATGGCCGCTTCCCGGCGGCGCGTGCTGACGTGGCCAGCACCGACAACAGCCTGGTGCAGTGGACATTGTTCAGCCGCGATGACGAGAGCGCGGAATGGCAGCGCCGTAGTGCACCGTGGATTGCCTACCAGCTGCAGCAGGGCGCCCAGGGCCAGCGACAGCAGTCCGCCGCCCAACCGCTGGGCGGCATCCACCGCGACCGTTACTGGAAGCTGGTGGCGAACCCGGCTGAAACCGCGACGGCTCCAACCCTGCGTCTGGGTTATCAGCCGGAAGTGCTGGTGTTCCTGAGCCAGGGCGCGGCGCCGTATGCGCTGGCGGTGGGCAGCTCGACTGCGCGCCGGATGGAGGCGCCGATCGGTGTGCTGATCGAGGAACTGCGGCAGCGCAATGACCCCTCCTGGCAGCCGACGCTGGCGCGCCTGGAAGGCAGCCCGGAACCGCTGGCCGGCGATGCGGCGTTGAAGCCGCAGCACGACTGGAAGTCGTGGCTGTTGTGGGCGTTGCTGGGGCTGGGTGTGTTGGTTGTTGGCGGCCTGGCGGTCAGTCTGCTTCGGCAGAAGCCGGCGCCTTCGGCGTAGGTTCCGGCGAACGGCGCAGCCCCTCGTGGGTGGGGTTGGTCGTGTAAAGCAACAGCCGCGCTTGGCCGGGGGGGGGGGGGGGGGGGGGGGGGGGGGGGGGGGGGGGCGGCGGGGGGGGGGGGGGGGGCGCGGGGGGGGGGGGGGCGGGGGGGGGGGGG